>JAKALS010000004.1 GCA_021813145.1 bacterium
TCTTTAGAAAGCTCTGCTGCTTGAATTACCGGAACGGGTAGAATGTTGTAGTGACGCATGGTTGCGTCAGTATATCTTCTGCTCAATATGGCTTCAACCGTTCTTTATGTATGGGTGCCTACTCAATATCTCTAATTCCTCTTTTAAAATTTTTTTAAAAATGGTAATATTTGCGGAATGGAAAGAAGAGTTTCAAGAAGAATGGGAATCCCGAAAATATTTGAGGTAAGGGGTGTTCCTCCTTTGGGAATAAGACAGACTACCGCCGAGTACAATAGCGCCGTACAAAACCTTATAAAAGTAAGGGCAGGAGCCGCTTTGGAAGCGAGGATAGAAGGCGAACTTTCCGAAGAAACTCAAACGGAATTGGACGGAGCCAGAATTGAATTTCAAAGAGTTTCCAGGGAAATGAAAAGAAGACAAAAACCCGGAATTGAGGTCACAATATTTTCGAAGAAAATCACCATTCGCTAGCCTCCATTTTCTACTTTCCACTATCCGATTTGTACCAGTTTTCGACGGACTTATAGATATTGGAAGGATTTACGTTTACCCATCCGTTTTTAACAAGAGTTTTATCGTTTTGTCCCAGGGTATAAAAGAAGGCGGTATATCTGTCTTTTTCAAAATAATTAAGCTGATAACCCGGCATTATTTGGGAGTTTATTCCTATTTTTTGCCCCGAATCGTTTATTTTTCCGTCCAAATAAAGCGCATAAACCAAAGGGTAACTTATTTGAGTATTTGTATGGCCGAAATCATAAACGGAAAACTTTGTATTTTTTGGAAATTCCTGTACCAGGACATTCTCGAGTTTTTTTGCATTCGGCCAGGAATAATTTGTAGCCATATTTATTGCGTTAAAGGTAGAGTAGATAGAAGTTAGGCTAATAACTGCTATAATTAAAATTCCTGCGTAAAGATTTAATTGTTTGATTTTTACAACGGCCCAGGTTACGAGTATTAAAAATAGGGGGACCAAAAAAGCTACGAAATCTCCGAAAAGCTGTCCGGGAAAATATCTTAGTATTATAAAAATAAAAGCATAAATTATTGCAAGTGAAAGTATGGGTTTTTGTATATCCTTTTTGTAAATCGCATACAAGAAAACAAGAACAGTTAACAGAACAAGTCCTACCGAGATATAGAAATTTCCGCCAAGCATTAAAGACCAAAACTGCGGCCAGGTTTGACTAAGGTAAGTCAACCATCTTTTTGGGACTTCTGTCCCCGAGCTGTGAGCGGTTAAAAAATATCCCAAAATATTTTTGCTTTCATAAAAGTTGCTTTGCAGGTCAAATATTGCAAGAGGAATAAACGGGATAACAAACCCCAGAATCAAAAAAGAGATTTTTTTGACGTTTCTTGAAATCAATATTGACGCTAAAAGCAAAAGGCCAAGAGGTATGGACTGGGGGTGGGTATTTATAGCAAGGGCTGTAAATAATCCCAGAAAAAAATCATTCGCAAAAGAACCGTATTTTACGGATCTTATAAAAAAATACAGGGAAAAAACCGAGAAAATTCCGGCAAGCGCAGATTCGGTAAGATTTGTGGCAAGATTATTTTGCATGGTGGAAATAGCATTAAAAAATGCAAGCAAAAGGCCTGTAAAATTATCTTTTATTTCCTTTCCCACTAAAAACATGAGAAAAGCCATAAGAGAAGAGAAAAATGTAAGTCCTATCCAGTATCCCAGATACGAAAAACCGAGGATATGGCCTACTATTATTAAGAACCAATACATAAAAGGTCCGAAGACAAAGGGACCGGATGCGGAAAAAGGACCTATTAACGGAAGACTGTTGTTGGCGATTGCATAACTGGAAACAATTGCATCTCTTGCCTGATCGGAAGCTATGCCCCATCGGTTTATGTAGTTAAAAAATCTGAAGAATAGAGTAATAAGAAAAATTGCAAAAAGGAGTAAAAATGTCTTGTTAATTTTTAGCTTCACAAACGGCTATTATAACATCCGTTTATTAATTTAACCTGAAAGAAAACTTAAAGAATTAAAGCTTATTTGTGTTTTAAGTTTTATATTTTGTGTTTATAATGAAGAGATGGCTGAAAATTCCGCAGAAAACTACAGCAAAGAACAGGAATATATAATAGACGAAAGTCCGGAGATAAGCGTAGGAGAATTCCCTTATATTGGAAAAGTTTTTAACCTTTTTCCGGCTTTAAAAAACAGGAATTATTTTCTGTACTTTTCAGGTCAGTTAGTATCACTCGTGGGGACATGGCTTCAGGTTGTTGCCGAAGGGTGGTTGGTTTTAACCCTTACAAATTCCGCATTACTTCTTGGAATTGTTGCGGCCGCGGCAAGTTTGCCGACACTTTTGTTTTCCCTTTACGGAGGTCTTGTCGTAGACAGATTCCCTAAAAAAAGAATTCTTCTTTTTACTCAAAGTTCGGCGATGATACTTGCTTTTATCTACGGTGTTCTTACGGTTTTAAAACTTATAAACATCTGGGAAATTATTACTCTTGCTTTTCTTCTGGGTATTGTTACCGCTGTTGATTCTCCTGCAAGACAGGCTTTTGTCCCCGAGATAGTCGGAAAAGAACGGCTGCAATCGGCAATTGCCCTTAATTCGGGAACCTTTAACGCAGCCCGCGTAATAGGCCCCGCAATTGCGGGAATACTCATAGTATTTGTCGGAACGGGAGGAGCATTTATCCTAAACGCAATAAGTTACCTGGCGGTTATCGCCGCGCTTTTTGCAATGAAGGTTCCCGAAATTTACCATAAGACTTCGCTTAACCCAATTGCGGCAATAAAAGAAGGAATTTCTTATTCTTTCAAACACCCAATTATCCGTTCGCTTTTATTTCTTATAGGAGTAGTTTCTATTTTCGGCTGGTCGTATACAACGATTCTTCCGCTTATCGCAAAGAACGTTTTCGGTATGGGCGCCGAGGGGCTCAGCTATTTATACATTGCGACAGGACTCGGAGCGCTTTTGGCAACTGCTGTAGTTTCGGCAACCGCCGGAAAATTTTCGCCAGTCTATTATATTTTTGGAGGAAATTTTATTTTTGCCGCTTTTATAATACTTTTCTCTTTGCACATAAGTTTTATTGTTTCTCTTATTGCGCTTTTTTGTGCAGGATTCGGCCTTATAGCCCAACTTACAACCCTAAACTCGACCATCCAACACATGGTCCCTAATGTTTTGCGGGGACGTGTAATGAGCATATATGTATTGATGTTTATAGGGACAGCGCCTTTGGGAAATTTTGAAATAGGCTGGCTTACGGACAGAATAGGACCTTCGCTTTCTATACAAATTGGAGCATTTATTGTTTTGTCTTTCGGCCTTTTAATGTTTTTAAGAAGAAATAAAATTGTTGAAGAGTACAGGCAATACAGGGATAGCGACAACAGCAGTTTGTAAAGCGTAAAGTTGGTGGTTCAGGGTTCAAGTTCATGGCTCATAGTTCGGGGTCGGAGTTCATAGTTGGCGGTTGGTGGTTAGAGGTTGGAGGTGAGAGACGAAAGGTAGCTTGACAAAGGATAAAAGGTTCTTTATTGTTAAATAGTATGAAAAAACTTTTAAGTTTTTTCCTTATTTCTTTTTTAGGTCTGTTCTTGTTTTCTTTTAAATCTCCAGTTTTTGCAAGCGTCCCCTTTTGCGGTATATGTCCCCCGGGAACATCTCAAGCAGGCCTGGGTCCGGGATATGCACTGAATGGAACTACTTGTAACAGCGCAATAGGAGGAAATTTAACGCCTATTTACTGTAATTCGAATTGTACTTCGCCTGTTCCTTCTCTTCCTGCTTGCACGGGTATTAGTATAAGTTTGCCCGGAGCAAGCCTTTCCGAAGGCTCAGCAGTTTATTCGGTAAACGGCTCTTTTAGCGACGCAGTTGCAAATTCGTCGACTTCTTTTAGCGGAACAGTTGATTATGGGGACGGATCTGGCTCTGTGCCGTTATTAATTTTGGGAAACACTTTCAGTTTAAATCATACATATTCCGGAACAGGAAGCTATACGGTAACAGTAACGATTTCGGACGGATTAGGAATGCCTCAATCCCAAACGGCAGGAATTTATATTAACAACGTTTCTCCCACAGTAACTTCTTTAACAGTAGATAATACGGCGGCAGCAGTTAATACCCCGGTCACTGCAACCGCATCTTTTTCCGATCCCGGAACTGCCGATACTTATACAGCAGTTTGGGATTGGGGAGACGGAACCACATCGCAGTCAACCGGTACGGAAATGTCAAACACAACGGGCATAGTTTCTGCCAGCCATTCTTATGCTTCAACAGGGGTTTATACTGTAAGCGTAAAAGTTTTGGATAAAGACAACGGGTTTGGGACAGCTAACTACCAATACGTTACGGTTTACGATCCAAGCGGAAGTTTTCTTACAGCATCGGGCACATTTACTTCTCCCCTGGGGGCATATACTCAAAATCCTTTCGCAACGGGAGAAATGAAATTCGGTGTTAATTCTAAATATGTTGCGGGAAATACTACTCCCAACGGAAAACTTAAGCTTGACTTTAAGGGAGGTAATTTTAGCTTTGACAGCACTTCTTACAGCTGGCTTTTAATTTGGAACAATGTTGCATATCTTTATGGCAGCGGGACAATAAACGGTGGGGGAAATTATAATTTCTTGCTGACTGCGCTTGATGGAGGTTCTACGAATTCGCCGGACACAATAAGAATTCAGATAACAAATCCTTCCGATAATTCCGTTGTCTATGACAATGAGCCGGGTTCATCGATTTATAATTTTCCAACCACAACGGTAAACAAAGGTTCAATAAAAATTCATTGATTCTTCAAAAATTCTTACTTTCTTTTAACCTCTTCTTATAATTACAAATTTACAATTCTTTATATGCAAATAAAAAGTTCGGCTTTTGAAAATCAGCAGGAAATTCCGGTTGCTTACACTTGTGACGGAGAAAATATAAGTCCTCCTTTGGAAATAAGCGATGTTCCCGAAAATGCGGCTTCTTTGGTTTTGATGGTAGATGATCCGGATGCTCCTCCCCAGTTTAAAAATTTTACGCATTGGATCGTCTGGAACATAAGCCCCGATACTACGGAAATTCTTGAAAACGACGTGCCGCAGGAAGCAGAGGAAGGATTAAACGATAACGGAGAGTTGGGTTACACGGGACCGTGTCCGCCAAGCGGAGAACACCATTATAGGTTCAGGCTTTTTGCAATTGACAGAACTATTACATTAACCGATGAGGCAAAAAGAGGGGATTTGGAAGACCAGCTAAAAGACGGAGTTTTGGAAGTAGCAGAACTTGTAGGAAGCTATAAAAGGGGAGACGAAAATAATTTTATATAAATATGCTAGAACTTACCGAAGAACAGGGAATATTTTTAAAAAAGCCAATGCTTGTATATATAGGAACAAAGCGTTCGGACGGAAGTATACAGATAAATCTGGCGTGGTTTGAATTCAGGGACGGATATTTCTTTTTAAACAGCGTAAAAGGGAGGCATTGGCCTGCTCATATAGAAAAAGAAAGAGAGGCTACTCTTGCATTTTTTGACCCTGAGGATGCAAGAATTTTTCTTGAGATAGAGGCAAAACCAGTAGAAATAATAGAAGAAGGCGCAAAAGACCATATAAACGAGCTTTCGATAAGGTATACTGGAAAGCCGTTTGAGCTTCCAAACGGAGAGAAAAGAATAAAAATAAAAATGGAACCGGTAAAAGTAAACGGCACTGTAAAATGATAGAAATTCAGAACTTAGAGTTGTTAGTGATATAATTTCTTCATGGTAAACATAATTAAATCTTCGTTGGAAGAAATAAAAGATTTTAATGAAAAAGAATGGGTTTTTGCCGACCAAAAATATTACGGGGAAGGAAACGGTTGGAAAGAAGAAGAATTTGTTTTTAAGGCGGAAGAATACGGACAAATAGTGGGATCAATTTCCGGAAAATTCGAGGAAGGAGTTTTATATATAGGAGATTTGATTGTCGCCAAAGATAAAAGGGAAAAAGGAATAGGAAAAATGCTTTTGGAAAAAGCGGAGGAATTCGGAAAAAATATGGGCGCACACAAATCGTATCTAATAACAGGAGAAGACTGGGATGTAAGGAAGTTTTATGAAGACCTCGGGTATAAAAATACAGGTGGTTTTAAAAATCATTTCCGCCATGTAAATTTTGTCGTTTACGAAAAACTTTTTTAATTCATAAAGTTATAAAGTTCGTAAAGTTTATAAAGTGCTGAGAATAATTCCCTCTTGACATACCTGGAAATTGTATGGTATAAAAACAACACTTTATATATAAAGGATTTACAAGGAGAGATTCTTGCGCCTTTTTTTTGGTGTTGTGTGCCCTACGATAAATCCTTCTAAAAATTTTTACCGATGCCTAAAAATACCGACAAAGACAATAAGGATAATATTATCGAAAGAAAGAACTGGGGTAAAAAGCATTCTCTTTTGCCACAACTCGATTTGCTTGCCGTACAAAAAGAATCCTATAAGTGGTTTTTAGAAAAAGGAATAGCACAAGTATTACAAGAAATTTCCCCGATTGATGATTTCACCGAAAAAAACTGGAGTCTTGTTCTTAAGGATTACAGGCTCGGAAAGCCTACTAATACTCCGCAGATTGCTCTTTCCAAAGGTTTGACATTCGACGCCCCTCTTTACGTAAACGCCACATTAATAAATAAAAAAACAAATTCGACAATAGACCAGGAAGTATTTTTGGGAGACATTCCCCAAATGACCGAGAGAGGAACCTTTATCGTAAACGGAATAGAAAGAGCGGTAGTAAACCAGCTTGTAAGAAGCCCCGGTGTATTCTTTACGGCAGTCCAGGATAACGTAACCGGAAAAAATCTTTTTACTGCGGAAATAAGGCCAGTCCACGGAAGCTGGCTCGAATTTACGACCACAAGGCACGAAACAATAATGGTAAAAATCGACAGGAGAAGAAAGTTTTTGGCATCGACATTCTTAAGGGCTTTGGGAATTTCCTCTAACGAAGAGATAAAAGAAAAATTCAAGGATTTGGAGGCAGACGGAAAAACATCATTTATTGAAAACACTCTCGCAAAAGATGAAACTGCAGATGCAACGGACGCTCTTATAGAAATTTTCAGAAAAATGCACCCCGGAGAGCCTGTGGTTTTGGATAAAGTAAGGGAAAATTTTAACGGAATGTTTTTTAATAACAGAAGATATGATCTTGGAGAAGTAGGAAGATACAAAATAAACAGAAAACTCGAAGGAACATCCGGATTTAACCCCGCAGACAAAGAAACTAAGATATTAACGGTTGACGATATCATAGGAGCAATAAGTTATCTAATAGAACTAGCAAGAGGAAAAGACGGGGTAGACGATATAGATTCTCTTGCAAATCGAAGGGTAAGATGCGTCGGAGAACTGGTAGCGGCAACAGCATTCAGGATAGGGGTATTAAGGCTTGAAAGGAGCATAAAAGAAAGAATGACATTGATTCAGCCCGACGTCCCTGTGACAATTGCCGGACTTATAAACGCAAGGCCCATAATGGCAGCCATTAACGAATTCTTCAGGACTTCGCAGCTCTCTACGATTTTGGATCAGACAAATCCCCTGTCCGAGATAGACAACTTGAACAGGCTTACGGTTATGGGAACCGGAGGAATTTCAAGGGAAAGAGCGGCCTTTTCCATCCGCGATATAAACTCTTCGCAGTACGGAAGAATTTGCCCAATTAGAAGTCCCGAAGGACCGAACATAGGACTTGTTACCTATATGGCTTTATATTCGAAAGTAAACGAATACGGGTTTTTGGAAACTCCCTACAGGAAAGTTGTTCACGAAAAACACGGAAAAGGAACAACCTCTAAGGTTACAAAAGAACTTGTTTATCTCGCAGCGGATGATGAAAGAGACCATTATATAACTCACGCAGGAGTGCTTTCCGACAACGATACAATAGACAACGAAAGAGTGCCGGCAAGATATAAGGGCGAATTTATAGAAACAGAAAAAGAAAACATAGAATTTATAGACGTTGTCCCGCGCCAGGTTGTCGGAAGTGCGGCTTCTTTGATTCCCTTTATTTCTCATGACGAAGCAAACAGGGCTTTAATGGGTACCCATATGCAGTGTCAAGCAGTTCCTTTGGTTAAGCCCGAAAGTCCGACTGTCGGAACCGGAATGGAAGGTTCTATTTCTTCGGTTATGGGAAGGGTAATAAGAGCTCCTTTTGACGGTACAATAACCTTTGCCGATGCGAATAAAGTTACAATAAAAGGAAAAGGACCCAAAGAAGAGGTAACATATTTTGTAGATTCGTTTAGAAGAACTTCGCAGGCTACATCTTATACCCAAAGAACTGTTGTAAAAACGGGACAGAAAGTTAAAAAGGACGACCTTTTGGTGGACGGACCCGCATCCGACAACGGAGAGCTGGCCCTGGGACAAAATCTTTTGATAGCATACACTTCTTTTGACGGGTTGGGATACGAAGACGCTATCGTAATCTCCGAAAGACTTGTAAAAGAGGATGTTCTTTCTTCTATTCATATAGAGAAATATGAGGCTGCCGTTGTTGAGACAAAATTGGGCCCCGAAGAAACAACGAGGGATATTCCAAACGTTTCCGAGGAAGATTTGGCAAACCTTGACGAAGACGGAATAGTGGTCGTAGGAAGCTCGGTCGGACCGGGAGACATAATTGTAGGGAAAATTGCACCAAAAGGCGAAACGGAATTGACGGCAGAAGAAAGACTTTTGAGGGCAATATTCGGAGAACAGGCAAGAGAAGTGAGGGATACCTCGCTTAGAATGCCCCACGGAGAAAGAGGAACCGTTATAAGCGTGCAGATATTGGACAGGAAAAAAGGAGATGAGTTGGAGCCGGGAACAATTAGAAAAATTCTTGTCGAAGTAGCGCAGTTCAGACACGTTGTAATAGGAGACAAACTTGCCGGAAGACACGGAAATAAAGGCGTAATCTCGAGGATTCTTCCCGAAGTAGACATGCCTCATCTTGCGGACGGGACACCCGTAGACATTATAATTTCGCCTATTTCGGTGCTTGCACGTATGAATTTGGGACAGCTTTTGGAAGCCCATTTGGGCTGGGCCGAGAGGGATCTAAAATCAAAAGTCGGAGTTCCTGTTTTTGAAGAGGTAGACGAAGAAAGAATTGTGGGAGAGCTCAAAAAAGCCGGCCTTCCCGTCAACGGAAAAGCGGTTCTTTACGACGGAAGAACAGGAGAGCCTTATGAGAATCCTGCAGTTGTAGGAATAGAATATGTAATGAAGCTTATTCACATGGTAGAAGACAAGACCCATGCACGCTCGACGGGGCCATATTCTTTGGTAACCCAGCAGCCATTGGGAGGAAAAGCCCAAATGGGAGGACAGAGACTTGGAGAAATGGAAGTCTGGGCATTGGAATCTCACAGAGCAAGGTATACATTGCAGGAAATGCTTACGATTAAGTCCGACGACGTTGTGGGAAGGGCAAAAGCATTTGAAGCAATTGTTAAAGGAACAGATATTCCTACACCCAAAGTTCCGGAATCATTCAAGGTCCTTATAAAAGAGCTTCAGGCTTTGGGGTTGAATGTTGTGCCTATGGGAGCTACAATATCGGATAAACCCTTGGATATTCCTACAAACGAAACTCCGGCGGAAGAAAATGCAGAGGAAAAAGTTGAAGATCAGGCCAAAGAACTTCAGGACGAGTTGGGTGGCGGAGAAGAAGGCGTAACTCCAGGCGAAGAAGGAATGGAGCTTTCGGGAGAAGAAACTCCCCAGGATGTACAGACTTCGGAAACGGTAGGAGAAGCGTCGGAGGAAACTGCAGAAGAAAGCAAGGAGGAAATAAATGAATAACGACAATTCTAAAAAAATGAAAGATTTAACAGTATTGGACTTTAAGGCTTTAAAGATTTTATTGGCCGGAAAAGAAGATATTCTTTCCTGGTCATACGGAGAGGTAACAAAACCGGAAACAATAAACTACAGAACTTTAAGGCCCGAAAAAGACGGACTTTTTGACGAAAGAATTTTCGGTCCCACAAAAGACTGGGAATGCTATTGCGGAAAATATAAGAGAATAAGAAACCGCGGGATAATCTGCGATAAATGCGGAGTCGAGGTTACTTTATCGAGAGTGAGGAGAGAAAGAATGGGCCATATTACAATAGCAGCACCCGTTGCCCACGTGTGGTTCTTTAAGGGATCTTCTTCGCCCTTGTCTCTTATTCTGGATATGTCTCAGAAAAACCTTGAAAGCGTTATCTATTACGCTTCTTATCTTGTTGTAGGCATAGACGAAGAAAAGAAAAAAGAAGCTCTTGCCACTCTTAATAAAACAATAGAGGCTAGAAAAGTCGAACAGAAAAAAGAAATGGAAGAGGAAGAAAAGAAAATCGAAGCCGAAATGGCAGACAAGAAAAAAGACAGCAAAGACATAAAAGTAAAAGGTGAACAAAAGACATTAATAGCGGAAGAGTTAGAGCTTCAGAAGAGACAAAAAATAGCAAGACTTAAAGAAAGATTCGATACCGAAAATAAGAAACTCGAGGAAATTTCCGAAGCGCTTTCAAGGCTTCTTAAAAGCCTTAAGGTCGGAAGCGTACTTTCCGAAGACGAATATTACAAGATTCTGGAATACGATATTCCTGTTTTCTTCACAATTAAAACCGGCGCGGAAGGATTAATGGAGCTTGTAAACAAAATCGACCTTGCAGCTTTAATCATGTCTTTGAGGGAAGAGGCCGAGAAATCAAAAGGACAGAAATACTTAAAGGTAATAAAAAGACTAAGACTCATCGAGGATATGAGAAAAGCGGGAGTTTCTCCTTCCAACATGGTATTTACGGTACTTCCCGTTATCCCTCCGGATTTAAGGCCTATGGTACAGCTGGCCGGCGGAAGATTCGCAACCTCGGACCTTAACGATTTATACAGAAGAGTAATAAACAGGAATAACAGACTGAAACACTTAATAGGACTCGGAGCTCCCGAGATAATTTTAAGAAACGAAAAGAGAATGCTTCAGGAATCGGTCGATTCTTTAATAGACGCGTCTCAGAGAAGCGGACAGTTTGTTGCTTCGCCTTTGAGGTCTTTGTCTGACATGCTAAGGGGAAAACAGGGAAGATTCAGACAAAACCTTTTGGGTAAAAGGGTAGATTATTCCGGACGTTCCGTAATCGTCGTCGGACCCCAGCTTAATATTTCCCAGTGCGGACTTCCGAAAGAAATGGCTTTGGAAATGTTTAAACCCTTCGTACTTAGGGAAGTAATACTCAGAGGTTTTGCTCCTAACATCAAATCCGCTAAAAGATTTATAGAAAAAAGACCTCCCGAAGTGTTCGATATCTTGGAGGAAATAACAATGAATCATCCTGTCCTTTTAAACCGCGCGCCTACGCTTCATAAACTTGGAATCCAGGCATTCTATCCGATATTGACAGAGGGTTCGGCAATCTCTTTGCATCCTTGCGTTTGCGCAGGATACAATGCGGACTTTGACGGAGACCAGATGGCAGTACATATTCCGCTTTCTCAAAAAGCACAGCAGGAAGCGATAGACCTTATGATGCCAAAAAACAATCTATTAAAACCCGCGGACGGAAGTCCGATTACTCTTCCCAACAAAGAAATGGCCGTCGGAGTTTTCTATCTTACTTCAATGGACGAGGCATTAAGAAAAGAGGAGATTCCTATGTTTTCGGGTTATCATGAAGCTCTTTTGGCAAATTCGTTTAAAAAGGTATCCTTAAGGGAACCTATCAGCGTAAAAGTGGACGGAAAACTCGTAGAAACAACCCTTGGAAGACTTATGTTCAACGAAAGACTTCCAAAGGCGTTAGGTTTTATAAACGAACCTATAAAAGCTTCGGGAATTAAAAGACTGGTTACAAGAGCTATTTCTCTTGTAAGTTCGGAAGAAGTAGCAAACCTTATAGACAGTATAAAAGCATTAGGATTCTACGGTTCCACGATTTCGGGAATTTCGGTTTCGGTATTCGATAATACAATGGTTTCGGAGAAAGGAAAGTTGATAAAAGAAGCTGAAGAGAAAGTCTCAGGAGTTGAAAATGACTATCAGGAAGGGCTTATTACAAATGATGAGAAAAAGAGGCTTTCGAATGAAATCTGGCTCGAGACTACGGATAAACTTGCAAATCTTACATGGAATAATTTAAGCAAGGAGAATGTAATAAGGGTAATCATAGATTCCGAAGGAGCAAGGGCAGGAAAAGAACAGCTAAAGCAGCTTTCCGCCATGAGAGGACTAATTCTGGATCCTTTGGGAAAAATTGTCGAGCTTCCGATTAAATCGAACTTCAGACAGGGACTTTCAATTTTTGAATACGTGGCTTCGGCAAGAGGTTCGAGAAAAGGTCTTACGGATTCGGCATTAAAGACCGCAAATGCAGGATATCTGACCAGAAGACTCGTCGACGTTTCGCACGACGTAATAATAAGAGATGAAGATTGCGGAACTACGGAAGGAATAGTGATAAAGGCAAACGAGGCCGACAGGACAGCCGCTTTCGGGGACAGAATTTTGGGAAGGTTTGCCGCTACGCACATTGTTTCGAAGAAAAATAAGAAAGAACTGGTAAAAGCGGGCGAAGAAATAACGGAGGATAAGGTAAAAGAAATTCTTGACAATGAAATAGACGAAGTAGTCGTAAGAAGCCCGATTACCTGCAAACTTGAATACGGAATTTGCGTAAAATGCTACGGCTGGGATTTCTCAAACAGAAGAAAAGTAGACCTCGGAGTTCCGGTCGGAGTAGTAGCCGCACAGTCCATCGGAGAGCCGGGAACACAGCTTACGATGAGGGTAAGACATTTCGGAGGAGTCGTAATGAGCGACGTTACTCAAGGTCTTCCGAGGGTAGAGGAACTCTTTGAAATGAGAACTCCCAAAAACCTTTCGCCTATAACCGATATTGCAGGAAAAGTAAGCATAGAAACAACAGAAGACGGATATATAGTAAGAGTAAAGAATTCGAGAGTCAAACCAAACGAAGAAAGAGAATATTTTGTTCCCTTGGCATCGACACTAACAGTTTCTGACGGAGACGAAGTCGGGGTCGGAACACAGCTTGCACAAGGATATTTGGATCCGAAGGAAATACTTAAAGTAAAAGACCTTTTGGATGCACAAAGATACATCATAAACGAAGCACAGAAAGTTTATGAATCACAGGGAATAGTAATAAACGACAAGCATTTTGAAGTAATTCTTAGAAAAATGTCCGATAAGGTAATAATAGAAACAGTCGGAGACACGGCTCTTATTCCGGGAGACTTCATAACAAAGACAAGATTCGACGAGATAAATGCAGAAGTGTTATCCCAGGGCGGAGAACCTGCAACGGCAAGACAGGTAATACTGGGAATTACAAAGTCATCTCTCTTCTCAGATTCATGGCTTTCGGCTTCCTCGTTCCAGGAGACCACTAAAGTTCTTACGGAAGCTGCTTTGGAAGGGGCGGAAGACAAGCTTGTCGGACTTAAGGAAAACGTAATAATCGGAAGACTCATTCCGGTTGATAGCAAGGAAGCAGTTGAAGTATAATATCAACTCAGAATTCCGAATTTAGAATTCATAATTAAAATTCTAAACTCTGAAATATAAATTATAAATTTAATATAATGCCTACATTATCACAGTTAGCTAAAAAAGGAAGAAACAGAAAAACAAAAAAGATAAGGTCAACAGGCCTTAGGCGTTTGTTTAATGCAAAAGACAGGGTATATACCGCTGTTCCGGCTCCCCAGAAAAGAGGAGTTGTGACCTTGGTTAAAACAATGACTCCCAAAAAACCTAATTCGGCTCTTCGAAAAGTCGCAAGAGTAAAGCTTTCAAACAAAACGGAGGTTACAGCATATATACAGGGAGTAGGACATTCACTTTCAGAGCACGGAATAGTACTGGTAAGAGGCGGAAGGGTAAAGGACTTGCCCGGAGTTAAATACCACATAGTAAGAGGGAAATTTGATTTGCAGGGAGTCGAAGGAAGAAAAAGATCAAGAAGTAAATACGGAACAAAGAAAGGCGGAGGCGGGGGGCCTAAGGTAATTTCAGGCTCTGCTCCGTCGGCACCGGCACCGGCAGCAGCGCCAAGCGCGTAGATTAATGATTATTGAAAAATGAGACATAAGAAAGTACAAAAAAGAAAAATTGAAAGCGATAAAGTTTACAACAGCCAGCTTGTCGCAAAGTTTATTAATAACATAATGAAAGATGGTAAAAAAAGCGCGGCGGAAGCAGCTTTTTACGGTGCTTTCAAAGTCCTCGAGGGTCAGAATAAGAATGCAATGGAAATATTCGAAAAGGCAATCTCAAATGTCGGACCTAGAACCGAGGTAAAAGCAAGAAGAGTCGGAGGAGCTTCCTATCAGGTTCCGCAGGAAGTAAGAGGAGAACGAAAAACATCTTTGGCAATAAGATGGATAATAGAAGCTGCAAGGGCAAGGTCGAATAAAGACTTCAGGACGTTTGCGGATAAGCTCGCGGCAGAATTTACGGATGCTTCAAACAACGAAGGTGCGGCAATAAAGAAAAGAGACACGGTCTTAAGAATGGCAGAAGCAAACAGGGCATTTAGTCACTTTAGATTTTAAATTTACTTCAGATAGTATATAATTGAATAGCTTCCGAGGGCGGGAGTTTTTTTAAGGCTAAGGTTCAAAAATATGGCAGAACAAACACAAGACAGGTTAAAAAGTTTAGATAAAGTAAGAAACATAGGGATTATTGCCCATATAGACGCCGGCAAGACAACAACTACAGAGCGTATTCTTTTTTATACCGGAAAAACCTACAAAATAGGAGATATTGACGAAGGAAACACTCAGATGGACTGGATGGAACAAGAAAGAGAAAGAGGAATTACAATCGTTTCCGCCGCAACTACGGCTTTTTGGAAAGATTACAGAATAAATATTATAGATACTCCCGGACATGTAGATTTTACCGCAGAAGTTGAAAGGTCGTTAAGGGTTTTAGACGGGGGAATAACTGTTTTGGACGCGGAAGAAGGAGTGCAATCGCAGTCAGAAACAGTCTGGAGACAGGCAGATAAATATAAAGTTCCTAGGCTTTGTTTTGTAAACAAAATGGATAAATTAGGAGCGGATTTTCTCGCAACTGTTAAATCCATAGAAGACAGACTCGGGGCAAATCCCCTTATAATGGTTCTTCCCATCGGTTCGGAATCTTCCTATAAAGGGATAGTTCATTTATTGGAAATGAAATCTTATATCTGGGGCTCGGACGAGTTGGGTGCAAAATTTGAGGTTTCGGATGAAATACCCGAAGACATGAAGGCCCAGGTGGAAGAATACAGGCATAAACTTATTGAAAAAATAGCGGAAACCGACGACGTTTTAATAGAAAAATATTTAAACGGAGAAGAAATTTCAAACGACGAATTAAAAGCGGCTTTAAGGCGTGCGGTAATCGCTTATAAACTTGTCCCGATTTTTGCAGGATCATCTCTTAGAAACAAAGGTGTTCAGCCCCTTTTGGATGCGGTAGTAGATTATCTTCCTTCGCCTTTGGATGTGGGAGCAGTAACCGGAACAAATCCAAAGACAAACGGAGAAGAAAAAAGAGAGCCTAAAGAAGCAGATCCCATGGCAGGACTTGCTTTTAAAATACAGATAGACCCGCATGTTGGAAAACTCACATACTTTAGGGTCTATTCCGGAAAAATCCAGGCGGGTTCCTATATTTATAACTCCAATAAAAACAACACGGAAAGAGTCGGAAGGATTCTTTTGATGCATGCAAACCACAGGGAAGAAATAAAAGAAGCTTATGCGGGAGAGATTGTAGCTTTGGTCGGACTTAAGGATACAATAACAGGGGACACGCTTTGCGATGAAAATGCACCCATAATTTTGGAGCAGATCTCTTTTCCCGAACCCGTTATTTCTTTGGCAATAGAACCAAAAACAAAAGCGGACCAGGAAAAACTGGGGTTTGCTCTTAAAAGGCTTTCCGAAGAAGATCCGACATTTTCTATAAAAACAAACCACGAAACAGGACAGACAATTATCTCGGGAATGGGAGAATTACAACTTGAGGTTATGGTAGACAGGATGAAAAGAGAATTCGGTGTTTTGGCAAATGTCGGAGCTCCCCAGGTAGCTTATAAGGAAACTGTTAAGGGAGAGGGAGAAGGAGAAGGAAAATACATAAGACAGTCCGGAGGACATGGACAATACGGACACTGCTGGCTTAGGGTTAAACCCAAGGCAAGAGGTGAAGGATACGAGTTTGTCGATGCTATTAAAGGAGGAGCAATCCCCGCGGAGTTTGTTGTTTCTATACAAAAAGGAGTCAAGGAGACAATGGAAAACGGAATTCTTTTGGGATACCCGATGGTGGATATGGAAGTAACGGTTTATGACGGAAGTTTCCACGAAGTAGACTCTTCCGATATGGCATTTAAG
Source organism: bacterium (assembly GCA_021813145.1). GTDB lineage: Bacteria > Patescibacteriota > Microgenomatia > Levybacterales > UBA12049 > JAKALS01. The sequence continues at coordinate 16,450 of JAKALS010000004.1, forward strand.
ATAGCAGCTTCCCAGGCCTTACAGGCAGCGGCCAAAAAAGCAGAATTGTCGCTTTTGGAGCCTATTATGAAAGTTGAAGTTACGACTCCTTCGGAGTTTATGGGAGATGTAATAGGAGATTTGTCCGCAAAAAGGGCGCAGATTATGGGAACGGAAGAAAGAGGGAAAGCAACTGTTATTTTGGCAATGGTTCCTTTGGCCGAGCTTTCCGGTTATGCAACAACTTTAAGGTCTATGTCGCAAGGCCGTGCATCTTATTATATGGAACCTTCACATTACGAAGAAGTTCCGCAAAATATAGTAGCCCAAATGCTTGCAAAATCCACATTTACGGGAAGAGTCGAATAATCAGGCCGCGGAGGGATAATCTCTTTGAATTCTTCTTAATTGATTGTTAAAATTTTTTGTTATATCGTTTCTGCTTCTACTTCCGTCTAAAAGTATTAATCTTTGGCTTGCAAGCCATTCTCTTACCGGGACATGGATTCCGGTTTTTGATAGTCTATTTCCAATTTGTTTTATAAACTCACTTACTCCTGTTTGACTTGATTTAACCTGTACCCAAACGATGTCCCCTGTTACTAAATGAACGGTTAAATCTCTTCCTCTTATGTCCTCATCGCTGAATTGTTCGTTTCTTATTACTTCTTCAACCGTGTCCTGTCCTTGAATAACTGCGGCGGCTCTCATTTCGGATTTTCTTCCCCTTTTTTGGTCTTCGTGATAGCGTTCGAGTTCTTTTATTTGTGAAGAAGAGAGTAAGGAGGTATCCCGGTATCCGGGAAAAAAGTTTCCTGGGGCAATTTCTACTGCAATTGCCATCTAATTCCATTTTTAATTATAGAAATTACTTTGTCAATACAGCAAAAACGGGTGATATAATTTAATCATGATGAATGATGCTGTCAGACAAGGGTATAACAAAGTTGCCGATAAATATCTGGAAGAAAGAGATCAATTTAAAAACGATAAATACCTCAAGAAATTCAATTCTTTACTTTCTCCCGAGTCTTTAATTTTAGATATAGGGTGCGGAGCAGGAAAACCGGTGGACAAGTTTTTCATACAGCACGGACATCGAATAATCGGAATAGATATTTCGGAAAAACAAGTGGAACTTGCCAGGCAAAATGTTCCTCAGGGTTTGTTTAAGGTTGAAGATATGTCAGCCCTTAAACCCGGGGAATATAAAGTAGATGCTGTTATTTCGTTTTATGCAATTTTTCATATCGACAGAGAAACTCATTTCGAGTTATTCAAAAAGATTTATTCATTTCTACCGACAGGCGGGTTAATTATGGTTACAATGGGATCAAGTAGCTGGGAAGGAAGCGAAGAAGATTTTCATGGTGGTAAAATGACTTGGAGCCATTTTGGAAAAGAGAAAAATAGACAAATAGTTGAGGCACAGAGCTTTAAGGTTTTAACAGATGAAATTGATGAAAACGGAAATGAAAAACATCAAGTAATTATTGCCAAAAAAATATGACAAAGACTAAAACAGGAAAAGAAATAACAATAAGATATCCGAGAAAATCCGATGCAGAAGAAATGTGGAGGTATATTAACGAACTTTCAAAAGAAAAAACTTTTGTAAGGTTTCAGGGCGAAGAAGTTTCTTTTGAAGACGAATCTAAATATCTGGAAACGATGCTTAAAAGAATAGAAGAAAAAAAGTCGGTTACACTTATGGCATTTTTCGGAGAAGAAATAATAGGAATTACCGGTATTAACATGATGGAAAAGACGGAAAAACACATTGGGGTTTTCGGAATTTCGGTTGCAAAAGATTATAGAAATGACGGTGTGGGAAAAATTCTTATGGAAAAAGTAATAGAAGAAGCAAAGAAAAACATAGAGGAATTAAAGATTATAATACTTGAGGTCTATGCCAAAAACTCCATTGCAAAAAGGGTGTACGAAGGGTTCGGCTTTAAGCAGTATGGTCTTTTGCCGGAAGGAATAATAAGAGACGAGGGTTTTGATGACGCCCTTTTTATGTACAAAAAAATATGAACGATAAAAATGTAAAAGTTGGAGTGGGAGTGATGGTTTTAAAAGACGGAAAAGTACTTCTTGGAAAAAGAAAAGGTTCTCACGGAGAAGGAGAATACGCATTTCCCGGTGGACATATGGAATTCGGAGAATCTTTTGAGGATTGCGCAAAAAGGGAAACTTTTGAAGAAACAGGAATAAAAATAAAAAATGTCAGATTTATTCTTTTATCGAATATAAAAATCTGGGAAGGTAAACATTATATTCACATAGGTTTATTGGCAGATTGGGAAAGCGGGGAACCGGAAGTTAAGGAAATAAATAAAGCGGAGAATTGGGATTGGTACGAGCTGGATAAATTGCCAAGCCCTTTATTTCTTCCGGTTATCCAGGAAATAGAAGCATATAAGGAAGGTAAAAATTTTATAGACTCATGAGTAATAATTTTTGCACCATTTATTTGGTAAGACACGGACTTTCGGGAGCAAATGTAGCAAGAACAGTCGGAGGAAATACGGGTCTTGTTGAGAAAGGAAAAGAGCAAGCCATGGAGTTGGGAAAGAAATTAAAAGATATAGATTTTGCCGCGGTTTTTTCTTCCGATTTGTTAAGAGCTAGACAGACAGCAGAGCTAATTATTGAAGGAAGAAATTTGGAAGTTTCAACACACAAGGAATTAAGGGAAAGAAGTTTTGGAAGCATAGATAACAAAAACGATAAAGAATTCATTCACCTTTTTCAAGCTTTAAAAGATGTATCGGATGATGAGTATTGGAAGTGGAAAATAGTAGATGATATGGAAAGCGCACAGGAAGCTTTCGGAAGATTTTTTAATGCTTTAAAGAAAATCTCAAAAAAATATTTAGGTAAAGAAATTTTGATAGTAAGTCATGGAACGGTAATGCGTTCTTTACTGGTTTATCTGGGTTATGGAAGTTTTAAAGAACTTCCTACAAATTCTCTACAAAACACGGGTTATATAAAATTAAAAAGTGATGGCGAAAATTTCATAATTGAAGATACATGGGGTGTTAATAAAATGAAAGGATTATCATTGTAGGATGGAGCCTAAAGAATTTTATAAATTTTGTCCAAAGTGCGGAGGGGATTTGATTCCCGGAGAAGAACAGCTTCTTATTTGCGGTAAGTGTTCTTTCCGCTTTTACATTAATCCTTTGCCTTGCAATGCGGCGATCTTGGAAAACGAAAAGGGCGAAATACTTCTTGTAAAAAGAAAATACGACCCGATGAAAGGATACTGGGATTGGCCGGGAGGTTTTATAGACCCGGGGGAAAGCCTTGAAGATTCGGTAAAAAGAGAAATAAAAGAAGAGCTAAATGTAGATATTAAAGTTATGGGGATTATCGGAGTTTATAACGACAGATATCTTTATCAAGATATTTTGCATTACTCTTTATGCGCTGCGGTATCGGCGAAAATAACTGCGGGACAATTAAAAGCCAACGATGACATAGATGGATTTGAATTTTTTAACAAAGACAAAATACTTAAACTGGATTTTGCATTTCCCTCGATTAAAAAAGGAATAGAAGATTACTTTAAAAAGAGAAAAGTTTAGGCTTTTTCGAAAATTACGTTTGAAGAATCTATGGGTACTGCTTGAGGCTCTTTGATTTTCTCATCCGGTTTTTTCTCGTGTATTTTTTCTTCCTTTTTGTTTTTTGAATACCTTTGTGCGGAAACTTTAATAACTTTTTCCCTGTTTTGGGTTTTTGATTGTGGCAAAGGTAGGGTTTGGGCAAGAAAAGGTGCCGTTGTTATAGAATCTATGGAGAGTTTTGTTAATATCTGGTAGTTCCCCAAAGCCAAAAGGTCATCTTCTTTAAATCTTTCCCCGAATTCTTTTGCAAGATAGTAAGTGTCCTGCGCTCCGACTACGAAAGACAAAAGGGTTCCGATATTTCCGAATATTGCTGACCTTACATCATCGGGTATTTGCGCCATATATTGGTTTGCCAAAATTAAATTAAGCCTGTATTTTCTTGCCTCGGACAATATTTTTATAAACGAACCCGTTGCAAAATTTTGGAACTCGTCTACATAAAGATAAAAATCTTTTCTTTGGGCTTCGGGTATATCGACTCTTTTCATTGCCGCAAGCTGTATTTTTGTAATTATCATCGCTCCCAAAAGAGATGAGTTATCTTCTCCGAGTTTTCCCTGCGACAGGTTAAGAATTAGAATTTTTCCTTCGTTCATTATCTTTTCAAGGTCTATTGTTGATTTGGGGTGACCTATTATATTTCTTACAGTCGGAGAGGAAACAAACTGCCCGACTTTATTAAGGATGGGAGATATGGACTCGCTGTAAAGCTTGGGAGGCATTTTTTCAAACTCATTTTGCCAGTAGCTTTTAAGGACAGGATCCTTAAGGTCTTTTACTATTTTATCCCTGAAACTTTTATCCGTTAGAAGTGGGTGTACATCCATAAATGTTGAATCCGGTTTTTCCAAAAGGGTAAGGACTGTATTTCTTAAAATGTATTCGAGTCTGGGTCCCCATGATGTTCCGTAGAGTTTCTTGAATATTGAAACTATTCCCGATGCAATCAACTCTTTTTGCGTTGTCCCTGCTTCCAGAGGATTTAAATGGAAAGAGCTGTCCGGGTCGGAGGGATTAAGGTAAATTATGTCGTTAATTCTGTAAGAAGGAATATAGTCTAAGATAAGAGAAGTCAAATCTCCGTGCGGGTCTATAACGGCAAGGCCTTCGTTATTTCGCATATCGTTTATAAGCATATTTGCGATAAGAGTTGATTTTCCCGCTCCCGTTTTTCCCACAATATACTGATGTTTCCTTCTGTCATTTCTTTTTATACCGAAATTTGTAATTTTGTTTTTAAATTCCGTGTTTGCAAAAAAATTAATCTCCTTTTTCTCTTCTTGCGAAAGGTTTGCGGCAATAGGTAGATTTTCCGGCGGCTCGGAAAGGATTGTTTTTGTCCAGGAGAGATTATGGATTTTAGAAAGCTGTTCGGTAGGAAGATGATAAAGGGTTGCTATTTCCGACACATTTAAAATTTCGCTTGCCGGAATAAATGCTTTTGTCCTTTCCATTATTGCCCTGTGCAGTCTTTTTCTTTGCCAAAGTACGGGTCTTCTTAAAAAGAGGCTGTTTCCGGAAGGGTTTGAAAAAATAGAGAAGCCGTTGGTTATCTGGAAAAAATCCGAGTTGTTTGCCGTTTTTGCAAGAATTCTTATTCCCGTCTTAAAACCGTTTTTGCCGATTTTTTCAGTAATAAATTTTGAATAAGGATTGGCGCCTTCTCCCGGTTCTTTCTGAAGGCTTTTTTGTCCTCTTGACTGCCACGACTGTGAAACGGGAAGAAGCAGGTATTGGATAACGACGGCGTTATCTTTATCCATTTTGGAAAGAAGGCTTAAAAGCGAAGAGAGGGGGTCTACTTCTTTATAATCTCTATAATTTTTTAATGGGTAAATAAAAGAAGATCGTAGTTTTAATCTTCCTTCGTGAATAACTCCCTTTCCTTCTAAAAGTGCAGGCAAATAATCTTTTACCTCGTTTATAAGTGCTTTGGGATACTGAGCGCTGAGTTGTCCGATAACGAATGTTTGGTAGGCTTTTGGAACGACCAGGAAAAAATGTATCTGCTGGTCAAAAACCGCTATTTCCAAACTTATGGGAATACCCTTTTTGTAGACATATAAAATGGAACGCCTCAAGTTGGTTAAGCTGGCCAGAAACTGTTCCATGGCCTCGGGCGTTTCTTCGGATTTTCTCGGGGTTTTTATCTCAAGGACCGTTTTTTTGTCCATATTTAGCTTATGCAATTATAGCATTCCATTAAGAATAAGAAAAACTTCTTACTTCTTTCTTACCTAACCTTAAAATAATTTTTACTGTCAGGATTTAACATGACTGCAGTATGGTAAAAGTCTACCAGAATGAGACCTCCAAAAAGGTCTCATTCTTTTGAGAATTATGAAAGTAGCAGGATTTTTTTCAACCATAATAAATATAGTCTTCACCGTAATAGAGCTTTTGATAGGAGCAAGAGTTGTATTGAGGCTTTTGGGTGCCAATCCTTTTACTCCATTTGTTAACTGGGTCTATACGCTTTCCTCGGCTCTTATTTCTCCGTTTGCCAATATTTTTCCGAGCCCGGTTCTTAGAGGCGGATTTGTTTTGGATATTCCCGCGATCGTGGGACTTCTAGTTTATGCAATTTTGGCCTACGTAATTTTTCAGCTCATTGAATTTTTGTCGTACAAAAGGACAACAGTGTATACAACTCCTTAATTTCCCTATTGACGGAGTCAGAAAAATATTGTATATTAAGTCTAACCTTAGACGGGTTATTTTTTTGACCAAATATGGCAGAAACATATCAAAGAACAAAACCACACGTTAATATCGGAACCATCGGTCATGTAGACCATGGTAAGACAACATTAACAGCAGCAATTGCTACTGTTTTATCCAAACAGGGTAAAGCAAAAGCGATGAAATATGAAGATATTGATAACGCCCCGGAAGAAAGAGCAAGGGGAGTCACCATCAATATTACCCACGTAGAATACGAAACAGAAAAAAGGCATTATGCACATATAGATGCTCCGGGACATGCCGATTATATTAAGAACATGATTACGGGAGCCGCCCAAATGGACGGTGCAATCCTCGTAGTCTCGGCCCCCGACGGACCCATGCCTCAAACAAGAGAACACATTTTACTAGCACACCAGGTTCAGGTCCCTTCAATAGTAGTATTTCTTAATAAATGCGATATGGTTTCGGATCCCGAACTCTTGGACTTGGTTGAAATGGAAGTAAGGGAACTTCTCACAAAATACCAGTATCCGGGAAATGATGTGCCGATTATAAGAGGCTCGGCTCTTAAAGCTTTAGAAGGCGACGCGGAAGCAGAAAAACAAATACTGGCATTAATGGATGCGGTAGATAATTATATTCCTACACCTGTAAGAGATACCGAAAAACCTTTCCTTATGCCTGTTGAAGACGTTTTCTCAATAAAGGGGAGAGGGACAGTCGTAACGGGAAGAATAGAAAGAGGCAAGATTAAAATCAACGATCCGGTCGAAATAATAGGAATCAAACCCACAAGACAGTCGGTTGTAACGGGCGTAGAAATGTTTAGAAAACAGCTCGATGAAGGAATGGCCGGAGATAACGTAGGACTTCTTCTTAGGGGTGTAGAAAAAACCGATGTAGAAAGAGGACAGGTTGTTGCAAAACCCGGATCGATAACACCCCACACACAATTTGAAGCAGAAGTTTATATCCTTACAAAAGAAGAAGGAGGAAGACATACTCCCTTCTTTACAGGATACAGGCCGCAATTCTATATAAGGACAACGGACGTAACCGGAGAAGCTACGCTTCCTTCCGGAGTAGAAATGGTAATGCCCGGAGATAACGCAAAAATGAATGTAAAACTTATTGTGCCGGTTGCTATGGAAGAAGGATTAAGGTTTGCAGTAAGAGAAGGCGGAAAGACGGTAGGAGCAGGAGTAATTTCCAAGATTATTGCTTAACGCCTTAATAAGTGTTAAAATCAATGACCGCAAGGTCATTTTTTTTGTAATAAGAGGTTGGATCTTTAAAATATGCCAAAAGGAAGAATAAGAGTACGTTTAAAAAGTTACGACGCAAGGGTAATCGACTCTACGTGTCAGCAAATATTGGATACGGCCATAAGGACCGGAGCCAAGGTTGTGGGACCGATACCTCTTCCTACAAAAAGAAGTGTATACGCAGTAAATAAATCTCCCTTTATAGATAAAAATGCAAGAGACCATTTTGAAATAAAAGTACACAAAAGATTAATAGATATAGTTTCTCCTACGGAAAAAACAATTGACTCATTAACACACCTTGAGCTTCCAGCAGGTGTAAACATCGAAATCAGAATGTAGTTCTCCCCGATCTTTCTTAGCTCGCAAGTGAAATTTTCGTTTCTCGTTTGCTCAAGCAGATGTAAAGTTATCTGATAGAGAAAAAAATTCTGTTTTTATCCTTTAAGCTTTAAGTTTGACAAATCATATCTTCGGATATATACTGCGGCCACTATGAGCCATGAATCTATATCTTCTGAAAATAAATATTCTTTGGGTGAGATATTAAGAAGTTTAAACGAAAGCCAGAAGCACTCTTTGGCTATAATTTTGCGCCTTGATGAAAGATTAAGGGATATGTCCCAAAGTGCTGAATTTTCGGACATTAGGACTTTTTCTATAAGACACGATGCCTCAAATAATATTAGAGGTTTGGAATGGGATAAAGAATATGGATTTATGGAGCCATTCGGGGAGCCTCTTACAGCAATGGATATACTAAATGATTATATTGCCCGAACCTATACAAAACGTACGCAAGGTCCTGTTTGGTATTTTTCCCATATGTTTCCCGATACAGATTCACCAACGCTAAGAAGATCGGCAAAAGAAGAGATAAGAGCTGCTGTTTCGGCTCCACTTTATGCTTATGAAACTTCGTTTGACGGTTTATTTCCGAAATTTAGGGCAAATTTTCAAAATGCTGCTGCTGCTTGCATAAGAGGAGAAGGGAAACTTCGGGCTGACCCGCAAAGCCTTCTTTCAAAAGCAAAAGAAATTGCCAAAATTCTCTAGAATTTCCACTTTAATTCTACTTGCATTTAGGCTCATTGCATTATATAATTATGCTTACTTAAGCATGGTTATAACGCATCAGGAGGTGATTGTAACTACATAGCAGAGCTTAAAACTACGGATTCGTAAGTAAAGTGACTCTATGTGGGTCGCTTTTTTTTGTGTTTTATAACCTGAAAATAAATGAACATACAAGGGCTAATAGGCAAAAAAAGTTATCAGACACAGGGATTTCTGGAAGACGGGACGAGGGTCCCGTTGTCTGCTGTCATTTTGGCAGAAAACCTGGTTTCTCAGGTAAAAACGCAGGAAAAAGAAGGATACAATGCGGTGCAAATTGCCTTCGGAGAAAAGAGGAAAACAACAAAAGCATTACAGGGACACGGAAAGAAAGCGGGACTTGAAAAAAATGCCCGCTTTTTTAGAGAAATAAGAGTAGAAGACACGGCGGGGTTTGAGCCGGGTGCAAAAATAAATGTTAATGATGTGTTTAAACCCGGAGATATCGTTGACGTAACGGGAGTTTCCAAAGGAAAAGGATGGGCAGGAGTAGTTAAAAAATGGCATTTTAGAGGAGGACCAAGAACTCACGGGCAATCCGACAGAGAAAGGGCCCCCGGTTCAATCGGACAGACTACAACGCCGGGAAGAGTATACAGGGGAAAGAAAATGGCCGGGAAAATGGGAAGCGAAACTGCCACGGTAAAAAATCTCGAAATAACAGAAGTAACAAACGACGGAGTACTTTTAATAAAAGGATTGATTCCCGGTTATACAAACGGTTTGGTAATGGTTAAAAAGGTGGGAGAAAACAAAAAATTTGTCCCTCTCTATAAGGAAATATCAAAAGAGGAAGAGGTATCAGAACCTTCGGAAGGGCAAGAAACACAGGAAGCTTCTCCAGAACCAGTTGTTGAAGAAGCACCGGTCTTGGAAGAAAATCCCGAACAAAGTTCAGAGCCGGTTGTCAGTTCGCCTGCAAATGAACAGCCTGCTGTCTCTGAGGATAAGGGAACAATAGAAGAAGCATCAGAAGCAACAGTGGAAACTGCCGAAAAGAGGAAAGAAGCACAAGAAGAAGAGAAAGGAGAGAATTCTTAATTACTAATTGACCTAATAACATAATTTCTCTAAAGAGGTTAGAAATTAGGATTTAGAATTTTCAGAATATGCCAAAAGTTAAAGCCAACGTAAAAGTTAAGGTTGCTCCCAAAGCCAAAGTCAAGGTTGCAGTTAAGACAGGGTCTAAAACAAGTGCCACCAAAAAGGTGATACAAGAGCTTCCCAAGGAAACGGGATTAAAGCAAAGTGTTTATGATACGAAAGGAAAGGTTGTAGAAAGCATAACTTTACCTAAAGAAATTTTCGGAGTAAAAGTAAACGAACATTTAATGGCCCAGGCCGTAAGAGTATTTCTTAACAACAGAAGAAAAGGTACGGTAAAAACAAAATCAAGAGGAGAGGTAAATAAGACAACAAAGAAAGCATACAGGCAAAAAGGAACAGGAAGAGCAAGGCACGGAGCAATGTCCGCTCCTATATATGTAGGAGGAGGAGTTGCATTCGGACCAAAACCCAGGGATTATTCATTAAGCCTTCCTAAAAAAATGAAAAGAGCAGCTCTTTTTTCCGCTCTTTCTGCAAAAGTTGCGGGTGGGGAAATAAAAGTTCTGACCGGACTTGAAAAGATTGAACCTAAAACAAAGCTTATGGCGGATGTTATAAAAAATCTTTCGCTTGATGGCAAAAATAAAAAGTTGCTTTTGGTAGCAGCCGATCCTAAAGCCGATAATGTAAAAAAAGCAGGAAGAAACATAAAGGGATTAAGCATTTTGGATGCTAATCTTTTGAACACTTATGAAGTTTTGGATAGCAAAGGAATAATTTTAATGAAAGGAGCAATAGAAGCTATTCAAAAAAGCTTTGTAAAAGAAAGTTAATGAATACAATAATTGCGCCGGTTATTTCGGAAAAATCTATGGCAGATGCGGCAAAAAATAAATTTACCTTCAGGGTAGCAAGGGCAGCCGGAAAAGACGAGATTAAAAAAGAAATAGAAAAAAAATTTAAAGTTAATGTAATAGGTATTTCAACAATTACGATTAAGGGTAGAACTCAAAAAACCGGCACCAGGAGAATAGAGGTTAAACATTCGCCGTTTAAAAAGGCTGTAGTAAAACTTAAAGAAGGACAAAAAATCGCCTTATTTGATATAGGAGCATGACCTTAAAATTAATAATTAAAGATTAAAAAATATGAAGAAATTAAAATTTATTAAAAAGAAAAATTCGGGAAGAGACCAAAGCGGACAAGTCTCGGTAAGACATCAGGGAGGACAGCATAAAAGATATCTTAGGGTAATAGACTTTAAACGTGATAAAATAGGCGTTGGCGGAAGAGTTGTTTCCCTTGAGTATGATCCTAACAGGAGTGTTGATATTGCTCTTATTCACTACTCGGATGGAGAAAAAAGATATATTCTTGCTCCTCAGGGTTTAAAACTCAACGACACTGTCTTTTCCGGACAGAATGCGGATTTAAGGACAGGCAATACCTTACCCCTTTCTCTTATTCCGATAGGAACATTTGTGCATAATGTAGAGTTAACTCCCGGAAAAGGCGGACAAATAGCAAGAGGAAGCGGAACAAGTGCGATAGTCCAGGCAAAAGAAGGCGATTTTGTCCACCTTAAGATGCCATCAGGAGAGGTAAGAAAAATAAGAGCTGCGGGCTTTGCGACAGTCGGAGTTCTGGGAAAAGCGGAATTAAAAAACAGGAACTTGGGCAAAGCAGGAACAAAAAGACACATGGGAATCAGACCGACCGTAAGGGGAGTTGCGCAGAACCCCAGAAGCCATCCTCACGGAGGGGGAGAGGGAAGAAGCGGAATAGGAATGTCTTTACCTAAGACTTTCGCAGGAAAGCCAGCGGTTGGAAAAACAAGAAGACCTAAGAAATATTCGAATAAGTATATTTTACAAAGGAGAAAGGCTGGTAAACACAGTTAATGAGTAGAAGTTCTAAAAAAGGACCATTTGTAGACCAGAGGCTTTTAAGAAAAGTCATGGTTCAGAAAAATACGGGCGACAAAAGCCCTATAAAAACGTGGTCGAGGGCATGCCAGATACCTCCGGAATTTGTAGGACACACGATTGCTGTTCACAACGGTAGGGTCTTTAACAATGTATTTGTTCTTGAAGGAATGGTGGGCCACAGGCTCGGAGAGTTTTCGCCTACCAGAACATTCAGAACCCATGGAAGAGTAGTAGCAAGGGAGATTTCTAAGACCTAAGACATAGGACTTAAGATTTAAAAATTATGGAAGTAATTGCAAGAAGCACATCGGTAAGAGTAAGTCCAAGGAAAGTAAGGCTTGTAGCAGAGCAGGTAAGGACATTGCCTGTGGATGAAGCTTTAAAAGTTTTGGCGGTAATCAATAAACGCGGAGCGTTTGTACTAGGAAAAACTCTAAAAAGTGCGATAGCAAATGCCACAAACAACGCAAATCTTAAAAGGGAAAACTTATTTATAAAAACAATTGACGTAAACGAAAGCGTTTCCTTTAAAAGGTTTCATCCTTCGACAAGAGGAAGGGTGCATCCTTATAAAAAAAGAGGAAGCAATATACGAATAACTTTAGGAGAGAAGGGAGGCAGTAAATAAGCAAATATCAAATAAGCAAATGACAAATGGGTGTCAAATGCCAATTGATAAATGATATTTACAACTAAAAGGAGTTATGGGACAGAAAGTTAATCCAAAAGTAATAAGGCTCGGCCCGGTTTATGACTGGAGCAGCCGATGGTTCGACGATAAAAAATACAGCGACACACTTTTAGAGGATGTTAAATTGAGAAAATTACTAAACGAAAGGCTTAAAAATGCAGGAATTTCGGAAATAGTAATAGAAAGGTCCATAAATAACATAAAAATAACCGCTAACGTCTCAAGACCGGGAATGGTTATAGGAAGAGCCGGCTCGGGACTCGAGGAACTTAAGGAGTTCTTGTATGCACAATTGGGCTATAGGAAAAACGGAAAAAATGCCCAAAAGCTTGATATAAGAGTAGAACCTATTAAAGATCCTAATCTTGATGCATATCTTGTTGCAAGAAATGTTTCGGAACAGCTTGTGAGAAGGCTTCCTGCGAAAAGGGTTTTGAGCCAGACCGTAGATAAAGTTATGGGTTCCGGAGCAAAAGGAGTAAGAATAGTTCTTTCGGGAAGGATCGGCGGAGCCGAAATAGGAAGAAGAGAAAAATTACAGCAGGGAAAAGTCCCGCTTTCGACGATACGGGAACATATTAGTTTTGCAAGCGTTCCTGCTTTAACAAAGAAAGGATACATAGGAGTTAAAGTTTGGATAAACAAACCGGAATCGAGTTAAAAATTCATAAAGAAATTAAAAATTAGAATTAATATATGTTAGTACCGAGAAGAGCAAAATACAGAAAACAGCACAGAGGAAGAATGAAAGGGGATGCTTATAGGGGCACCAAGGTTTCCTTTGGAGAATTCGGGTTGCTTGCAGAAACCGCCGGCTGGATTTCTAACAGGGAAATAGAGGCGGCAAGAAGAGCAATAACTCACTACACACAAAGAGGCGGAAGAGTATGGATAAGAATTTTCCCTGATAAGCCGATAACAAAAAAACCTGCAGAAACAAGGATGGGAAGCGGAAAAGGAGATGTTTTTGAGTTTGTGGCTCCGGTAAAAGCCGGGAGAATGCTCTTTGAAATGGGCGGAGTCTCGCAGGATATAGCAAATGCGGCATTAAAACTTGCTGCGCATAAACTGCACGTAAAAACAAGGATCGTAGCAAAAGAATAGCTATAAAGTAATTATGAAGACGAAAGAAAGAAAGGATTTACATACAAAGAGCCTGGCCGAGCTAAGAACACTTTTAAAAAGTGCAAAAGAGACGTTGTTAGATTATAATCTTGAGAAGTCTCAGAATAAGCTTAAAAATACAAGGCAGATTTTCTTAAAGAAAAAAGAAATTGCGCAGATACTAAGCGTAATGAGAGAAAAGGAGATTGAAAAATAATATGAAGAAGACATTTTCGGGAAAAGTAGTTTCGCTTAAAATGCAAAATACGGCAGTGGTCGAAGTCTTAAGATACATAGAACACCCGCTTTATAAAAAGAGGCTAAAAAGGACAAAAAAATATAAGGCGGATTTGGGAGAATTAACCGTAAATCTTGGAGATAGAGTAAGAATCCAGGAAATCCCTCCGATGTCAAAAGGAAAATATTTTAGAGTGTTGCCGGGAAAGGCGGAAAAATAAATGATACAGCACAGAAGTATTTTAAAAGTTGCTGATAATTCGGGAGCAAAATCTCTTATGGTAATCCATATCTTCGGGGGTTCAAAGAGAAAATATGGGTATTTGGGAGATGTATTAAACTGTGTCGTCAGAGAAGCGAATCCGACTGGACAGGTAAAAGACAGCGAGATAGTAAAAGTTGTTCTTGTCAGGTCAAGGAAAGAATTCAAAAGAGCGGACGGTTCTTATATAAGATTTTCCGATAACGCGGGAGTCCTGATAGACAATATAAAAGATAAAAATCCCAGGGGAACCAGGATATTCGGACCTGTTGCAAGAGAGGTAAGAGACAGAGGGTTTGCAAAAATAGCGAGCATGGCAGTAGAAGTTGATTAGTCCATAAAATTGAAAGTTATAAAGGTAAAAAAATTATGAAATTAAAAAGAGGAGACGAAGTAAAAGTAGTAAAAGGAAAAGACAAGGGAAAGACCGGAAAAGTAGAACAGGTTTTTCCAAAATTTAATAAGGTTTTAATAAACGGTGTAAACGAGTTTAAGAGACATCTTAAAAAAAGAACAGAAGAGCAGGCATCTCAGATAGTAACTCTTACAAAACCGATGCCGGTTGCAAATGTTTCCCTTGTTTGCCCCAAGTGCCATCTTACAACAAGAGTCTCTTATAAATCGGAAAAAAATAAAAAAGTAAGAATTTGCAGTAAATGTAAGGCGGAAATTTAATATGTCAAGACTTGAGGAAAAATACAAAAAAGAACTGGTTAAAAAATTGCAAACCGATTTGGGAATAAAAAATGTAATGTCCGTTCCCAGAATGACAAAGATTGTTCTTAATATGGGCGTAAAAGATGCAATTGCCGATAAGAAAAATATGGAAAAGGCAGCAGAGACCTTGGCTTTAATTACAGGTCAAAAACCTAAAGTTATGAAAGCCAAAAAATCTATTTCCACCTTTAAATTAAGAGAAGGGGACGAGATAGGATTGGTTGCAACGCTTAGAGGCGAGAGAATGTACGATTTTTATGATAAACTTGTCTCTATTGTTTTTCCAAGACTCAGAGATTTCCATGGAGTAAGGAGAAACAGTTTTGACGGACACGGAAATTATACTTTGGGCTTTGTGGAAAGTGCGGTATTTCCGGAAATAGATCCCGGAAAAGTAGATAAGATACAGGGATTGGAAATTAGCATAGTTACAACGGCAAAAAGTAATAAGGAAGGAGAGGCATTGCTCGAAGCTTTGGGAATGCCCTTTGCGAAGGGAGAGAATAGATAATTCTATTCACTAAAATTTATGGCTAAAGTATCGGATATAGTAAAGTTTAAGAAAAAACAGAAATTTAAGGTAAGAGAAAAGAACAGATGTAAAATCTGCGGTAGATCCCGCGGCTACATGAGAAAGTTTGGAATTTGCAGACTCTGCTTTAGAGAACTTGCACAGAAAGGAGAACTTCCCGGAGTAGTTAAATCTACCTGGTAACGAGCTATGAATCATACCGTTTCGGATTTTGTGGTAAGAATTAAAAATGCAACACTCGCAAGAAGGAAAGAGGTTATTCTACCTTTCTCGAACATAAATAAAGAAATAGGGAAAGTTCTTGTTAAGGAAGGATTTTTAGAGGGAATAAAAGAAGAAAGCGAAAAAGGCAAAAAAACACTTAAGGCAATAATCAAGTACGAAAAAAGGACACCTGTTCTTACGGATGTTCTTATAATATCAAAACCTTCGTTAAGAGTATACGAAGGAGCAAAGGATACGCAAGCAATAGAAAGAAGAGGAAATAAAACAATAATAATGTCTACAAGTAAAGGCGTTATGACAGGAAAAGAGGCAAGAAAAAAGGGAGTAGGAGGAGAAATATTATTTACCATTTGGTAAATAAAAATAAAGGAATAAAAGATTAAATCTTAAATAAATATGTCAAAAATTGCAAAGAAACCGGTTTTAATAAAAGAAGGAGTAAGTGTAAATATAGCCGAGAATAAAGTTTCGGTTAACGGCCCAAAGGGCTCGCTTTCTTTTGTTGTTCCGCAAGGAATAGAAGTTAAACAGGAAGACGGTAATCTTGTAGTTTCACAAAGAATAAAAAATGACATAAAGACAAATGCCCTTTTCGGACTTACAAGGGCGATGGTGGCAAACATGGTAACGGGGGTATCAAACGGTTTTACCAAAAAACTCGAGCTTTCGGGAGTCGGATATAGAGCGCAAGCTTCCGGAAATACTCTTACGCTTTCACTGGGTTTTTCTCATCCGGTAATTATAAAAGGCGAAGAAGGAATAACGTTTGCCGTTGAGGAAAACGTAATTACGGTTTTGGGAATAGACAAAACACTTGTCGGAAATACTGCGGCAAGAATAAGGGCGATAAGGCCCCCGGAGCCTTATAAGGGGAAAGGTATAAAATATCAGGGCGAAAGAATAAGAAGGAAAGCAGGAAAAGCTGCAAAAGCCGTAGGAGGAGCTGCTAAATAATGAATAAAAAAATAAGAAGACAAAAAAGGGTAAGGGTAAAACTTTTCGGAACCAAAGAAAAACCAAGACTATCCGTTTTCAGGTCTAACAGATATATTTTTGCGCAGGTAATAGACGACGAGAAAAAAGAAACAATCGTGGGAATTTCGGAAAAAGATCTATCTCTCAAGGAAAGGATAAATAAAACAGAAAAAGCCAAACTTCTGGGAAACCTTTTGGCAAAGAAAGTTTTGGAAAAAAAGATAAAGAAAGTTATTTTTGACAGAGGAAGTTATATGTATCATGGAAGAGTAAAAGCATTGGCGGAAGGCGCAAGGGAAGGAGGACTTGAATTTTAATGGACAGAAATATTAGGCGGATGGAGAGCGTCAGAAATCAGGACGGATTTGAAGAAGAAATAGTCCAGGTAAACAGAGTCTCTAAAAAAACAAAAGGAGGAAACAAAATCGGATTCTCTGTCCTTACGGTTGTTGGTGATAAAAAAGGAAAAGTCGGAGTAGGTTTAGGAAAGGCTCCCGATGTATCGGCAGCTATTAAAAAAGGGGTAGCGTTGGCAAAAAAACACGCAATTGAAGTGCCTATACAAAACGGAACCATTCCTTTTGAGGTAAATATTAAATTAGGAGCCGCAAAAGTACTTCTTAAACCTGCGCCTCCGGGGAGCGGAGTAATAGCAGGAGGAGCGGTAAGAAGCGTAGTTTCTTTGGCCGGCATACAAAATGTCTCCTCAAAGGTTTTAGGAACAGATAATCAGGCAAGCAATGTTTACGCCACAATAGAGGCATTAAAAAGATTATCCGAAAGGCATAAAAGACAAAAAGAATTAAGGGGAGTGAAAGATGAATCTAAATAATCTTGCAAAAACTACAAAAAGAGAAAAGAAAAGACTCGGCCAGGGTCACGGCTCGGGAAGGGTAAAAACTTCGGGGCGGGGAACAAAAGGACAGAAAGCCAGAAGCAAAATTCCCCTTTATTTTGAAGGGG
Source organism: bacterium (assembly GCA_021813145.1). Classification (GTDB taxonomy): domain Bacteria; phylum Patescibacteriota; class Microgenomatia; order Levybacterales; family UBA12049; genus JAKALS01. The sequence continues at coordinate 33,820 of JAKALS010000004.1, forward strand.
GAGCTCTCCCTTTAATTAAAAGGATGCCATTCCATCGGGGGAAAGGCAAAAATAAAGTCTTTAAGAAAAAACCTATTGTAATAAATATTGAAGCATTAAACCTTTTTAAGAAAGACGAATCAATAGACTTAAAAGCCCTTATAGCAAAAAAAATCGTAGAGGAAGAAGAGGCAAAATTATACGGAGTGAAAATACTGGGAAACGGAGAAATAAAAACGTCTTTAACCATAAAATTGCCAATTTCTAAACAGGCAGAGGAAAAAATAAAAAAAGCCGGCGGTCGAGTCGAGCTTGAGGGGAAAAGTAGAATTTAATTAAATGGACCGAATTTTAGCCATTTTTAAAAACAGCGTAAATTCTCCCGACGTAAGAAGAAAACTTTTGTTTACTGCTCTGATATTTGCCGTGTTCAGAGTATTTGCCCATATCCCCGTTTCGGGCGTAAACGTAGCACAACTTAAAGCGCTTTTTGCACAAAATCAATTCCTTGGACTTTTGGATATATTCTCGGGAGGAACGCTTGCAAATTTTTCGATTATGGCTTTAGGACTTAACCCATACATTAACGCATCGATTATTTTTCAGCTTTTGGGAATGGTTTTTCCAAAACTCGAGGAACTGCAAAAAGAGGGAGATCAGGGAAGGCAGAAGATTAATCAGTACACAAGAATTTTAACAGTTCCCCTCGCAATGCTTCAGGCTATAGGTATGTATGCTCTTTTAAGAAACCAGGGGATAATTTCGGTTTTTAATCCTTTGGATATTGTTTCTTTTATAGTTGTAACTACCGCCGGAACAATGCTTTTGGTATGGCTTGGAGAAATGATTACAGACAGAGGCGTTGGAAACGGAATTTCACTTCTTATTTTTGCGGGTATAATTTCAAGACTTCCCGTATTGTTTGGTCAGACCGCCTCTACCGTTACAGCGCAGAACTTCTTTAATTTGGGAGTATTTGCCGTAATGGGACTTTTGGTAATTGCTTCTATAGTAGTTATAAACGAGGCCACCAGGCAGATAACAGTTTATTATGCAAAGCAGGTAAGAGGAAACAAGATGTACGGAGGCCAGTCCACTCACTTGCCTCTCCGTTTAAATCAGGCAGGAGTAATACCTATTATATTTGCCGTTTCTTTGGTCCTTTTGCCTTCGTTAATTGCCAATTACCTTTCGGTTTCAAAGATCCCTGTCTTACATAATATCGCTACAGATATTACGATATGGCTTAATCCCAACGGATTTTTATATAACGCCATGTATTTTATCCTTGTCGTAGGGTTTACTTACTTTTATACGGCTGTTGTTTTTAACCCTAAAAAAATTGCCGAGGAAATACAAAAATACGGAGGATTTATTCCGGGAATAAGGCCGGGTGCTCCAACGGCAAAATATTTGAATTACATATTAACAAGGATTACCCTTGCGGGAGCAATATTTTTGGGTATTATTGCCATATTTCCGACAATTGCAAGAGCCGCCACTAATGTCCAGAATCTCCTTTTGGGAGGTACAGGGATACTAATCGTTGTTTCGGTAATTCTCGAGACCATAAAAGCAATTGAGGCCCAACTGGTGATGAGAAATTACGAGAGCTTCGCAAAAAAATAATAGAAAATTATGAAACTTATTCTGATAGGAATTCAGGGAGCCGGAAAATCTACGCAGGGAAATTTACTTTCCGAAAAACTAGGAATTCCATATCTTTCGACAGGTCATATCTTTAGGGAAATGGCAAAAGAAAAAACACCGCTCGGCAGATATATAAAAGAAACGATAAATGCCGGGTATCTTATTCCAGACGAAAAAACTCTCGAGATCGTTACCGGTTATTTGCATAGGCCAGAATATGAAAAAGGGTATATAATGGACGGATTTCCGAGAACCACACAGCAGGCCGAAAAATTCGAAAACGGGATAGATAAGGTGATTTATCTTAAGGTTTCGGATAAAGAGGCTTTGTGGAGGCTTTCGGGAAGAAGCGACAACAGACAAGACGATACTTTGCAGGCGATAAGAAAAAGAATAAATCTTTTCCACGAATTTACCGAGCCGGTAATCGATTATTTTAAGAAAAAAGGAATATTGGTTGAAATAGACGGAGAAAAGCAGATAGAGGAAATCCACAAAGAAATCCTCTCAAAGCTTCATTAAATCTTCGCTCGAATTATGGAAAAAGGTTTTGTTATTGCTATAGATGGTCCGGCTGCTGCCGGAAAAGGTACGATTGTCCAGATGCTTACAAAATATCTTGACGGAATAAATATTTACACGGGAGGAATGTACAGAGCTTTAGGTTTAAAATGTTTAAGAAAAAACATCTCTCTTGATGATAAAGAAAAGATAATAGAAATTATGAATAATTCCGATATAAACCTGGGAAGCGGAGATAATCTGGGAATAGTTGCGAATGTATATCTTGACGGAGAAAACGTAACCGAGGGGATAAAGACTCCAGATGTGGGCATAGCTGCGGGCAAAACGGTTCTTATAGAAGAGGTCCGCAATGCTATGGTGAGAAGACAAAGAGAGCTGGCAGACAGATTTATAAACATGGGAAAAACCGTTATTCTGGACGGTCAGGATACGGCTCTTATATATCCTGACGCAAAAATTAAAATATTCCTTACGGCGAGTCAGGAAGCGAGGGCAAAAAGAAGACAAAAACAATACGAACGGCAGGGAATAGCAAAAACCTTGGAAAATGTTCTCTCGGAAATTAAAGAAAGGGATACGCGAGACTTTTCCAGGAATGTTCATCCGCTTTCAAAGGATCCGTTAAATGATGGCTATTTCGTTCTGGATAGCACGGATTTAAATGAAGAAGAAACTTTTAATATAATAAAAGAAGAACTTTTTAAAAGAGGTTTTATTAATGATAAAAATTAAAAATAAAAAAGAAATAGAAATAATGGCAAAGTCGGGGAACATACTTGCAAATACTTTATTCGAGGTATTAAGGCATGTCGAGCCTGGAGTTTCTGAAAAAGAACTCGACAAACTGGCCGATGATTTAATAGTAAAACAGGGAGGATATCCCGGTTTTAAAAAAGTTCCCGGTTACCATAATGCTACGTGTATTGCTACAAACGATGTAGTTGTCCACGGAATCCCTTCGGATTATCGGCTAAAAGAGGGGGACGTTATAGCAATTGACTGCGGAGTATTTTATAAAGGTTACCATTCGGATATGTGCGAAACGGTAAGAGTAAGGTCTAAGGGGTCAAAGTTAAAAAAAGACAGGGTGGACGAATTTCTGGAAATTGGGAAAAAAGCTCTCGAGGAAGGAATAAAAGCCGCAAAATTAGGCAATCATGTGGGTGATATATCGAAAGTTATACAGGACATAGTAGAGAAAAAAGCCGGGTATTCGGTCGTAAGAAGCCTTGTGGGCCATGGAGTCGGAAAAGAACTTCATGAGGATCCCGAAGTTCCGGGTTACCTTATGGATAGAATAGAGGATACGCCTGTTCTTAAAGAAGGAATGGTAATAGCCATAGAGGTAATTTACAATATGGGAGCAAGTGATGTGGTATATGCAAATGATGACGGTTGGACAATTGCAACCGAAGACGGAAGCCTTTCGGCTGTTTTTGAAAGGACAATAGCAATAACAAAAGACGGCCCGTTGGTCCTTACCAAGTAGTTGCTCTTTTCAGGTTCGTTTGTTATAATTGTAGATACAAAATTCTAAATCCCTAAGAAAAAACGGGATTAGAATTTTATTTTATGGCTCATCAGGGAAGTTTTGAAGCCGAAGGGGTTGTAAGAGAATCTTTGCCGAATACCCTTTTTAGGGTAGAATTGCAAAACGGCGACATAATTCTTTGCCATTTGTCGGGCAAAATGAGGATGAATTTTATAAAGATCTTGCCGGGAGACAAAGTTAGGGTCGAAATGACTCCTTACGATAAAACAAAAGGAAGAATAGTTTACAGAAGCAAATAATGAAAGTTCAGGCTAGCGTTAAACCAAGATGTTCTAAATGTAAAATAATTAAGCGCAGAGGCGTGTTACGTGTGGTTTGCGAAAACCCCAGGCACAAACAAAGGCAGGGCTAGGTTAAATCGGACTAGCATCGAAGATTATAGTATTATGAGATTTTCAGGCGTAAACATACCGGACGAAAAAAGGGTCGACATAGGCCTTTCTTATCTTTATGGAATAGGAAGGAAAAACGTAGAAGAAATTTTAAAAAAGTCCGAAGTTGACCCTTCGACAAGAGTAAAATCTCTTTCGGAAGACGAACAGAAAAGGATTCAGAAGGCACTCGAATCCTATAAAATAGAAGGAGATTTAAGAGCGGAAATTTCCGATAACGTAAAAAGACTCAGGGAAATGGGTACATACAGAGGAATAAGGCACAACAGAAATCTTCCGGTAAGAGGACAGAGAACAAAATCAAACGCAAGGACAAAAAGAGGAAAGAGAGTAACAATTGGAGCTATAAAGAAAGAAGTCGCGGCAAAAATGGGAATCGGAACAGCAGCCCCGGCGGGAGGAGCTAAATAAAAATGGCAACAGCAGAAACAAAAAAGCAGACAAAAACAGCAAAGAAAAAATCCAATTTAAAAGTTTCAAATAACGGAAAGGTTTTTATTTCCGCTACTTTTAATAATACACTTGTAACAATTACAAACGATAAGGGAGACACTGTTGCCTGGAGTTCTGCAGGAGCAAGCGGATTTAAAGGGACAAGAAAATCAACTCCGTTTGCGGCAACAACCGCAGTCGAAGGAGTAGCGAAAAAGGCGGTTGATTCCGGAATAAAAACAGTAGAGGTTTTTGTAAAAGGACCGGGAGCGGGAAGAGACGCGGCGCTGAGAGCAATAAAGGCTGCCGGTCTTTCTATTTCGATGATTGCCGACGTTACGCCTATGCCACACAACGGGCCAAGAGCGCAAAAGAAAAGAAGGGTATAGGATTTATGAATACATTAATCATTACAATTCGAAGAATTTTGGAAAGGAGAATCCAGCTGAAAGCCAAAGTCCGATAAGGACGAAGGCACTAACTGAGACTTGACATGGCTAGATATACAGGACCAAAACACAGATTAGCAAGAAGAGAAGGAGTAAATGTTTTAGATAAGACTTCTAAGAGCCTTCAAAGAAGGCTTAATGTTCCTCCGGGAATACACGGAAGAAAAAGAAGAAGAAGGCTTTCGGAATACGGAACTCAACTTAGGGAAAAACAAAAAGCAAAAACAACATACGGGATTTTGGAAAAACAATTTAAAAAACTCGTTCAGACGGTACGAAAGAGAAAAGGCGAGACCGGAGAAATGATAGTAGCGCTTTTGGAAACAAGGCTGGATAATGTTGTCTATAGACTGGGTTTCGCAAAATCCAGAAATATGGCAAGACAGTTTGTTACGCACGGACATGTCACTGTAAACGGAAAAAGAGTAAACATTCCTTCATATCAAGTCAGTATCGGAGATGTGATTGCCATATCACCGAAGATCCAAAAAAACCCTGAAGTTTCGGAACTTTTAGCAGACAAAGAAATGCCCGTATTACCCTTTTTAGAGAAAAAAGGCGTTTCCGGAAAGCTTGTCAGGATGCCCAAAAGGGAGGATTTGGAAGTTCCCTTCAACCTGCAGTTGATTATTGAATATTATTCCAGATAGTGATAAAATAGTAAACTATGGTCGAACCGACTTTTAAGATAAAAGAACAAAACGCAACCGATACTTTCGGAGAATTTATTATAGAACCTTTAGAACCCGGATATGGACACACGCTAGGCAACTCTTTAAGAAGAGTTCTTTTGGTTTCTATTCCCGGAGCAGCGGTTACATCTGTTAAAATTTCAGGCGTAAAACATAAGTTTTCAACTGTCCCCGGTCTTAAAGAAAATGTCGTAGATTTCCTTCTAAATATAAAAGGACTTAATTTAAGGCTTTTGGATGGTGCTACGGAGGCAACAGTAAAATTATCCGTAAAAGGACCGAAAGAAATTACGGCCAAAGATTTGGAAACCCCCGAAAATGTAGAAATAGTTAACCCTGACCACTACCTCGGATACTTAAGCGATAAAAAACTGGATATGGAATTGACAGTCGAAAAAGGAATGGGATATTCTTTGGCTGAAGAAAGGAAAGTCTCGACTCTTGGAGTACTTTCTACAGACGCAGTATTTACACCTATACGAAGAGTCAACTATGAAGTTTCCGCAACAAGGGTAGGAAGACAAACAAATTTGGACAGACTCGGTTTGAGTATTTGGACAAATGGCGTGGTAACGCCCAAGGAGGCACTTGAGGAAGCTGCAAAAATATTAAGTTCTTATTTCTTCCAGGTTTATGAACCTAAATCGGCTCCGGCTTCGGAGGCTCCCGCTGTTCATTCATCTATTCCGGAAGCAACCTTAAAACTTACCATAGATGAACTTGATTTACCAACAAGAATATATAATAGCTTAAGAAACGGCGGAATAGAAACATTGGGACAGCTTTTAGAAACTCCGAGAAAAGACCTCATCTCCATGAGGAATATGGGAGGTAAATCGATTACAGTAATAGAAGAAAAGCTGAGAGAAAAAGGTATAAGTTTAACGGTCTAGGGTAAATCCGAAATTCGAATTTCGAAATTCGAAATGGCTCGACTCCGGTCGAAGAGTTTCGTTTTTCGGGTTTAATATTCGGATTTTTTTGTATTTATGAAGAAAAGTGTGTACGGACGAAAATTTAAAAGAGATGTAGACGAAAGAAAGGCCTTATTCAAGGGTCTTATGTCCTCGCTTGTGCTTAACGAAAGAATAAAAACAACAGAACCCAAAGCAAAAGCGATAAAGGGTGAGGTAGACAAACTCGTTACTAAGGCAAAAAAAGATGGTATATTGGCAAGAAAACTTCTCTCTTCAAAATTAACCCCGGAGGCAATAGACAAAATGATAAATGATGTATCGAAAAGATTTGATAAAAGACAGGGCGGATATACAAGGACATTAAGGCTGGGAAAAAGATTCGGCGATGACGCGACAATGGTAGTTATGGAGTGGACAGAGATATCAAAAGCGGTAGCTGTAGTAGAACCGGAAAAACCCTCCGCTAAACCTGCGCAAGGGCAAGGGAAAAAGGCAAGTACGGCAAAGAAAGTTTCACCTAGAAAAAGAGCAGTAAAAAAGGAGACTAAAAAATAATGACAAAGGCGACTAAAGCATCGGAAATAAAAAGAGAATGGCACATAGTTGATATAAAGGATAAGATTTTGGGAAGGGAAGCAACAAAAATAGCAAACCTTCTTATGGGTAAATCGAAACCTAATTTTGTAAGAAATCTTGACTGCGGAGACAGTGTTGTTGTAATAAATGCCAAAGAGGTAAAAGTTTCCGGAAAAAAGGAAACACTTAAAAAATATTACAGGCACTCCGGATATCCGGGAGGATTTAAGTCCGAAAGGTTAATCGACTTAAGGCAAAGAAAGCCGGAACTGATTATAATAGAAGCAGTAAAAGGAATGCTCCCTCAAAACAGATTAAGGGACCAAATGCTTAAAAGGCTTTTTGTATTTCCGGGGGAAGAGCATACCCATCAGGATAAATTTAAAACAGGAGGTAAAGAATAAAAGAGTTCAGCGATAAGTTTGACTTATCGTTTAATACTAAATTTTTTAAATTTTAAATATGACAGAAATTGCAGACGAAAGAAAAAATCCGAAAAAAGAATATATTTTTGCAGTAGGAAAAAATAAAGAAGCAGTGGCAAGATTAAGGTTGTATGAAACTCTTAAATCCGGTCTTACCCTAAACGGAACCGAAGTGGAAAAAGGTAAGATGTATGTAAACGGCAAAAATATAGAGCAATATTTTGGAGGAGAAGCGGCAAAAGCAAAATTCCTCGAGCCTTTTAGGATAACAAATACTCTTGATAAATTCACATTAACATTTAGGGTAAGCGGCGGAGGTAAAGGCGGACAGTTGGACGCAGTGGTTCATGCAATAGCGAGGGCGCTTTCTCTAATGGATATAAAAAACAGACAGATGCTTAAAAAAAGAGGATTCTTAACAAGAGATGCAAGAGTAAGAGAAAGAAGAAAAGTCGGAATGGGCGGAAAATCAAGAAGACAAAAACAAAGTCCCAAGAGGTAAATCCGTTTAACAGGCGAGAACAAATGCTTAGATGGTATAAATTAGATCCCGGCTTCTAGATCTAATTCCCAGTTTCCACTTTCAGCCATCAATTTCCAGGTATTCTTTTATTGCAACTGCGTTGTTGTGCTCTACGTTTTTTGCTCCGAAGACCAAAGTAACTGTCCCTTTATGTTTTTTGATTTCTTCAATCAAGTCTTTTTTTGTTTCTAATTCTTTAAAATATTTTTTTCTAAAGTCGGACCATTTTTCATCTTCGTGATTAAACCATTCACGAAGTTCGTTAGAAGGACCTATATCTTTTAGCCATAAGTCTATTTTTGCTTCTTCTTTTGAAATCCCTCTTGGCCAAAGCCTGTCTACAAGAATTCTTGTTCCGTCGTCTTTCGAAGCTTTTTCATAAACTCTTTTAAGGAAAATCATATAATCTATCTTACACTATCAGTCAATGTTAAAGCCGGATATATGCTATATAGGTTAAAGAAGTTTTTTTTCAATCATTTTTTTGCCCCAAGGGGAAAGGTTTTCAAAGATTCTGGATTTTTTGTTATAAAGTTCTTCTTTTGTTGCAAGGGAATATCCGTAGGCAAAATCAAGATTTGGTTTTGGAAATTTATTTATCTCTACTATTAAAATATCGCAGTATTCGTGTTCGGTATAAATGCTTTTTGGATCTCTCGATTTGTAATAGACATATCCCAAGTTTTTTATTTCCCCCCTTAAATCCTCTTCCTTAATATTCCATTCTCTTTTTAAAGAATTGATAACCGCTTCGTTAAGGTTTTCAAAATCTCCCCTTTTTTGCAGCTGATGGGAAGCAGAGCTTAAATCCAATACCGCGTCGAATGCGGGATGTCGTCTGTGCTGTAAAAGATAATAATTTTTATAAACAAGAATAACCCCGAAACCTCTATGAAGAACTCCTTTTTTGTGGGCTTCCCATTTTTCTATAAATCCCAGATGTTTCCCCTTTTTATCGACTTTTTCTATATATTGTTTTTCATCGTAATAGTTTTTCATAGGTTTGCCCTGAGCCTGGAAATGTATTATAATCCAACGGTTGATAAAATAACAATTCCTCATCAACGGGCTGGATAAAAATTATGAAGGAAATTTTTCTGGTAAAACTTGGGGGTTCGGTAATTACGGATAAAAAGACTCCTTATAACGCGAATAAGGACACTATAAGGCGTTTGGCAAAAGAAATTCTCCAAAGTAAAAAAAATGTTGTTATTGCCCATGGCAGCGGCAGCTTCGGCCATCCTTCTGCCGTTAAATACGGAGGTAAAAAAGGTTATAAGAGTAAATTAGGGCTTGCAAAAGTTGCCAGAGACGCAATGGAGATAAACAGGATTGTAATGGAGATTCTGGTAGAAGAGGGTTTGCCCGCTGTTTCTTTCCGGCCCATGAGTATGGTTTTCTCCGAAAAAGGAAAGACAAAAGAAAATTTTTTCCAAGTTATAAAAGCTGCGGTTTCACAGGGGTTTATTCCTGTTGTTTACGGGGATGTAATTATGGATAAAAACTGGAAAACAACAATTCATTCCGGAGAAAATACATTAAATGAAATAGGAATTTATCTTAGAAAAAACGGATTTTTGGTAAATAGGATAATACAGGCCGGAAAAACAAGCGGAGTTTACGACGGCAACGGAAAAACAATTCCCCAGATTTCTAAAAATACCTGGCCTAAATTTAAAAAATTTGTAAATAAATTAAAAGTAAAAGACGTAACGGGAGGAATGCTTCATAAAATTGAAGAATCTCTGCAAATGACAGAATTTGGAATTACAACAATCCTTGTTAACGGAGAAACAAAAAAGGAATTATTAAAAGCTCTTGCAGGCAAAAAGGTTGAAGGAACCTTAATTAAATAATGGCAGTAGAAAGAATCGGAGATTCTCTTAGGGAAGAGTCAGGAATTGAACGGGAAGTCGTTCAAAGCGCCGGAGTGGCGCTTTTAATAGTAGGTTTTGATCCTTTAAAAAACGGAGATAATATAACGGATCCCCTTATCTGGACAATAACCGAACTTCAGGATAAACCCGAAACACAAAAAAGGGCAGGAGACACTTCTATTCCATCAGAAACAAGAAAACAAAATGAAACAAGAACACAGAATATTTTGGGAGCTTTGGCTGAATTTTGTGATGAAGGCTGCGTAGGCGGATTAAGCAGACATTTATTTTTTGCCCCCGGTTCTTATAAGGATGAAGCAATTTCTATAAACGGCAATCTTGTAGATATCGGCGTTTTGGTTTACGACGGTCCTTTAGATGTTTTTTTTAATCCCCAAAACTGCGAGGAGGTCTCGGGAAACGGATGGCAAAAAAGAAGCGTTATCGAGCAAGGAGAAAATATAAGAAGTGTTTTAAGGCTTGCGCTGGAGGAGGATAAAAAAGAGGGTTTAACAAGAAAGGCACTCGAGACGTACTATGCAAATTCCGGGATACAAATAGTCCCGGAAGGTTTTTCTATAAGAAATTATTACCAAGCAAGAGAAAGCCGAAAGGACCTTACCCTTAAAAAAGGTTAATTCTGTCTTATCCTCATTGATTCTATGAGTATTAAACAAATTTCCTTGCATTCTTCCGGCAGAAGAGAATTTTCTATTATTTTTTTTGCTTCATTTAAATTTTTAAGAATTTCCAGTTTTCCTTCTTCTATAGCTCTTGATTTCTCAAAAATTTCTATAACTTCTTTCTGCTCATTATCTTTTAATTCTTTTCCGAAATATTTTAATAATTTTTCTTTTTGTTGTTTTGTTCCTTTTTCAAAAACATAATCCGTAAAAAAAGTATGCTGGTGTTCGGCAATATCCCTTAGAGTATTTTTCTCCAATATTTTAGGGTCTCCTACAATATCCAGCAAATCGTCCTGCATTTGGAAAGCAATTCCTAGCCTAGTCCCCAGCTCTTCGCAAAAAGCGTCCATATTGCTGTTGGGGTTTGCTAGATGGGCTCCTATTTGCATGGGCCTGACAAAGGTGTAGCGGGAAGTTTTAAGCCTTGTTTTATCCTCAATTAAGTTTTTCTTTGCCTTTTTTCTTGTTGCTATATCTATATCCAGAATCTGGCCGAAACATAATTCGTCCACCATTTTGTAAAAATAATTTTGGCTGCTGTTGAGATTTTCCTTTGGAAAATTTTTGTTTCCCAGGAAAAGTTCCATTGCCCAGGAAAAAAAGAGGTCTCCCATCAGTATCCCCTGGGCGTTTGAGGCGTTTTCCAGATCTCCCGTTCTTTTTTCTTCCTTAAGCCTTTTTAAAACAAAAGCGGGAATTGTATCCACGCCGTGTCTTTTGTATTGTTTATCCATTATGTCGTCGTGGATCAATGCAAAGTTATGAAATATTTCCAAAGAAACAAAAAGTTTTAATGCGTTTTGTATATCTTTTCCTCCGTTTGCCGTGTACATTACATAGGCAATGTACGGCCTTATCCTTTTTCCTCCGGCCATTGTTAATTTTTCCGAGTATTCTATAAAATCTTTTATGAAATTATCTGAAGAATTAGACGAAAACTTCTTAAGCCTTTGTTCGAGAAAATTTTTTAGTATGGGGTCGAAGACCTGCTTAAATTCCTGTAGGTTATACATAAAAAGTCGGGGTGCCGAGAATTGAACTCGGCCCACACGCACCCCATGCGCGCATTCTACCGATAAACTACACCCCGTTTGTGCCATTGAATTATATCAAAAAAAGTCCAGGCATGGTACAGTTTGACCTATTGTATTTTGTTAGAGTTTTGTTCTACAATATTTCAGAAATATGGCAAGGGCGGCAGGAAATTCTCATAAGACCTCTAACGAACCTTCGGAAGGCGCGCAAAAACTGGAAGCGGTGAAGCTTGCAATGGAACAAATAGAAAAGCAGTATGGGCGTGGTTCCATAATGCGATTCGGAGAAGCAGGCAATAAACTCGACATTTCCGTTATCTCCACAGGATGTCTTCCCCTGGATTTGGCTCTCGGAGTAGGCGGAGTGCCAAGAGGAAGAATCATAGAAATCTTCGGCCCCGAAGCTTCGGGAAAAACAACGGTTTGTCTGTCAATTATTGCACAGGCGCAAAAACACGGAGGAGTCGCGGCATTCATAGATGCGGAGCACGCCCTTGATCCGCTTTGGGCAGAACAAATAGGAGTAAAACTTGATGAACTTCTTATTTCCCAGCCCGACACGGGAGAACAGGCATTGGAAATTGCTGAAAGCCTTATTCGAAGCGGAGGAATAGACGTTTTGGTCATAGACTCGGTAGCTGCTTTAGTACCGAGGGCGGAACTTGAGGGCGAAATGGGAGAAGCGGCAATCGGACTTCAGGCAAGGCTTATGTCGCAGGCTTTAAGAAAATTAACAGCCGTTATTTCCAAATCAAAAACAGTAGTCATTTTTACAAATCAACTAAGGCAAAAAATCGGAGTGATGTTTGGAAATCCCGAAACAACAACAGGAGGACTGGCACTTAAATTTTATTCTTCAGTTAGAATGGATATTCGAAAAATAGAAACAATAAAAGATGCGGATAAGGCAGTTGGTTCAAGGCATAGGGTGAAAGTTGTAAAAAATAAAGTTTCTTCGCCCTTTAGGATTGCGGAATTCGATGTTATGGCGGACACCGGAATTTCAAGGGAAGGCGGAATAATGGACGTAGGAGTTGAGATGGGAATTATACAAAAATCCGGTGCATTTTTCAGATACGGAGAACAAATGCTGGGTCAGGGAAAACAGGCCGCAATTTTATATCTTAGAGAAAAACCGGATCTTGCCAAAAAAATAGCGGATGAGATAATTAAAAGAAGTAAAACAAATACACCTGTTGAAGTAGGAGTTGAGAATGAAGAAAAAGACAGCGAAGACTCCGAGTGAAGATTTTGAAATAAACCTCAATAGAGCATTGCGTTATCTCTCATATAGGGCAAGAAGTGAAAAGGAAATAGTTACATATCTCAATAAAAGAATTAAGATTCAAGACTTAAAAATTAAGAATGGAATGATAGAAAAGATAAGAAATAGACTAAGGGAATTAAGATTAATAGATGACGAAGGGTTTGCAAGAATGTGGGCAGAGAACAGAAAAACAAAAGCATGGAGAGTTGTAAAAATGGAATTAAGGCAAAAAGGAATATCCGAAGATACAATTCAGAATTTAGAATTTAGAGGTCAGAATGACGATAACCAACCGGAATTAAAGATTTTAAATGATGAGGAGAAGGCAAAGAAACTTGCGGAAAAAAGAATGGAAAGATATAAAGAATTGCCGAAGAACGAAATATACCAAAAAATGGGAAGATATTTGGCTTTAAAAGGATTTGACTGGGACACAATAAAAAGGGTAATTGACGGAATTTTTTCTAAATAGTATAATTAACAGTACTTAGGACACCGGAAGGTTTTTATGAAAAAGCTAAATACTTTTCTTCAGAAACTCTTAAAAAGGCTTAAAATATAAGCCTTTCTTTGTTGTGTCCTCATTAATATATGGCAGATCAAGATTTAGTAGCACTCGAAAAAAAACTTCTTGAAAGACAGGAAGCATTAGACAGACAAAAAGAAGAATTAGAAAAAGAAGATAAAGAAATACAAAGACTTAAAGACGAATACAGGGAAAAACTCTCGAAAGCTTCGGGTCTGACCGCGGAAGAAGCAAAAAAAGAACTCCTTAAAGAGACCGAAGATAAAGAAGCATCTGCAGTTGCAAAACTCATTAAAGAAAAAGAGGAAGAAGCAAAATTGACCGCGGATAAAAAATCCCGCGAAATTCTGGTGGATAGTATGCGACACGGAGCTCTTAACTACATTGCGGAATACACGGTTTCGGAAGTAAAAATCCCCGATGAGGAATTAAAGGGAAGAATTATCGGAAAAGAAGGAAGAAACATAAGAGCCTTCGAGCAGGCAACCGGAGTAGATGTAGACCTTGATGAAGAAGGAGTAATAAGACTTTCTTCGTTTGACCAGGTAAGAAGGGAAGTGGCAAGAAGGTCTTTGGAGATATTAATAAAAGATACAAGAATACAGCCTTTTAGGATAGAAGAAATAGTTGAACAGACAAGAAAAGAAGTAGAAAAAATAATGCTCGAAGAGGGAGAAAAACTTGCTCACGAAGTAGGAGTTTACAATCTTCAACCAGAATTATTGGCCGTTTTGGGGAGATTTAAATTCAGGACCTCTTACGGACAGAACTTAATAGTACATACGCTTGAAGATACAAAAATCGGAACCCATATAGCGGAAGAAATTGGAGCAAATGTAAATGTTGTAAAACTTGGGTGTCTTTTCCATGACATAGGAAAAGTTGTAGAGGGCGAAGGAAGCCATGTAAAACTCGGCGTTGAGCTTCTTAAAAAATTCAATATTCCTGAGCCTATTGTAAACTGCGTTGCGGAACACCATGAAGATATTCCTTTCTCTTCCGTAGAATCGGTAATAGTCCATATTGCAGACTCAATTTCGGGGGCAAGACCCGGAGCAAGATACGAAGATGTCGAAGAATACGGAAAAAGATTAAGAGAAATGGAAGAAATAGCAAAGAAACACGACGGAGTAGAAGACGCGTATGCATTCGAAGCGGGAAGGGAGTTAAGGGTTATTATAAATCCGGGAAAACTCGATGACGCGCAGACAACAATAGTAGCATCCCAGATACGCGACGAATTAAGCAAATCTCAGGCCGTTCCGGGAGAAATAAAAGTAACCGCGATAAGGGAATTCAGGGCAGTAGCATCGGAATTTTCCTCGTAAGTCTTGCTCGGTAGTTCGAAAGTAAACTGCCTCTCAGCTTCAATAGATTTACTCCTTGACAAATGCGTCGATTACATTGTATTGTTAAGCTAATCTAATAGCCACTAGTGATTAGCTACTAGCCTTTAGTTTTAACTGATCGCCAGTTGCAGTTGCTAAATGCTGAAAGCGGGGTGAATAAAAATGACAAAAAAAGATTTAATCGAATTAGTTGCAAAAAAATCAAATCTTACAAACAAAGCTGCTAGAGATTCTGTTCAGGCTTTTCTTAATGGAATAAGGGATTCTCTTAAAAGAGGAGAAAAAGTTGTAATCACGGGATTCGGCACATTTTCTGTAAGAAAAAGAGCAACAAGACCCGGAAGAAACCCAAAGACCGGAGCAAAAATCACTATCGAGGCAAGAAAGGCTCCAGGTTTTACTCCCGGAAAAACTCTCAAAAAGGCAGTCCGCTAAGGATTCTGATATAATATAGAAGCTCTTATGACAATAAGACTCAGAACGGCATTTTTTATAGTCTTAGGCCTGGTTCTTGTTTGGTTTTTGTATTATGAGAGGGCAGTACTTGCTCCGTTTATACTTGCCGCAATTTTTGCATATCTCTTTAATCCTCTTGTAAATTTTTTCTCTAATAAGATAAAGCTTCCCAGAACGCTTTCTATAATAATTATTTATATTCTTTTAATAGGAATAGTAGCAGCCATAGGGATAACAATGAGTAAAAGAGTAGTTGAAGAATCTTCGGAACTTACCCAATATGCTACCCAAATAAACAAAGAAGCAAAACAACAAATAAATTCTTTGCCCGATTGGATAAAGCCTACTGTCAACGATGCCTTATATTCTCTGGAAAATTATAAAGTCATTTCCTCGCCTTCGGCATTTAGCTTTGTTCCGAAAGCGTTTTCCAGGATATTGAGTTTTATAATTTTTCTCTTTTCTGCATTTTATTTTCTAAAAGAGGGAAAGAATATGCGGGATAAGGCCTTAAACTTGATTCCCAACGAATATAAATTCGATGTCGAGATACTTCTTCGTAAAATCAATCTGACTTTAGGAAGTTACCTTAGGGGTCAGATATTCCTTGTTGTTATAGTCTCTACCGCGCTTTTTATAGCTCTTACGATTTTGGGTGTTAAATTTTCACTTATACTTGCCATTTTTTCTGGACTTGCAGAAATTGTCCCCATAATAGGCCCTATTGTTGCTGCTTCAGTTGCGGCAATTGTTGCTTTTGTCGGAGGCACTTCTAGCTTTGGCTTAAATTCTGTCCAGATGGTAATTGCAGTTATTGTTATTTATACAGTTTTAAGGCAAATACAGGACTATATAGTTAATCCTTATTTTATGGGTAAGATTACCAATCTTCATCCGCTTATTATTCTTTTTGCAGTTGTGGCAGGCGAACATACCGCAGGAATTTTAGGTTTAATACTTGCTGTTCCAACCGCGGGAATAATAAAAATACTTCTGGAATTTTCCCTCGATAAGCTAAACGGAATAGAGGATAAAGAATAAAAAAGTTCTTTGGAAGACAATAAGCCAGATTCTGTATTTGTTGCAATCTATCTCTATTGTGATGTTTATGTCACTTTAGGTCCGATTTTCGTCGGACTGCCCTCTGCATTGATGCTCCCGTAAAGCAGGTAACGTCCTTCTTCGCACAAAGCTATGGAAGGACACGCATCTTTCGGAGGTTGCAGCAGGTAGGATTGCCCGTTTCACTCCCACTCGTCTCTGTTGCTCTCAAGTTCTGTCGATTCAGAACCTGTCTCAAATCTTATATGTGGGTAAAAAAACTTGAGAACCAGCTATCTCTAGTCGGAGCTTTCGCTCCGTCCCCGGCCTTACACCTGTCTGGACTTTCCTGTCCGGTGTTGTCCTTAGACTTCACCGGACTAGCAACTCATCTTCCAAAGAACAGCCGTATTATACCAAAATAGGAGCAATTTTAAAAGTTTTTGAGGCTAAAGTAAGCAGTTACACATTGCATAATAATTTGTACTCGCAGTTTAGGCAAAGTACATTTCCGCTGCATTTAAAATCGCTTTTTTCAATTTCCTTTATTTTTTCGATTAAATCTTCCTCCACTTTTATTAAGTCTTCTTTTTTAAACGCCATTGTCTTTTTTGTTCCGTCTTCCAAAAAGTAAAGGGAAAGAGATATATCTTCCGGCTTGCGGTTAAAAATTTTATCGTTAATTTTTGTAGCCGCCAAAGCATATATTTCCAACTGCAGTTTATGAGCCTTGTCCGCCTTTGGATTATCTTCTCCGGTTTTGTAATCTATTATTTCTATGCCTTTTTCCTTAGCGTCGACCCTATCTATTTTTCCGAATACTTTTACTCCGTTCTTTAAAACAAAAGAGAAAGGCAGTTCTATTCCTATTGGTTTTATAGGCGGTTTACATTCTTTTTCGTAAAATCTTTCAAGAATTTTTGTTGCCTGTTCATATCTTTCCTTCTCGTGACTTTTGTTTTCGTATCCGTCGCTCATCCATTCTTTTTTTAGCATCTCTTTAAATTCCAAAAGAGTTGGAGATTTTTCTTCGGTAACGTTTTTATAAAAATCGTAAAGTGTATTGTGCAGGGAAATGCCGAAACTTTGGACAGAGCTTATGGGTGTCGGAATATTTAATATTGCTTTTGCTTTATAATGTAGAGGGCATATATCAAACATTTGAAGGTTTGAATAAGTAATATAAGAAATTTTAAACGGAGGTTTTTCTTCGTCTTTTTCTTCTTCTATTTCGTAGTTTGAGAGCACGTCGGAAAGAGTCAACTGTTTTGCGTTTTTTAACAGGTTTTCTTCTATTTTAAGTTTTGGGAGAGCTTCATAGATAAAAGGCGAAAGTTTCTTTGAACGTTTTCCGTTACCGTAATAGTTTGCTGCAGTAAAATACAGGGCTTCTTTAGCTCTTGTCATTCCGACATAAAACAATCTTCTTTCTTCCTGAAGGTGGAAGTCAACCCCTTCGGGTAGTTTTTCTTTTATTATTCCCAAAGGCAAAGGTATTTTTTCCGATCTTTCTCTTGAAGGAAAACGCTCCGAGACGAGGTTTACAAGAAAAACAACCTTGAATTCCAGTCCCTTGCTGGAGTGAACAGTTAAAATATTAACCGCATTTTTGTCTCTTATGTCTATATCGGCAGCAGTAGGGCTGTCTCCAAGCGAAAGCATAAGAGTAAGCCATTCAACTACATCAAAAATATTACTGTTATTTTTTTCGGTTTCGAAATTTTTTATCCTGTCGAAGAATTTTGCTATATTCTTTACCCTTTTTTCTTCTTTAATGGAATCAGTTTTTTGAAATGATTCATAAAGACCCGAATCTATAAGGAAGTAGTAAAGAATCTGTCCTGCGACTTCTTTCTTACTTTTTTCAAGGTGTCTTTCAACCATGAATTTAAACTTTCCAAGTTTTTCCCGGGTCTCGTCTTTTAGAAACGCATGTTCCATATCCATTGCTTCAAAAAGCGAAAGATTTTTTTTCTTCGCAAAATTAAGAAGGAAATTCAGTTCTATATTAGAAATTTTGAAAATATCCATGGAAAGAACTCTAAAAAGCGATACGGAATCCGAAAGGTTTGTTAAAAATGTCAGATACGCTATTAAATCTTTTATTTCTTCCTGCTGGAAAAGATAGCCTGGACCCAAAAACTGGTAAGGAATTTTATGCCTTTGCAATGCCTGGGTAATACTTTGGGAATGATTGTTGGCTCTGACAAGAATTGCTATATCCCGGTATTCATATTCTTTTGCAAGTTTTTTTATTGTTTTTGCTATTTCGTCTGCTTCGTCTTCGACTTTTTCCGCGTGTATAATTTCTATTTCGCGTTCCATGGTTTTTGTGTGGCTTTGGAGTTTTTTATTGATATTTTCTACAACCTCAAGACGGTTCGGATTGTTGTTTTGTATGAGCTGATGGGCAGAATCGAGTATTGTTTGGGTTGAGCGGTAATTGTCGGTTAAAGTTATTATTTTTGCATTCGGAAAATTTTTCTTAAACTGCAGGACGTTTGATACGGCAGCTCCGCGGAATCTATAGATGGACTGGTCGTCGTCTGCCACCACCGTAATATTTTTATCGTTACCGGCAAGGAGAATGGCAAGCTCGTTTTGCGAATAATTTGTATCCTGAAATTCGTCTACCAAAACATATTTAAACTGTTCTTGATATTTTTTAAGAATATTTTTTCTTGTCCTGAAAAGTAGAAGAGTATTGGAAATAAGGTCTGAAAAATCCATAACTCCCTCCTTGGCTTTTAGTTCCTCGTATGCTTTATAAGCATTTGCAAGTTCAAGGTATTCAACTTTTTCGTCAACGGAAGTAAGTTCCTTTGCCCATTTTAAATATTCTTCGGGCGTTATGTCTTCGTCTTTAAGTCTTGAAAAATGTGTAAGTAGGGCGTCGAGAAATTTTGTTGGATTCCCCAAGGGCCTGAAAAATTTAAGCCCCAAATTAAAAATATTTTTTTTCATAAGAAGTACGGATTCGGCTTCTGTGATAAGTCTGTAAGCAGGGTCAAGTCCTATTGCGTGGGCGTCATCTCTTAAAATTCTGTCGCAGAAAGAGTGGAAAGTGTGAATCCACATGTTTAAATATCCGTAGGGAAGAAGAATATCCACTCTTTCCTGCATTTCAAAAGCAGCTTTGTCGGTAAAGGTAAGGGCTAAAACTTCCGAAGGAGGAACTTTTTTTTCAACGATAAGGTGTTTTATTCTTTCGGTTATTACGGTTGTTTTTCCCGTTCCGGCTCCTGCAATAATAAGAAGCGGCCCTTTGTCGTGCTCCACTGCCTCAAGCTGTTCTTTGTTGAGGGTTTTTTCCGTCTTCATTAGAGGTTATTGTATCACTAATTTTCGCTCTTTTCGCCTATTCTTTTTGTAGAATTAAGCTTTTGTCCGAGTTGCAAAAATCCCGAAGTTACGTTGTTAAATTGTGTATAGGCGTTATTCAAATGCTTACCTAAAACATTAAGACTTTCGTTTGTTTTGTCGTAGTCTATTTGAAGCGCTCTAAGCATTGCAAAAACTTCTCTTGATTTTGCCTCCAGCTTTTTACCTTCAAAAGAAAGAAGAATTGTCTGAAGGTGTGCATAAAGGGTAGAAGGTGAAACTATATAAACTCTTGCCCTTCTTGCATATTCCATGATGTCCTGGCTGTTTACGACTTCGTAGAAAACCGACTCGCTCGGAACATACATAAGGGCAAAATCCATTGTTCCTTCCGCCGGCAAAATGTATTTTTTCGAAATAGCGTCTACGTGTTTTTTAACGTCTTTAATAAATTCCTTTTCATATTGTTCTTTTTCACCGTTTACTGCTTTTGTCATTTTCTGGAAATTTTCCATAGGGAATTTGGAGTCTATCGGTAAAATCCCCGCGTCTGTTTTTATTGCGGCATCCACCTTTTCTCCCGATTTAAATTCGTATTGTAAATTAAAACTGTTTTTGGGAAACATTTGTGCGATTAAATCCTTAAGCACCTGTTCGCCTATATTTCCCCGAAGCTTAGGGCTTTTTAAGAATTCCTGGAGCTCACGCATATTCCTTCCAATTTCGTTCATCTGCCCGACCTCTTTGCTTACGTCTCTCATTGCAAGAGCAGCTTTATCTAATCTTTCGTTTAATTGTCTTGAATTTTCCTGCAGAGTTTTCACCATATTGCCGGTTGAGGAGTTCATTGTATTTTGCATGGACTTTAGCCATTCCATTAAAGCCTCGTCGGTTTTTTGGGTGTTTGATTTTTTATTTAGTAAATAAAACATAATTCCAAATCCTAAGATTACAATAAGAAACAGTATGGTGAATTCAAAAGACATATTTATATTTTATCACTTAATCAAAATATAATTCGGGATTGGCAGTCACATTCTGCCAGGGTTCTTCTTTTTGGTTAAAAAAAGCTGCGGCTGCAATCATTGCCGCGTTGTCGGTGGAAAGTTTTTTCTCGGGGACAAAAAACTTGATTGTTGATTGCTGATTGCTGATTACCGATTCAAAACGTTTTCGAAGTTCAGAATTTGCGGAGACACCGCCGCCTAATAGTATTGATTTCACTTTATATTCTTTTGCTGCTTTTAATGTTTTTGTTGTTAAAACGTCGAAGATGGCATTTTGCAAAGAAAAGCAGATATTGGAAATTATTTCTTTGTCGGCGATATTTACTTTTTGTATTTCCCTGTGTACCGCGGTTTTGAGCCCGCTAAAACTAAAATCGTAATCGGAAGAGTCTATTAGCGGTTTTGGAAAATGATAAATATCTTTTTGGGAAGAAGAAGCAAGTTTTTCTATTAGTGGCCCTGCAGGATAAGACAAATTAAGAAGCCTTCCCGTTTTGTCGAATGCTTCACCAGCCGCGTCGTCTCTTGTTCCCCCGAGCCATTTATAATCGTTATAATTTTTCATAAGCACCAAATCGGTATGTCCTCCAGAGACGATAAGGGCTATTGCCGGAAATTCAACATCTTTAAGTTTAAGATTTAAGACTTCAGATTTAGGATTTTCGCGAATGAAATTGGCGTAGATGTGGCCGAATAAATGGTTGACGGGAATGATGGGTTTTTTATAAATGTAGGAAAGGGTTTTTGCCGTTTCTACCCCTACCAAAAGAGAACCAATAAGTCCCGGCCCTACGGTAACCGCTATTGCGTCTATATCTTCAACTCCGGTTTCTCCTAATGCTTCTTTTATTACCGGTATTATAAATTTTACCTGTTCTCTTGCGGCAATTTCTGGTATTATGCCTCCAGTTTTTGAATGAAGGACCAGGGAAGTAGCAAGAGAGTTGGAAATAAGATCAACAAAATTTCCTCCCTTTTTTCCTTCTATTATTGCCGCACCTGTTTCGTCGCAGCTTGTTTCAATTCCCAGTATTTTCATATTAATAATTAATGCTTACGGAATCTCCTTCTTTAAATCCGTATTTTTGAGATAAACCTGCGTTAATTTCAAGTACCGTATCCGAAAGGGAATCAGGTCTGTAAATCGGCAAAGGCGAATTATCCGTTTTGGGAGGAGGAACGTTTGCAAAAATTTTAATAATTTTTCCATTTCTTATAAAAATAATATCTATAGGAAATTTCATATTCTTCATCCAGAAAGAGTAATAGCCTTCCTTTCCAAAAGGAAAAAGCATTCCGAAATCATTGGATATTTTATTATATTTTGCAAGGCCGGTTTCTTTTTCCTTATCGGTTTTTGCCACCTCTATTTTAAACGTATAGTCGTCTATTGTCGCAGAAGGGACAGTTTTTTTTAGGATTTGCGGGAGAATAGATATAAGCAGAAAAACGACTGCTGTCGCAAAGAAAAAGAAAAAAATTTTTTTCATATGCGGTTATTTTCTTCTATGAGTTTTGCAAGACGGGTAGTAGATCTGTTGGAAATCCTGTTTACAACAAAAGCTGGTTCTGCTCCTGCGAGTTTTGCCGTCCTTTTTATATGTATACTCTGCTCTGCGTCTTTTGTGGCTGCAATAATATCCGGTTTTAAAGACAATACAAGTTTATCATAGTCGGTATTTGTATTCATATCGGGGAGAATAACAACATAATCAACGGGTCTAAGAGATGAAAGAAGAATCGCTCTTTCTTCCTGCGTATTTATCGGTCTTTCCTCTCCTTTTAGTTTTTTTACGGATGTATCGTTTTCCAAAAGTACAAATAAAATATCTCCTTCTTTTTTTGCCGCGTCCAGAAATCTTATATGACCTATATGGAGTACATCAAAACATCCTCCGCAAAGTACTATTTTCTTTCCTTCTTGCTTTAATTTTTTGCTTATCTTTATTGCTTTTTTTATATCTATTATTCTTTGCATTTATTGTGTTCCTCTGAGGTATACAGCCTGCCATGGTTGGTAATTCGATACAAATTTATCGTTTAGGTAAAGTTTTCCGTCTTTATAAACCTGTCTGGTAAAATAAACATTTGCTCCCCATGCGGCAAAATCTGTTTGTTGTATTACTCCTTTTGGAAGGTTGGGGTCATCCTGATAAAGGGGCGGAGGAGGGGGAGTCTGGTTGGTTATTACGGGTTTAGAAATTGTCACCTGTCTTCCGTCCGAAGTGCCGTAAAGGTAGAAAGCCATGGAATAATTAGCCGGATCCGTTACTCCCTGAATTAAAATATAATGCCCTGTATCGTTTTTAAATTTTAAATCTACTGTAGGGACATAAATCGTGGCGTCGAAACCGGGAGGGGAATCTTGTTCGTAATATCCTACCCTATAGGCATGAGCAGTCCTGTCTACTATAGGGAGCCCTGCGTTTAGAAGTGCCCTGAAAAAGGTAGTTGAAACCTGGCAGACTCCGCCACCGTCTCCAAGCACGGTATGACCGTTTTGGATTACATAAGCCTGCTGATAACCACTATAAACGGATATATCTCCCAAAGTTTTGTCAAAAGAAAAAGTTTCTCCCGGAGCCACCAATACACCGTTTATTCTCGAAGTTGCAAGGACTATGTTGTGAACGCGGCTCGTTATAGAGTCATAATATGTAGAATGGCCTTCACCTATAAGTTCTTTTATACCCATATTGTTTGCCTTATCCGTTGTCACATCGGGTTGTATAGTTGCTATGGGAAGAGGAACAATAATAACAGAGCCTTTTTGTCCCGACATTGCAGTTAATGATTTCGATAAAAGCTGCGTATCTAATGCATTTAAATCTACCGCCTGGCCGTTTTCAGACATCCTAAAAGCCGTAACTCTACCATTTGAAAATGTAAAGAGTGCGTTTACGGGTTGTTTGTTTATTTTTTGCGTTAAAGGAAGAAGGATCCGGGACAAAGAGTCTTGCGAATATGTATACGAAGAGGGGAGATTGATTCCATTTATATAGGCCTGAAGAATAAGACTTATATTGGAAAGTATGTTATTAGTCCTTCCAAGTGTAAAAGCCTGTGAGGCAAGAAGGTCCGAGTTGTATCCATAAGAAATGTCTCCGGCAGAAGCCGTTGCTACGCCATCGCTACTGGTAAAAACAAAGTTTACATCTTTTACCGAAAGATTCTTTTTGTCGAAATAGCTCTGCACCTGTTGTTCCGTTTTCCCTCCGAAATTAACTCCGTTTATCATTACCCCCGGATAAACAGAATTTTGGTAGATAGTCTTAAATATTAAAAAACTGAAGCTTAGGATAAAAAAGAGGGAAAGAAATGCTCCCATAAAAAACCAAAAAAGAATCCTGCCTGTATGATAAAAATGTTTGGCTTTAATTCGAGGAATTTTCATTTGATATGTTATACTAAGTATTATACTATAATAGCCGCTTAAATATGGATGAAAATGCCGTTTTCCAGGGACAAAATCTAGAACAGCCGCAAAGCTATTATCAGCCCGTTCAGGCTCCGCAAATGCAGACTCCGCCTCCGCCTCCTCCTGAAGAAGGCTCGAGGTTTAATTTTTCGCCTCAGGCCCTTGTAAAGCTCTTAATAGGACTTGTCGTTGTCATACTATTATTGACGGTTTTGATTGTAGTAGTATTACCACGTTTTACGCAAAAGAATAATCAAAAGGTGACTCTTGTTTATTGGGGACTTTGGGAATCTCCAAGCGTCATGCAGCCCGTAATTTCGGATTTTGAAAGACAATATCCTAATATTACGGTAGAGTATTCGCAACAGGATATTAAACAGTACAGAGAGAGGCTGATGACAAGGATAAGCAACGGGAACGGTCCTGATGTTTTTCGTTTTCACGATAGCTGGTATCCTATGCTTTCTTCCTATCTTGCTCCGCTTTCAAGCGATACGATTTCAAATGCCGATTTTAGCCGTCTATTTTATCCTGTCGCTGTGAAAGACCTGGTGAAAAATGGTGCAATATACGGTATACCTCTGGAAATAGATACTCTTGGCCTATATATTAACACGGATATACTAAAAGCTGCGGGACTTACCCCTCCTGCTACCTGGAACGATTTTGTAAATGACGCAAAAACAATGACCGTAAAAGACTCTTCGGGGAAAATAAAGACAGCAGGGGCAGCGCTTGGTACCTACAGCAACGTTACCCACGCACCCGATATTATGGCTCTCCTTTTTGCCCAGAACGGAGTAAATATGAGTACGATGACTCCCGCTCAAAGTGCTTCGGATGCCTTGAATTTTTACACTTCGTTTGCTCTTGATAATGCCAATGTCTGGGATAATACTCTTGATCCTTCGATTCTTGCTTTTTCTAAAGGGAACCTTGCCATGTATTTCGGATATTCTTGGGATTACTTTACCATAAAAGCTGCGAATCCTTCGTTAAATTTTGAGATTGTTCCGGTTCCCCAGCTTCCCGGCCAAAACATAAATATCGCAAGCTATTGGGTCGAAGGGGTTTCGTCAAAGAGTAAGCACCAAAAAGAAGCTATGCTTTTTCTTAAGTACCTTTCACAGGCATCAACAGAACAAAAACTTTACGGCGAAGAATCTAAGACAAGAGATTTCGGGGAACTTTATGCGAGAACAGACCTGGCATCAACTCTCGAGCAAAATCCAACAGTGTCCCCGTTTATTAAGGAAGCGCCAACTGCGGTTTCTTCTTTTTTTGCAGACGGTACCTATGATGACGGTCTTAATTCTCAGGTAAATACATACCTTGGTAATGCCATTAATTCGATGTTTAATAATACCTCCGCCGATACTGCCATAGGTACACTTTCCCAGGGGGTGGCACAAGTGTTGAAGCAGTATGGACAATAAGCTGAAAGCTATTCTTAGTACCCTTTCCTACGCGGATATCTTCGATTATCCGTTAACAAAAGAAGAAATATTTTTATATCTTATTTCAATCCAAAAATTTTCAAAACAGGATATATATCCTTTCCTTAGTGAGAAAAACGGTTATTTTGAAAGAAAAAAAGAATTTTATTTCCTGAAGGGAAGAGGGGAAATTATAGAAAAAAGAATAAGAAGAAAAAAGGAAAGTATTAAAAAACTTAATATTGCCCGGAAAATCGTAAGAAAAATTTCTTTTGTCCCGACGGTAAAATTTATAGGTATCAGCGGAGCCCTAGCGATGCAAAATTGCGAGAAAGAAGATGATATAGACCTTTTTGTAATAACGGAAAAAAACTCGGTATGGGCCACAAGGCTTTTGTTGGTGCTGTTACTAAGGATTTCGGGAATTTACAGGTCCAGAGGGGATAAAAATGTTTCCAATAAAATCTGTCTTAATTTTTTGATAGATTCCGGCCAAATAGATTTCTCAAAAAAATCCGATATCTTTACAGCTCATGAAATAGTACAGATAATCCCCGTGTTTTCAAGAAATTCCGGTTTTAGGGACTTTGTAAAAGCCAACTCATGGACTAAAAAATTCTTGCCGAATACTTCGGTGAAATACATTAGGGAAGAGAAAGACAAATTTTATAATCCTTTGTTTAAGTTCTTTCTTCTAAAAAGTGAAAAAACAGCCCGTTTCATTCAATACGGTTACATGAAAAAACACATAACAAAAGAGAAGGTATCTCAAAATTTGCTCGCTTTTCACCCATTCGATTACAGACAATACGTACTGAAAGAATATAGAAATAAGCTCAAAAAATTGATATAGTAAGTAAATACTAGAGGTTATTGACAAAGATTTTAATTTCTTATATCATTCCTTAAATTAAGTATTTATCATGTTTACTCCCTCATTGATTCTGAGGGATTTTCTTTTAAATACGGCAATAAAAAATATGGACAGTAAAAAAATTTATTTGACCAAAGAAGGCCTAGACGACCTTAAAAAAGAATACGAAGATCTTACTAAATCAAGAAGGCCCGATGTTTTGTCGAGGGTTTCCCAGGCAAGAAGCATGGGAGATCTTTCGGAGAATGCTGAGTATGTAGCCGCAAGGGAAGAGCTATCTTTTATCGACGGAAGAATAGATGAGCTTGAAGAGCTCTTAAAACAGGCAATTCTTATTTCCGGAAACGGTCATAGAAACGCCGGACAAACGGTAAAACTCGGTTCAAAAGTTATCCTTAATACAAAAGGAAAAAAGGAATCCTTTGTCGTAGTTGGTGAATGGGAGGCGGATCCCAAAGAAAGGAAAATTTCACACGAATCCCCCCTTGG
Organism: bacterium; assembly: GCA_021813145.1. GTDB lineage: Bacteria > Patescibacteriota > Microgenomatia > Levybacterales > UBA12049 > JAKALS01. The sequence continues at coordinate 60,713 of JAKALS010000004.1, forward strand.
AAAAGCCCTGATAGGGAAAAAAGTAGGAGAAAAGGTCGAGGTTGAAGCTCCGGCCGGTAAAGTCCTTTACACAATCGTTTCGGTAGACTAAAATAATTAGGATGCCTCAACAAGATTTCTATAAAAAAATTGAATCCGAAGTATCTTCTTTTAAGTCCCCGTATGTAATTGGATCCGGACAAGGCGCATATTTAAAAATTAACGGGCAAGACAAACTTAATTTTTGCTCAAGCCATTATCTGGGATTTGCCGTAGACCAAAGGCTTAAAGATGCCGTTTGCGAAGCCGTCCAAAAGTATGGAGTCGGAACAGGTTACAGGACCTTGGCGGGTACTCATTCTCTTCATCTAGAGCTTGAAGAAGCGATAGCAAAATTTAAAGGCACGGAAGCTGCGGTAGTATTTTCAAGCGCTTATATGGCGAATGCGGCAGCCATTCAGACGATTATAGGAAAAGACGATGTCGTAATTTCGGACGAGCTTAATCATGCTTCCATAATCGATGCAGTAAGGCTCTCTCAGGTTAAAAATAAATTTATATACAAACACGTGGATACGAACGATCTTGAGGAAAAACTCAAGGAAGCTTCAAAAACAGTAAAGCCCGACGGGGAAAAGCCTTTAATGCTTATTGTTACCGACGGCGTGTTTTCCATGGACGGAGATTTGGCTCCTTTGCCTAAAATTGTAGAATTGGCCAGAAAATACGGCGCTTTGACAATGGTTGACGATGCCCACGGGGAAGGAGTTTTGGGAAAAGGCGGACGCGGAATCGTAGACCATTTTGGTCTGGTTGGAGAAATAGATATAGAAATCGGAAGCCTGTCAAAAGCATTTTCGGTTATAGGTGGATTTATTGCAGGAAAAAAGAACCTGATAAATTATTACAACTTAAAATCCAGGCAAAGGCTTTTTTCTATAGCGCTGACGATCCCCGATACGGCAGCAGCATTAAAGGCGGTGAACATTCTTCTTGAGTCCGATGCCCAGGTTAAAAAACTTTGGGAGAATGTTGATTATCTCCAGCACGAATTTAAAAGACTGGGTTTTGATACGGGAAATTCTAAGACTCCGATAATACCGGTAATGATAGGCGATGAAGACAAGGCAAGGGAATTCAGCACAAAATTGTTCGAGGAGAATGTGTTTGCGACTCCTATTCTTTTCCCGATGGTTGCAAAAGGGAAAGCGAGAATAAGGATAATTGCCTCAGCCTCCCATTCAAAAGAAGACCTCAAAAAGGGGATAGAGGCATTCGAAAAAATAGGGAAAGAGATGCAGATCATATGAAAAAAATCTTAGTCACCGGAGCATTCGGCCAGATTGGCTCCGAGCTTGTCCCCGCCCTTTATAAGGAATACGGAAAAGAGAATGTCGTATCCATGGGACATTCAACTATTAGCCTGGGCTTTGACGGTACTTTGGAAAAAGCTGATGCAAGAGATAAAGAAGCTCTAAGAGGCATAATAAAAAAATACGACATAGATACTGTTTATCATTTGGTTTCTCTTCTTTCCGCAAAAGGTGAGGTTGACCCTTCTCTTACATGGGACATTAACATGAACGGCTTAAAAAATGTTCTTGATCTAGGGGTAGAATTTAAACTTAAAATCTATTGGCCAAGTTCTATTGCAGCCTTCGGGCCGACAACTCCAAGAGAGGATACCCCCCAGCATACTGTTTTGGAGCCTACAACAATGTATGGAGTTACAAAAACAGCCGGTGAGGGGCTTTGCCGCTATTACAATGTTAAATACGGATTGGATGTAAGGTCACTAAGATATCCAGGCATTATTTCCTGGAAAACTCCTCCGGGCGGAGGAACAACCGATTATGCGGTAGCAATTTTTTATGAAGGCATAAAAACGGGAAAATATGAATGCTTTGTGGGTCCGGATACGATGCTGCCCATGATGTATATAGACGATGCAATAAGAGCAACGGTAGAGCTTATGAAGGCAGACTTAAAAACAGACAGCTGGAACAGTTATAATTTGTCAGCAGTAAGCTTTACCGCCAAAGAGCTGGAGGAGGAGTTAAGAAAATATCTGCCGGATTTGACTATAACATATAAACCAGACCATAGACAAAAAATTGCCGATTCCTGGCCAAAGTCTATTGATGACAGTCAGGCCCGGAAAGACTGGGGTTGGAAACACGAATACGGGCTTTCGGAAATAACAAAAGTTATGGTAGAGAATCTTAAAAAGGTTCTTGCTTAATGCCATGCTTTTGTGATATAAATCACTTATTCAATGGTAATTAAATTCGGTTTCGATTCAAAGAAGTCCAAGAAGACCCTCTTAACGAGGGGTTTTGTCTTGGAGTAAAATAAAAAACTCAGAGAAAGACGACCCCTCAAAATGAGGGGTTTTTTAGTGGAAAAAAGGAGGTGAATAATAAATGAAAGAACATTTTAAACCGGTTGACGGGGATTTTCCGGATATGCCCAGGGTAATAAGATACAGGACGCCAAGAGACGAAAGAGTAGTAGTAAAATTTGGGACAGTTTTTGGATATCCAGCTACCGATTATGCCGTAAGGAATAGAAGAGGACAGGTTGTAAGTGAAGGACTAAGTTGGGGAGTTAACTTTGATACTGCTTTGACTGCAGGGTTAAAATATGACGGAAGAAGAGGAAAAGTGCTTTTAAGCCGTCTTGTGAGGTAGGTAAACTTTAATAAAAAAGGAGGTGAATTATTATGAAAGAAAACGGTAGAAATCGTGGAACAGAAAATGCAGTCTCTTATGAAACAGTTGAGGCTTCCAGGTTTCCCTGGTTAAGAGGCCCGCAAAGATGTCCCGTGACAACGGAGCAGGTGGGAGACAGAACAATTAGGATAATCGATATAACAGGAACACATCCTGTTTTAGATTCTTTGAGTAAAAAACTTAACGGAAGTACGCAAAGAGCGAATTCATTAATAAGAACAAGCATAGGAAGAGGACTTGCCAACGGAGGGGTTGTACAAGGGGCACAGATTTTAAGGGAAAGAGGAAGAAATTCTTCTCTTATAGGAGTTGCAACAACCGACCCGAATGAAAGGACAAGGTTAAGTGCAATTTATACAGCTCCAGATTCCGATAACAGAAGTTATATTGTTTCAAGGTCTATGTATGAGGATTCAAGAAAAGTCTTGCAGGCGCTGGCTTCTGTCGGGTATGTTTCCTCCGGTAGAGGAAATTAATGTGGTAGAATAGCATTATGTTCTGGGCAGATAAAGTAGCGGAAGAAGTTATAAAATCCGGCAAATACAAACCTTATTGGGTGGATGACATGAAAACTCCCTCGGGTTTTTCCCATGTAGGCTCAATGATGGGTCCTGTCGTTCACAGTATGGTCTATAGGGCTCTAAAAGACGTGGGCAAAGAAGATACTTTTACTTTTGTTATCAACGATTTTGATCCGGCTGACGATTTGTTACCCGAAGTCCGGGGGAAATACGAGAAGTATTTGGGGATGCCTTTAAAGCTTTTTCCTTCTCCCGACCCTTCTTTTCAAAGTATGGGAGATATGTTTGCCGCAGATTTTGTAGGTTCAATTAGAAATTTGGGAGTAGAGGCAGAGATGCTTTCTTCCTGGGAGCTTTACCATCAGGGAAAATTTGACGAAGTTATAAGGCTTGCCTTGGATAACGCAGAAAAAATCCAAGATATTTACCAGAAAGTAAGCGGCAGCAGGAAAAAAGAAGCCGGGTGGCTCCCTTTTCAGGTAATTTGTGAAAATTGCCAAAAACTCGGGACAACAAGAGTTTTTGCCTGGGACGGGGAAAAAGTTTCATATAAGTGTGAGTCTAATCTTGTTAAATGGGCTGTGGGTTGCGGATACGAAGGAAAAATTTCTCCATTCGGCGGAACCGGAAAACTGCCCTGGAAAGTTGACTGGGCAGCACACTGGAAAGTAATAGGGGTAACAATAGAAGGCGCGGGCAAAGACCATGCCTCAAAAGGCGGTTCATACGATATAGCAATGACAATATGCGAAGAAGTTTTTAAATATCCCCATCCTTTTAAGCTTCCCTACGAATTCGTCTTAATCGGTGGCAAAAAAATGTCTTCTTCCAAAGGCCTTGGTCTGAAGGCCCACGACCTTGTTGAGATTCTTCCTCCGCAACTGGGGCGTTTTCTTTTTGCAAGAAACGGTATAAGGTCGCAGACAAATTTTGACCCTGTTGGCACGGATGCTATTCCCCTTCTTTTTGACGATTATCAAAAAGCGGCAGATGCTTATTTTGATAAAGGGGACGAAGATTCGGCCAGAGCTTTCGAACTTTCACAAATAGGAAAAATCCAAAAACCTCCGTCTGTAAGGTTTTCGGTTTTGGCTCAATGGATACAGATGCCAAATATGGAGGAGGAAATTAAAAAAAAGGGACTTGAGGAGTGGGCAAAATATGCAAGAATATGGGTCGAAAGATTTGCTCCGGATAAAGACAGGTTTACCGTACAAAAAGAGCTGCCGATTAGCGCAAGGGAACTTTCCCAAAAACAAAAAGAGTTTTTAAGAAATATTGCAAAAGAGCTGGATAAAAAATGGGAGGGAGAAGAATTCCAAACCAGAATTTATGATATCGGAAAAGAATTGGGCTTGGGAGGAAAAGACGCTTTTAAAGCGATCTATTTATCTTTAATCGGAAAAGACCACGGTCCAAAAGCGGCATGGTTAATTCTTTCTTTGGATAAAAACTTTGTAGAAAAAAGATTTAATGAGGTTTAATCCCGTTGCCGTTTTCTTTGGAGATTTCCATGCTTAAATCCCTGAAGATTTCCCTTTGTAAAAGCTCCGTATGAATTTTAGGATTTTGGTCCTGAAGTCTTCTTAGTCTTGAAATATCCGTAATAAGGGTTTGGGCAATGGAGGTTCTTGCTTCTAACCTGGACATATAAATTTTATAAACAAAAAATGGGTGTATTTCAAGTGGCATTTTTGTTATACTTTTTGCGATGAAAAGTCTGGTTTTGGCAACGGGCAATAAGGGGAAACAAAAAGAGCTTGAAGATATTCTGGAAATACCCATAGAAATTGCGGATGCGGGAATGGACGAGGTTCAAAGCATGGATCTTGAATATGTAGCAAGAAGAAAAGCGGAAGAAGCATTTAAAATAATAAGAAAACCCTTAATCGTGGACGACGTCGGAGTATTTATAGAAGCTTGGAACGAGCTTCCCGGCCCCTTTGTCAAATATTTCTATGAAATAATGGGGCTTAAAAAAATTCTCAAGATGATGGAAAATGAGAAAAATAGAAGTGTCACAGTCAAATGCGCGGTAGGATACCACGACGGAAATAAGGTACATGTTTTTACGGGGGAAGTAAAGGGAGTTGTGGCAGAGAAGGAAAAGGGAACAGAAGGATGGGGATTTGACCCAATTATTATTCCAAAAGGGTATAAAGAGACTTTTGCCGAAATGGGATTTAAAAAGAAAAATAAAATTTCCCATAGGGGGAAAGCATTCAAAAAATTAAAAAAGTATTTGGATAGTAAAAGAAAATAAAAAAGGTTATAATTGCCTTATGCTAGACATAAAGTTTATCCGCGAAAATCCTCAGTTGGTAAAACAGGGAGCAAAAAATAAGGGGATAGTGGTAGACATAGATAATCTTTTAAAAATAGACGAAAAGTTTAGGGCCTTAGATGCTTCGGTCCAGAAGTTGAGAGAAGAGAGAAATACAAATTCATCCCAAATCAAAGGAAAGCCTACAAAAGAGCAAATAAAAAAAGGACAGGAAATAAAGGAAAAACTGGAAAAGGCGGAAAAAGAGCTAACAGAAAAACAATCAGAATTAAAAAACCTGGTTTTAGAAATTCCTAATCCTCCAAAAAATGACGTTAAAATAGGAAAAGATGAAAGTGAAAACGATGTAGTCAAAAAATATAAAGAGCCGCGAAAATTTATCTTTAAGCCAAAGGATCATTTGGAGCTCGGCGAAGCTTTGGATATCCTGGATGTAGAAAGGGCATCCAGGGTTTCTGGCGCTAGGTTTGCATATCTTAAAAATGACGGAGTCCTTTTGGAGCTTGCCCTTGTACAGCTTGCAATGAAAACTCTTATTAAAGAAGGTTTCACTCCTGTTATTCCTCCTACCCTAATAAAAAAAGAAACAATGAAGGGACTGGGTTACATGGAAAACGGAGGGGAAGAAGACATGTATCATCTGGAAAAAGACGATTTGTATCTTGTCGGAACGGCTGAACATTCGATAGTCCCTATGCATATGGGAGAGGTTTTTGATAAAAAAGAATTGCCTAAACGTTACGTCGCATTTTCAAGCGCATACAGAAGAGAAGCCGGAAGTTATGGTAAGGACACAAAAGGGATAATAAGAGTTCACCAGTTTGACAAAGTGGAAATGGTTTCCTATGTTCCCCAGGGCGAAGACGACAAGGAACACGATTATTTATTATATATAGAAGAAAAACTGTTTCAGCTTTTGGAAATCCCATATCAAGTAGTAAAAATGTGTACCGGAGATTTGGGATTTCCTGCTGCAAGAAAATACGACATCGAAGCATGGATGCCCGGCCAGAATAAATACAGGGAAGTTACCTCGGTTTCTACAATTACCGATTTCCAGTCAAGAAGGTTAAATATAAAATACCAGGACGGTAATGAGAAAAAATTCGTAAATATATTAAACGGGACTGCCTTTGCGATAGGAAGAACGATAGTAGCTATTTTAGAAAATTATCAGCAAGAAGACGGTAGCGTAGAAATTCCCAAAGTTTTGCAAAATATTGTAGGAAAAAGTGTTATAAAATCAATAAAATAGAAACGTGATTTTTCCCCCGGAATCAATCTAAATAGAGTAATTTGAGGCAAGCGGAAAATCTTGACAAAACAATAAAAATATTTCACCATTAAGTTAGTTTCTGCCCATTTCATTTTAGAAACGGTAGAAGGAAAGGAAGGTGATCCTTCATGGCTGCAAAGAAAAAGAAGAAGAAGAAATAATTGGTAACGTATTTGGAAATTACCAATTGATCAGTTGGTAAACCCCTCACTATATATTAGTGAGGGGTTTTTTGAGCTCGATTATGGTAAAATGTATGTATGCTAAATGTCATCACCAAATTCTTCGATTCTAACGAAAAAGAGGTAAAAAAGCTGGAGCCTATTATTGAAGAGATTAACTCTCTTGAGGAAAAAACCAAAAAATTAAAAGATTCGGATTTTCCAAAAAAAACCGCAGAGCTTAAGGAACGGGTAGAAGAAGGAGAGCCTTTGGAACTGATACTTGTGGAGGCTTTTGCTCTTGTAAGAGAAGCGGCAAAAAGAACTATCGGTTTAAGGCCTTTTGATGTCCAGCTGATGGCAGCTGCGGTTTTATCATCGGGAAAAATAGCCGAACAAAAAACAGGAGAAGGAAAAACTCTTTCTGCTGTTCCTGCGCTTTACCTAAATGCTTTAACCGGAAAAGGAGTTCATCTTGTTACCGTTAACGACTATCTTGCAAGAAGAGATGCGGGGTGGATGGGTCCGGTTTTTAATCTTTTGGGAATGAAAGTTTCTTCAATAATAAGCGAAGAATCTTTTATTTACGACCAGGATTTTATAAACAAAGATGCACACGATTTCAGACTTTTGCATCTAAAACCTGTAACAAGAAGGGAAGCATACCAGGCAGATGTAGTTTACGGAATAAATTCGGAATATGGATTCGACTATCTAAGGGACAACATGGCTCCGGATATGGAATCTATAGTTCAAAGGGACTACTACTTTGCTGTTGTCGATGAGGTCGATTCGGTTCTCATAGATGAGGCAAGGACTCCTCATATAATCTCAGCTCCCGATGAAGAGCCAACGCAAAAATATTATGAGTATGCAAAACTGGTCGAAAGACTGACTCCCGAAATAGATTTTAAAATAGATGAGAAGTTAAAGACTGCACATCTCACTGACCATGGGATAGGAAAAGTCGAAAAAATTTTCGGTATATCGGATATTTATGAAAAAGATTTTGATACCGTTTACCACCTTGAAGCCGCCCTTAAGGCAAGAACTTTGTTCCATAAAGAAAAAGATTATATTGTAAAGGACGGAGAGGTAATCCTTGTAGACGAGTTCACGGGAAGACTTATGGTCGGGAGAAGGCTTTCCGAAGGACTTCATCAGGCAATAGAGGCAAAGGAAGGGGTACAAATACAAAGGGAATCAAAAACACTTGCAACAGTATCCCTACAGAACTACTTCAGAATGTATGAGAAGCTTGCCGGTATGACCGGAACAGCGGTAACCGAAGCCGAAGAATTTCATAAAATATATAAACTCGATGTTGTCGTAATTCCCACACACAGACCGATGGTAAGGGAAGATTTCCCGGACGCAATATATAAAACTTCAAGAGCAAAATATACGGCGGTCGTAAACCAGATAGAACAGGCTCATAAAAAAGGCCAACCGGTTCTTGTCGGAACAACATCTATAGACAAGAACGAGATAGTTTCCGAACTTTTAAGAAGACGTGGAATAAAGCACGAAGTTTTAAACGCAAAAAATCATGAAAGGGAAGCGGAGATAATCGCAAGAGCGGGAGAAAGAGGTGGGGTAACAGTTGCAACCAATATGGCCGGAAGAGGTGTTGATATTATTCTCGGTGGAGATGCCCCTAAAGGTGAAAACGGTATAGAAAAAAGAGGGACAAAAGAATGGGAAGCGTGGGAAAAAAAGCATAATGAAGTGTTATCTCTGGGAGGACTTTTGGTAATAGGTACAGAAAGACACGAGTCAAGAAGAATAGATAACCAGTTAAGAGGAAGGTCGGGAAGACAAGGTGATCCGGGGGAATCAAGATTTTTCGTAAGTCTAGAAGACGATATAATGAGGCTTTTCGGAGGAGATTCTATTTCTGGGATTATGACAAGATTTAACATGCCCGAAGACGTTCCCCTTCAGCACCCGCTTGTTTCAAGAGCTATAGAGCAGGCCCAAGTAAAAGTTGAGGGATATAATTTCGATATCAGAAAACATCTTGTGGAATACGATGATGTTTTAAATAAACAAAGAGAAATAATTTATCAGAGAAGAAGAAAAGTTTTGGAGGCAGGCGGACGTGATGGCGAGGGGCTAAAAGAAGATGTCGGTGAAAAAATATCAAATAGTATTACAAATATGGTTATGCTCAATTCAGGTGAAACTTTGGTAGATGGAAAATCCTTATCAAGAAAACTGGCAGAGGAATTTACCACAATAATTCCCTTTGACGAAAATTCTATAGACCAAATAACTCAGCAACTGGAGCAGGTGTATTCCGTCGAAGAAAAAACAGCTTTTCTTACCAACATAGCAAACGATCTCTACAAGGCAAGGGAAAACCAGATGGGAAAAGATTTAATGAGACAGATAGAAAGATTCGTAGAGCTTTCGGTAATAGATAATCTTTGGATGGATCATTTGGATGCCATTGAAAATTTAAGGCAGGGAATAGGGCTTAGGGGTTACGGGCAAAAGGATCCTCTTGTGGAATATAAAAATGAAGCATACACGATGTTCGAGAAATTGATAATGGCAATAGACGACGAAATTGCCCATAGAATTTATAAAATTCAGGTACAGCAGACCCCTCAGCCTACTGTCCAGCAACACCAGAATATTGTCACACAAGCAGCAGGGGCATCTGAGGTAAAAACTACTTCTCGGACTCCAAAGGCAAATACGACAACTCTCAATAAAAAACTCGGAAGGAACGATCCCTGCTGGTGCGGAAGCGGTAAAAAATACAAGAAATGTCATTACCCCAATTGACAAAAAAATTAATAAGAAATAGGAGTTTGATTAATAAATTGTCGTTCACAATTTTTATTCTTTCTCTTTTTTTTATTTTTAAAACTCTTTTCTTAAATTTTTATCCCGATTTTAAAGTACATTATTTATCTCCCATAGCCGTCTTTTCGGGAAATAATCCCTATAAGGGAGGGGAAAATTTTTTTACTCCTGAAGTCTATCCTCCGTTTGTTATTTACCTTTTCTCGCCTTTTATTCTTTTTTCCTACTCTGTTGCTGAAAAACTTTGGACCGCTCTCTCTATAATTTTTTTATTTGTTTCGTTATATTTTATCTTTAAAATAAACGGAAAATTTTTATTTTCCACAACGGGCCTTTTACTTTCGGCATTATTTTTTACTTTCTATTTTCCGATAAAGTTTACTCTCGGGATGGGACAAATAAACTTTTTAATTTTATTTCTTACAGTTCTATCAGTTTATTTTTTAAATAAAAACAAAGAAGCCTCTTCCGGTTTTTTCCTAACCCTTTCCATGATGATAAAATTTTTTCCCTTACTGTTACTGCCCTATTTATTATTATTAAAAAAATGGAAAATGCTGTTGTCTATAGGAATTACTTTTTGCACAATTTCTTTTTTCATTTTTTTGCTGAATCCTAAACTTACTCTTTATTTTTACGGCAGTGTTCTTCCCTCTCTCTTAGGAGGATGGAAAGGGGATTATTATAACCAATCATTGGCGGGATTTCTTACAAGAGAAGTAGTTTTTTTACCGCTAAGAGAATTTATGACTGTTTTATTCTCTCTCTTACTCGTCATTATTTCTTTTGTCACTATCCATATAAGAAAAAATATTTTTTCAAATCTTTCAGTCAGTCTTTTAATTTCGCTTTCTCTTTTAATAAATAATTTTTCCTGGCAGCATGTTTTTGTCTGGTTAAGCTTTCCATTTATTACGATTTTCTATTTTATTAAAGATCAAAGAAGCTCGTTATTTTACTTTTTAGTTTGGGGAGCAAGTTTTTTCCTTACCGGGTTAAATTTGCCAAATCCGGGAATATTTCCTGTTATTTTTATTTCACATGTTTTTTACGGAGCCTTACTGCTTTGGGCATTAAATATTTATCTTCTTTTAAAAAAAACTTAATCCCTTTTCCCTTCAAAATGCCAGTCCACAATATCCTGATTAGGATTAACAACCGCTATCCTTCTTTCCTGACTGATGGGAAGGCTTCTTAAGAGAGTTCTTATGTAATAGGCTTTTTTCTTGAATACTGTTGCTTCTTCCGGGGAAAGGTTTTCGGTTCCAGGATAAAGAGGAATACTTTCAAGCGGATTTCTGATTTCATCCCATCTTCTTCCAAGCATTTGATTTGCCTGGTCTATTATTTCTTTTTCTATTCTTTTTATTGTTGTTTCTCCTGCGATAGCCTGCGACCTTATTATTCTTCCCGCTTTGGTTGGAGTCATTCCTTCTAGGCCATGGACTACGACTCCGTATTTTCTTGCAAGCCCGTCGATTACATAGTCGGGTTGTGTGCTCCTTATATATTCTCTTATGGCGATTCTTCTTTTTTGAGATTCCGCATCGGTTCCCGCTATTCCTATAATAAAAGAATCTGGCCTTTGCGCAAGCATCATAAGGGTCGATTGACCGTAGTCCATTCCTCCTACCGCAGGCATTTCTACGACAAGTATTTTCCTGCGGAATTTTTCCTGTTTTGTTTTTTCAACTTTTGAGCTGACTGTCCTTGAAAATATTTCCGTTGCCTTGACTCTTTCTTCAGGCCCAGTCCATTTACGCCACGAGCCAAGTTTTCTTTTAACGGCTTTTAGGTGCTGATCCCACGAGTATTTTTCTATACAGATATTGTTTTGCGATCTTCTTTGCAGCTCGTGTATTAATTGTCCCTGAATTGTGCTTTTTCCAGCGTTGGGTTCTCCTATAATTGCTACGACGCTAATATTACCCCCCAATATTGCTTTTACTATATAGTCTCCAACCAGCTCCGGCGTTATCCTTACGTTTTCCTCTTTGACGGTACCGGTGTTTCCCTCGACGGAGACAGAGAAATTTTTAGTTCCGTTTATAAGAGTTAAGTTGTATAGAACAGGAGCCTGTCTCACTAGTGACTCAAGCGAATTTCCTATTACTTCGCCCCGTCTATTTCTAGGAATGTGTATTTTTTCTTGTTCTTTCATAGTAAAAAGTTGGGAGTGTCAGTTTAACCATGGTCCCTCTGTCTAATTCAGAAGATATTTTAATTTTTCCGTTGTGCCTGTCGATTATCTGTTTACTTAGATAAAGACCGAGTCCCATTCCCTCTATTGTATGGTTTTCGCCTTTATAGAAACTATTAAATATTTTAGGTAAGTCTTTTTTAGGTATTCCTTTTCCCTTGTCTTCCACAGAGACGGTTGTATATTTTTTATCAGGCGATTCGATTTTTACAATTATCGAATTTTCCTCCGCGGAATATTTTGCCGCGTTATCTAAAAGGTTAATTACAACTTCTATCATCTTGTTAAAATCCGCAATAACGGTATCATTGGTTACTCCTACCCCGTCTTTAAATACTACTTTTCTTTGCTGATGATTCGCCTTAAAGCTCATTATTGCGTGTTTAACGATTTCTTTAAGACTTGAGGGTTCAAATTCATACTCGAGCCTTCCAGATTTTATCCTGTCAAGTTCCAGTAATTCGTCAATTAACTTTGTCAGCCTTGCCATTTCATCAAGGATATGCTCTACCCAGTCTGTATTTAATTTTTCACCTTTTGCTAACCTTCTTTGCATTAATTGAACAAAAGTAGAAACAGTTGTTATAGGAGTTTTTAGCTCATGAGAGGCAAGAGAAATAAATAAATCTCTTGTTTCTATTTCTTTTTCCAAATCCGCATATAATTGAGCTTTTCTTATGGATAACATAGAAAGCGATGCCAGGAGTTGTAGATTGGCCATATCTTCCCTTGTAAATTCTTTTGTTTCAGAGGTTACGGCAAGCGCCCCCATAGACTTTCCCCTGTTTTCCAAGGGGACTACCAAATCGGATTTTATTTTTGTGCCTGTGAATTCGGAGTGGGCCCTTCGGAGATCCTCACCTTTTAATATTTTGGGTTTTCCGGTTTTGTATACCTTATAAATATATCCTTCCTTTCGCGGCTTTATTTTCCCAAGGAGCGGGTTTGTAGTATAGACAATTATAAACCTGGATTTTTCCCTTAAGAGGATAGAGGCATAGTTGGCTCCGGAAATTCTTACCGCCTCTTTAGCTATAATAGCGTAAGTATCCGCAATTGTTACGGGCTGCAAAAACTTCACTGCACTTTCATATAATCCGTAAATGTTATTTAGTCTCTTACTCATAGAAGAATTCTAATGGGGAATTGTATTATATCACTCTTTGTCCAATTCGTTCTTACATTTTTCTTACTTCTTTTTTGTTGTGTTCACATGCATTAAGAATAGTATTATAAATCCAAAAGATGAAAAAGGGAGTTAATTATGAAACAAGATTTACAAAAAGTATTATTCTATCCGTTGAAGAAAATAAATTCTGTAGTTATGGCTTTCGCTATAGTTGTTTCGTCGCCCTTAGACGATGAATCGGCAGAACACGTAAGTTCAATCGTCTTCGAAGGGAATAAGAAAACTATTTTAAATCCCGTTTAATTTTATTCTTTAATTATATATCCGAATCCTCTTACCGAGTGGATCAGTTTTTGGGGGAAACCGGAATCCACCTTTTTTCTTAAGTATCCGATGTATACATCTACGGATCTTGTTTCGATATCCGGAGAGGTATACCAAATGTTGTTGAGTATCATTTCTCGTGTTACAACCTTCCCCTTATGAGTTATAAGGTATTCAAGGAGCTTGTACTCTCTTGGAGTAAGCTGGATGAGTTTTCCGTCTCTCCTTACCTCGTATGTTTCCTGATCGAGCTCCAGATTGGCGACCCTTTTCTTCACTTCTGCGCTGGGGTGATTTCGAAGTCTTGCATTTATTCTTGCCAAAAGTTCCTCGAGCTCGAAAGGTTTTGTCACGTAGTCGTCTGCTCCGAGGTTTAAGCCCTTTACGATATCAAGGGTATCATTTCGTGCGCTAAGTATTACAACACGTAAATCCGGATAATTTGCTTTAATTTCTTTACAAACACTTTCTCCTCCCATATTGGGCAAGCCCAAATCCAAAAGGACAAGATCAACTTTTGTCTTTTTAAGCGCATTAAGAGCCTGTATACCGTCGTAAGCACTGTGGACCAGAAACTGGTTTTCGGAAAGAAACTGCTTCAAGTATTCGTGTAGGTCTTTTTCGTCTTCGACTATCAATATGTTCCTAACCATAGGGGTACTATTATATCAAATATATTCAAGTTTGTGCCCCTTTTACCCTTCTCTTACATTTTTATGCTTTAAACTTAAACTAAAATTGTTAACCTTTTAAAACTCTAAAAGGAGGTGAAAAAAATGGGAGTAATTTCGTGGATTGTATTCGGGTTGATAGTAGGTGTGATAGCCAACTATATTGACCCTCAGGCGGCAAGAGGAGGATTGGTAGGAGCCATAATATTGGGGATAGTAGGCGGATTGGTAGGAGGCTTTCTCTCCTCAATGGTTTTTGGAGTGGGAGTAACAGGATTTAACATAACTTCTCTTGTAATCGCTGTAGTAGGAGCTTTGGTGCTTCTTCTAATAGGAAGAGCTTTAAACAGAGCTTAAATTAAAGTAAATGCGCGGATCTTCCTTTTTTCCGTGCATTTGCTGTGGCTATTTGCGGTTTTCTTCCTCTATTCTTTTTTCCAGAGTTTTAAGCTTATCGTTTATGGCCCTTTCTATGTCCACACCCGCAGCTTCTGCAAGCATCATTGTAGTTAAAATTACATCGGCAAACTCCTGGTAAATGTTTCTTTTGTCGAATTTTTCTAACTTAGCCCTTCTTTGCAGTTTTAAAATTCCCAAAATATCGTTGCAAAGCTCTCCTACTTCTTCATTGAGTTTTACGGTTTTTGTGAGGATCTCTTTTTCTTTTTGAGAGTAGAGCTTATAATGGGGCCTTGATTTGGCATTAAGAACCGAAACTTTCTCTGCAAGATTTTTTAAATTCATGTTATACTGAGTATAACATGAATGAATTAATGATTTTATCTGCAAAATATCTTTTTATAGTCCCAGTGCTGTTAACGGTTATTTATATACTCCTTGAGTTTATAAAAAATAAAAAGGAAATTATTTTTTTTGCAGTTTTTAATCTCCCCTTATCTTTAATAATCGCCAAAATAGCAGGACATTTTTTTTATGACACTAGACCCTTTGTCAGAGGGCATTTTGTTCCGCTTATAAGTCATGCTCCCGACAACGGTTTTCCCTCGGATCATGCTCTTTTGAGCTTTGCCTTAGCCTCGTTGGTTTTTGCCTATAGTAAGCCTTTGGGTTTAATCCTTTTTGCGATAGGTCTAATAGTCGGATTTTCAAGGGTTTATGTAGGCGTTCATTCTCCCCTAGATATAGCCGGGAGTTTTGTTATAAGCGTCCTTATTGCCTGTCTCGTTTATCTGTTCTTAAAGACGAAGAGGGGGCAGGCATTTTTTGTTAAATTTAATTCCCTGAGTTTGCAAAAGAAAACCTCATAACCTACAATAAGCTCATGAAAGAACTGGAAGTTGTCGGTGAAGAAACCTGGAATAAGAAAAGAGTGGCTCTTGGAATTTTTGTCCTTATATTGATTTTGGCAGGACTGTTTGGGTTTAAGACTTATGTGCTGGATAAAAATTCTCCTTCACAATCCGTAGAGGGGGCATCGGTTTTTGCGACACCCGCAGATACCTCAAGTCCTCTGCCCGACTTAAAGTCGAATGTTTCGGATCAGATAAATACCCTCCAACAGGAGGCATCAAACTTAAATATAACCGATATTGCAACTTCATCGCCTCAAGTACAAAAGGTGATCAATGATTTAAAATCTCTTCAGGATTTGCCAAAAAGCCAGGCAAAGGATTTTTGCCAGCAGGTATGTAACAGCTTATAAATATGGAAGAAATAAGAGAAAGAGTAAACAATCTTATAAATAAGCTCGACATAGAGGAAAAACAGATAAGAATAAAAAGTATAGAAGCTGAGAGTACTGACCCGGCTTTCTGGCAGGACCACGTAAATGCAGCCTCAAAAATGAAAGAGCTTTCAATGTTGCAGGAAGAAGTGGCAAAAGTGGACCTTTTAAAAAATTTTCTTTCGGAAGGTAAGGGCCAAGAGGCTGAAAAGCTTCTTGATGAGCTCGAGGAGCTTTTATATTTTTCAAGCCCTTATGACAAAGGCAATGCGATTGTGTCTCTGCATTCGGGACAAGGAGGGGTAGAGGCTATGGACTGGACGCATATGCTTTACAGGATGTATACAAGGTATTTCGAGCGAAAAGGATGGAAGTTTGAAGCGTTTGAAGAAACCCCCGGGGAAGAGACTGGGCTTAAAAGTGTCACAATTTCCGTAGAAGGTCCTTATGCATACGGACTTTTAAAGGGAGAAGCGGGAGTGCACAGGCTTGTACGTCAGTCTCCTTTTAACGCCGATAATTTAAGACAGACATCTTTTGCCCTTGTGGAGGTATTACCCGATGTAGGAGAAGAAAACGACATAGAAATAAAAGACGATGATTTGGAATGGGATTTTTTCAGAAGCGGAGGTCACGGAGGCCAGAATGTCAATAAGGTTTCAACAGCGGTAAGATTAAAACATAGGCCTACGGGAATAATAGTAACTGCCCAAAGTCAGCGTTATCAGGGGCAAAACAGAGAATACGCACTTAAAGTTCTTAAAGCAAAGCTTTGGGTACTCAGAGAAGAGGAGCGCAAAAAACAGGAACAGGAGCTTAAAGGTGGATACAAAACTCCCGGATGGGGTAATCAGATAAGATCATATGTTCTTCATCCTTACAAAATGGTCAAAGATTTGCGGACAGGATTTGAAACCGGCAACACAGAGGCTGTTTTAGATGGAGATATCGACGAATTTATAGACGAGGAGCTTAGAAAACTCTAAAATTGAGTATAAAAGGGTTGATAAAAATCCCAAAATATGTTTTACTTAGTGGAGGAGGTGAGAACTTTATTAAATGGAAGAAAAACAAAACGATTTAGTCCACGATTTTAATCCTTCAGGAAAAAGCTTTAAGTTTACACCTAAAGTCGCACTTATTTTTTTAGTTATCATTTTGCTTGGACTCGGAAGCGGATATGCCCTTTCTAAAAAATCTTCACCGGTAGCAAAATTATCGGGAAGTAATGTAACTGCAAGTAATGGCTCTACGCTTCAAAAAGGAACTATTTACGGTTCGAACGATACTTCAACCTTTAAGGATACTGCGGAAGGGGTATTGAATGTAGGCGGAATAGACGGAGAAGGAGCCTATCATTTAGTAAGACCGGGAGGCCCAAGTCAGGATGTTTATCTTACCTCTTCATCGTTAGATTTATCCAAATTTGTTAATCAAAAGGTAAAAGTTTGGGGACAAACTCAGAAAGCTCAGCACGCCGGCTGGCTAATGGATGTCGGCAGGGTTGAAGTAGAATAATGATAAAACTGGATAAAGTCTCAAAAAAATTCGGAACGGGAGTTTTTGGTCTCTCGGATATAAGTTTTGATATAGAAAAAGGAGAATTTGTTTTTCTTGTGGGTCCAACAGGATCCGGTAAGACTACAATTTTTAGGCTTCTTATAAGAGAAACATTACCAAGCGAAGGTTCTATTTTTGTTAACGGTTGGGATATAGTTACGTTACCAAAACAAAAGATACCTCATTTAAGAAAAAAAGTTGGAGTCGTTTTTCAGGATCTTAAGCTTCTTTCCGACAGGACAATACTTGAGAATATCCTTTTGCCTTTGGATGTAGCGGGAGTGAGTCTAAATGAAGCTAAGGTAAAAGCCGAGGAAGTCCTAACTCAAGTAGGTCTTATTTCCCACAAAGATAAATTTCCGATTCAGCTTTCGGGCGGAGAACTTCAAAGAGTCGCAATAGCAAGGGCCCTTATACTTTCTCCGGATATTATTCTGGCAGACGAGCCCACAGGAAATCTTGATCCTGCAACTTCCTGGGAAATAGTAAAACTTCTTTCTGATATAAATGAAAAAGGAACAACAATTCTTATGGCTACGCATAACCTCGATATTGTCAAAAGCCTTGCGAAAAGAATAATCGAACTTGAAAAAGGGCATTTGGTAAACGACAATAAAAACAATAAAGAAGAAAAAGAAAAAAAGTCTCATCCAAAAAAAGAGGAAGAAAAAGAAATTAAAGAAAAAGAAACAGGAGAGGAAAAAAAGGAGGAAAAACATGAAACACTTTAAAACTACATGGAGAAATATGAGAAGATCCCCGTACCAGGCCTTTGCAGCGATTCTTATAATGATGTTGACTTTTCTTACGGTTTCCTTCTTTGTATTTCTAATAGGAGGTTCTTCGGAGGTTATTAATTATTTCGAATCCAAGCCCCAGGTTACAGCTTTCTTCAAAAATGACGCAAAACAAAGCGATATAAATACTCTAGAAAATAATTTACAGTCAACTGGTAAAATAGCTTCGATAAAATTCGTTTCTAAAGATGAAGCTTTAAAAATTTACAGAGAACAGAATAAAAATGATCCGCTTCTTTTAGACCTTGTTACGGCAGACATACTCCCCGCATCTTTGGAGATTTCAACTACTCAGATAGAAGACTTGGCTCCCATTTCGAATACTTTAAAAAATTCGCCTATTGTACAGGAAGTAGTTTATCAGCAGGATGTGGTTTCTGCTTTAACGTCCTGGACATCTGCCATTAGGAAAATAGGACTGGCTTTAATAGTTGTTCTTTCTCTCGTTTCGGTTTTTATAATGGTGACTATAATAGGAATAAAAATATCCCAGAAAAAAGAAGACATAGAGATAATGAGGCTCATAGGAGCATCCAATTGGTATATCAGATGGCCCTTTATATTTGAAGGCATGTTTTATGGAGTAATAGGAGCTTTATTCGGTTGGGCGATAGCTTCCGGAGTTCTTTGGTACAGCACACCTTTTTTGGAATCCTTTTTAAGAGGCATTCCGGTCCTTCCCGTTTCTCCGCTTATTTTTGTCGAGCTTTTGGGAACAGAGCTTGTTTTGGCGGCCCTTTTAGGTGCCTTTTCGAGCTATCTGGCAGTTTTAAGATATCTTAAATAGAAACCGGCATAAAAATAATGTTATATGAGATATGAAATTAAAAATGAAAAAAATTCTTTTTCCGGCTCTTTTGATTTTGGTTTTTCTTTTTAACGTATCTTCGGGAGTTTTGGCTCAAAGTGCTTCTCCCACCCCCACTCCTTCTTCCTCTCCGTCCGACGCCTCGACAGCTACCAGTAGTGTTCCCGATTGCGCAAACAACAATATAAGCGTTGCGGATTGTCCTTCTTATTTACAAAATAAAATAAGCGGTTTGCAGGGACAGGAAAAAACTTTGTCTACTCAGATTGCAGTGATGAATAGCCAGATAAATCTTACCGAGGCAAGGATTGAAGCAACTCAGGAGCAGATTACCAATTTGTCTTTGGACATCGATACGGCAGGTAAAAAAATATCGGGGCTTGAAAGCTCACTAAATTCCCTGGTAACAGTCTTGGCAAACAGGATAGTAGCAACTTATGAAGTAGGAACTATCCAGCCTCTTCAGATACTCTTAACTTCCTCTACGGCTTCCGACTTTTTCTCAAGGCTTAACTATTTAAAAATTGCTCAGGCTCATGATAAGGAGCTTATATATGACACCCAGCAGGCAAAGGTCGATTACACAAATCAAAAGACGATTCTTGAGGCTGAAAAGAAGAAAGTTGTTGATCTTCAAGCACAGCTCCAGTCTTATACTGACCAATTAAATCAGGAGAAATCGTCAAAACAGGATTTACTTACGCAGACTCAGGGAAATGAAGCTACTTATCAATCTTTGCTCCAGCAAGCTCAAGCTCAACTTTCAGGTTTTCAGAGATTTGTAGCAAATCAGGGTGGAGCTTCCATATTAAGCGGTCAGACTTATTGTGACGGTTGGGGATGTTATTATAATCAAAGAGACTCGCAGTGGGGAAATACTCTAATAAATAACCAGTCCGGGTATACAATGGCGGGGTACGGGTGTCTGATTACCTCAATTGCAATGATAGCAAGCCACATGGGACATAAAGAAATTCTTCCGGGAGATATAGCAACAAGCGGAGACAGTAATTTTGCCGTAGGTACGGCAATGCTTAAATACTCTATTTCGGTAAAAGGAGTTAATATTTCAAGAAGCGGAGTCTCTCCTCTCGACTCGGCTTTATCGAGCGGGCCTGTGATAGTAGGAATATATGCTTACGGGGGAACCCATTTTGTTGTCCTTAAAAGCGGATCGAACGGAAATTATACAATGGATGACCCTTTTATAGCGGGTGGACATGACATATCTTTTACCGACCATTATTCCTTAAATAGTATATTTGAAATAGACAGAGTCTCTATGTAGACTTTTATGTTCGATAGAAATAAAGAGTTGTTCATTTTGTTTTCTATATACTTATCTTTATTAAACTTTGTTTTTGTATTTAAGGCTTATTCTGTTTCCTCACCGTTGATAAATATCCCCTATCTTGTTTTTAGCAATTCATTATAAGAAAATAAAAAACAGGATGAATAAAGAGGAAGTTTATATAACAAAAAGTTTTGAAGAAACGAAATTACTCGGCGAAAAATGCGCAAAAAATCTTAAGGCCGGAGGAATTATAGCTCTTTACGGTGAATTGGGAGGCGGAAAAACGACTTTCGTTCAAGGTATTGCTCTAGGACTTGGTATAGAAAGAAGGATAATTTCGCCTACTTTTATAATAGTAAGGACATACGAATTAAATATAGAAAACGCCAAAAATTTTTACCATATCGATTTATATAGAACACAAAATCAAGATGATATAAAAGGTTTAGGATTAGAAGAAATTATAAGTGATGGAAAAAATATTGTTGCGATAGAATGGGCAGAAAAGATGGGAGAATTTCTTCCTGAAAAAAGAACAGATATATTTTTTAAATATATAGAAGGTGATAAAAGAGAGATAAAAATAATAAAACATGAATGATATAGAAAAAGCGGTAAAAATTTTAAACCAAGGAGGAATCATAATTTTTCCTACGGATACGGCTTTTGGAATAGGCTGCCGTGTGGACAGGGAAGATGCCATAAAAAAATTGTTTGCAATCAGAAAGAGGCCAAGAGATCAGGCAGTGCCCGTATTATTTGATAATAAAGAAACAATAAAAAAATTTGTTACCGAAATACCTTCAGACGTAGAGGAAAAGTTAATGGACAGATATTGGCCCGGTGCTTTGACAATAGTAATGTCTTGCTTAACAGATAGAGTTCCCGTTCTTGTGCGGGGAGGAGGAAAAAATATAGGAGTAAGAATTCCCGATAATGAAACGATACTTTCGATCATAAAAAAAACAGGAACGGGAATTTTGGGACCTTCTGCAAATTTTCACGGAGAGGCCACTCCCTACGCATTTGAAGACCTAAATCCTGAGCTAGTAGGATTGGTAGACTATGTAGTTCCCGGGGAATGTAAACTTAAAAATGCGTCTACTGTTATTGACTGTTCGGGAAATGAGTGGCAAATTATAAGAGAAGGGGCAATTAAGCTTAATTTATGATGGGAAGAATTCTGTTTATAGATACAAGCAGCAGTAAGGAAGCATCGGTAACTTTAAGGGAAGACAGAGGGGCCTTTTGTGTAACTTCTGACGCAACAAAACTCAAATCACAGGTTCTTTTACTTTTAATAGATAAAGTTTTAGAAGATAACGAAATTTCCCTTAGAGACTTGACTGGAATCGAAGTTAATTTGGGCCCGGGTTCTTTTACGGGTTTGAGAGTGGGTGTTTCAGTGGGTAATACCCTTGCTTTTGCATTAAAAATTCCTATTAACGGCAATAAAGTTGGCGTTTTAGTTGAGCCGTTATATAATAATTAAGTATGAAGGATTTTATGCGCCATTTATTTTTTCCTCATGTTTCAAATAATTACCGTCCGAAGCTTCTTCATCATAAAACTTTACTCATTGTTACCCTAATAATATTTTTTGCCGGATTCTCCCTTTCGGCTATAAGGAACACTTTCCCTTCAGTTCTGGGCACATTCAGTAATATCAGCAATCAACAGCTACTTCTTTTAACAAATGAAAAAAGACAGGAAAACGGTCTTCCGCCTCTTACTTTAAACTCGGAGCTTGACAGCGCTGCCTTGGCTAAGGCCAACAATATGTTCACAGAGGATTACTGGGCCCATGATTCTCCGGATGGAAAAACGCCTTGGTATTTTATAAAGCAGGCAGGATATAACTATGTTTATGCGGGAGAAAATCTCGCAAGAGGTTTTACTACCCCTTCCGACGTAGTAAACGCCTGGATGGCAAGCCCTGAGCACAGACAGAACATGCTTTCTCCAAATTATACAAATGTGGGTTTCGCGGTAGAAACAGGGAAATTAACGGGAGAAGATACGGTTCTGGTTGTTGAGATGTTTGGAAGTACTACGCTCGCGGGTTCTACTCAAAATGAATTGGGTAGTCAAAACAATAATACGAAAGAGGTATCTTCCGCAAGCTCGCCCACTCCTCCTGTTGTTACAGAAAACAGCGTTCCTAAAAGCGGTACGGTTCTTGATGCGAGCAAAACGCCTATTCCCAGCGTGAAACCCCTGATAGACAGCGCTTCTTTTTCTTCCGATATAGCTCTTTTTATAGTTTCGATTTTTATACTCACTCTTATTCTTGATATGATCGTAATAGAGAGAAAAAAAGTCGTTCGTATTGTCGGACACAACATAGACCATATAATGTTTTTGTCTTTGCTTTTGATTCTTATCCTGTTTATGATTAGGGGAGTAATAATATGATTAAGAAAAAAATTAACGAACACTTACTGTATTACATTTCGCTTTTTATCATTCTTTTTTTAGGTTTTATTTTAATTATTTCTTTATCAGTGAATAAATCTTTACAGCTTGCAGTATTTATAGTACTGGCCCTTTTCTATGTAATTTGGGGCCTATTACATCATTATATGAATCATGAATTAATGACTAAGGTTGTGGTAGAATATATCCTTATTGCATCACTTGGAGTAGCAATAATGCTATTTTTGCTAAAAGGAGGTTACGGAATATGACCGGTTCGATTTTGAACGGCCGTATTTGAAGATAGAAATATGAAAGGAGTAATTCTTGCAGGAGGACTTGGAACAAGACTTTATCCTCTCACACATGTTACCAATAAGCATCTTTTGCCTATTTACGACAAGCCAATGATTTTTTATCCGATAGAAACCCTTGTGAAAGCCGGAATAACCGAGGTTCTTTTGGTAACAAGCGGTCCACATGTCGGTCATTTTTTGGGTGTTTTAAAAAACGGAAAAGAATTAGGTCTAAAGCACCTCGAATATGCCTATCAGGAAAAACCGGACGGCGGTATAGCCGACGCGCTTTCTTTAGCCGAAAGTTTTGCAGACGGCCAGAGCCTTGCGGTTATCCTAGGCGATAATACTACAGACTCCGATATTTCCGAGGATGTCAAAAATTTTAAAGAGGGAGCTCTTATTTTTCTAAAGAAAGTAGAAGATCCCAAACGTTTCGGGGTCGCTGTTTTTGATGAGAAAGACAAAAGTAAGGTTATAGCCATAGAGGAAAAACCTCAAAATCCGAAAAGCGATATGGCCGTTACAGGACTTTATTTATACGATTCAAAGGTTTTCGACATTATTCATAGTATCAGGCCTTCAGATAGAGGTGAGCTTGAAATAACAGACGTTAACAATACCTATATCAATGAAGGACAATTAAGATGGGCAGAGCTTAAAGGCTTTTGGAGCGATGCGGGTACTTTCGACAGTTTGGCTGCGGCCAATTATTATTGGGCAAAAAAGGGTGGTAAATAATGAAAATTTTGGTCACCGGCGGGGCGGGATTTATAGGTTCTAATTTTATCCTCTATTGGCTTAAGAATCATCCCCAAGATTTAGTCATAAACTTGGATAAGCTTACTTATGCAGGCAATCTCGAAAATCTCAAAGACATAAAAGATAATAAGAATTATTCTTTTATGCACGGGGATATATGTGATAGGGAAATTGTGGATAAGGCGATGGAGGGAGTAGGTCTTGTAGTCCATTTTGCTGCCGAAAGTCATGTCGACAGGTCGATAATGAACCCTTCCGAATTTGTAAAAACAAACGTTTTAGGCACACAAGTCCTTTTAGACAGTGCTTTAAAGAATAAAATAAAGAGATTTCATCATATTTCAACGGATGAGGTTTTCGGAAGCCTTAAACTTAATGATTTGAGTATTTTTAATGAACGAACAAATTATAACCCCAGAAGCCCTTATGCAGCAAGTAAAGCTGGGTCAGATCATTTAGTAAAAGCCTATCATGTAACCTATGGTCTTCCTGTTACAATTTCCAATTGTTCAAATAATTTCGGACCATATCAATTTCCGGAAAAATTTATTCCTCTGGCTATTACAAACCTTTTGGAAGGTAAAAAAGTTCCCGTTTATGGCGACGGTCTTTATGTAAGAGATTGGTTATATGTAGAAGACCATTGCCGGGCAATAGACCTGATCTTGGAAAAAGGGACAGTCGGCGAAACATACTGTATAGGAGGGCTTACGCAAGACATCAATAATCTTGAAGTGGTAAAAAAGATTCTGAAAATATTAGGAGAAGGAGAAGAAAAGATAGAATACGTAAAAGACAGACCCGGACACGACAGAAGATATGCGTTGGATTGGTCAAAAATTAAAGATGAACTCGGGTGGGAACCTTTATACGGTTTTGACGAATGGCTTAAAAAAACCGTTGAATGGTACAAAAAAAACAGGCAGTGGTGGACAAATGTAAAAAACGGCGAATACAAAACATACTATAAAAAACTGTATGGGAGGCCTTAATAATGAAAGTGTTAATGACCGGTTCCTCGGGCCTTGTCGGAACGAGAATAAAAGATCTTTTAGACTACGAATTTGAGGATATAAACAGAAGGCACGGAGTGGATATTGCAGATAAAAATTCTCTCTTTAAAAAAGTAGCTTCTTCAAATGCCCGAATTCTTCTTCATCTTGCGGCAAAAACGGACGTAGATACTTGTGAAAAAGATAGGGAAATTGATGAAAAATTCCTGCAACAAAATAATCCGGACAGAGATTTATGGCTAAAATCACAGACAGCATGGGGAATAAATGTTTTGGGAACAAAAAATGTTGTGGATGCATGCAGAAAATACAATAAAAAACTTATATATATATCAACGGACTTTGTTTTCGACGGAACAAAAGAAGATGGATACACGGAAGAAGATAAGGAAAATCCTCTAAACTGGTATGGGAAAACAAAATTCGAGGCTGAAAAAACGGTAAGGGAATCCGGAATAAATTGGGCAATAGCAAGAATTGCATATCCTTACAGAGCGGAGTTTGTCGAAAAAAAAGATTTCGTCAGAACAATTCTTGAAAGACTACAAGCCGGAAAAGCTGTTTATATGATTACGGATCACATTATGACACCTACTTTTGTTGATGATTTTGTTTTAGCGGTTGATACACTTATAAAAAATAATTCGGAAGGCACTTTCCATACGGTTGGAGAAAGTTTTATTTCTCCTTATGATGCGGCAAATCTAATTGCGGAAAGGTTTGATCTTAACAAAGGCCTAATTTTTAAAACAACAAGAGATATTTATTTTAAGGGAAAAGCCGAAAGGCCCTTTTTTCTAGGCCTTAAAAATGATAAAATCACAAAGTTAGGGCAAAAAATGAGAGCGTTTGAGGAAGGATTGGATGTAATCCAGAAACAGCTCCGGGATAAATAAATATGACTGTAACATTTATAGGACACGGCTATGTTGGACTTGTGACAGCTGCCGTATTTGCGGATTTTGGCAATACGGTTTATGTGATAGGTCATACAAAAGAAAAAATCGAGAACCTCAAAAAAGGAATAATACCGATTTATGAGCCCGGACTTGAAGAATTGGTCAAAAAAAATGTAGACTCGGGAAGATTAATTTTTACCCTTGATTATAAACCCGCAATATCAGAATCAGATATCGTTTTTATTGCTGTAGGTACGCCTACAACAAAGACAGGCGATGCCGATCTTTCTGCGGTTTTGGCGGTGGCAGAAGAAATAGGAAGAAATTTGGAAGGTTATACGGTTGTGGCTACAAAAAGTACCGTTCCGGCGGGAACAAACAAAAAAGTAAAAAGAATACTTGAAGAAACAAAGCCGGAGGGAACAGAAATTGACTATGCTTCGGTTCCGGAATTTTTAAGGGAGGGAAGTGCAATTTCAGATACAACAAACCCGGACAGGGTAGTGATAGGCGCAGAAAGTCAGAGAGCAAGGGATTTACTGGTAAAACTCCATGAACCGATTAAAGCTCCGGTAATACTTACAAATTTCGAAACGGCAGAGCTTATAAAATATGCAGCAAATGCTTTTTTGGCTCTTAAAATCTCCTATGCAAACTCTATTGCCAAGCTTTCCGAGGCTTTGGGGGCAGATGCACTAAAGGTTTTAGAGGGAATAGGAATGGATAGAAGAATCGGAAACATGTTTCTTTCTCCGGGTCCCGGATACGGAGGGAGCTGTTTTCCGAAAGACGTTAAAGCTCTTATTTCTATAGCTAAAGATAATGATTATCCTTTTTCTCTTTTGGAAGAAGTTGAAAATATTAATGGCCAATCACGAAGAGATATTGTAAGAAAAGCAAGAAAAACTTTAAGCGATTTAAGAGGTAAGAAAATAGGAATACTGGGCCTTGCCTTTAAAGCTAATACCGATGACATGAGGGATGCTCCGGCTATAGACATCATCAATTTATTGCAGAACGACGGGGCAAAAATTTCTGCTTTCGATCCTAAGGCAATGGAGATTGCTGCGGGTGTTTTAAAGAATGTAGATTATAAAAAAGATGCCTACCAAGCATGCGATGGCGCAGATTTAGTCATTGTTCTTACCGAATGGAATGAATTCAGAGAGTTGGACTTCGAAAAGATAAAATCTGAAATGAAAACGCCGAACATTATTGACGGAAGAAATCTTTATGACCCGGAAGAAATGAAAGCAAGAGGATTTACATATATAGGTGTAGGAAGATAATTTTATGTCCAAAAAAATTCTTATCACCGGAATCTCCGGCTTCGTAGGAAGCCACCTTGCCGAACTTCTCCTTTCAAAAAACTTTGCCCAAATTTATGGAACTTATCTATCGGACTCCGGTTTTACCAATCTTGAAGGCTTTAAAGAAAAAGTAGAACTGATACATGTCGATCTTTCTGACGAGGAAAAAGTTGATGCTCTCATAAAAGATATAAAACCTGATATTATTTATCATCTTGCTGCTGCGGCTTCGGTTGCTCAAAGTTTTTCTTCTCCGGCAAAACCCGTTTTAAACAATATTTCTTCGCAGATAAATATTCTAGAAGCCTTAAAAAAGTACGAGCTTTTTGATACTAAAATTCTTGTCGTATCATCCGCCGAGGTTTACGGAGACGTCTCATCGGAATTTTTACCTATCGATGAAAGTACCCCGTTTAAGCCTACAAATCCTTACGCGGTTTCAAAACTTACACAGGATTTTTTGGGACTCCAGTATTTTCTTTCTTACGGAATAAAAGCCGTAAGAGTAAGACCATTTAACCATATAGGTCCAAGACAAAGCCCGAATTTTGTAGTAGCGGCATTTGCAAAAAAAATTGTAGAAATAGAAAAAGGTAAAAGGGAAAATATTCTGACGGTAGGAAATCTCGATGCTAAAAGGGATTTTACCGACGTGAGAGACATGGTAAAAGCTTATGCCCTGGCGATGGAAAAAGGCAAAGACGGAGATGTCTATAATCTCGGTTCGGGAGTGTCGTATAAAATAAAAGATGTCCTTGATAAAATGCTTTCTTTGTCTAGTGTCGATATTAAGGTAGAAACGGACAGATCATTATTGCGTCCCATCGATAACCCCGATCTTGTCTGTAACCCTAATAAATTTAAAAAGCTTACAGGGTGGAAAACGGAAATATCTCTTGAAAAAACAGTCAAAGACACTCTGGACTATTGGAGAGAGATAATCTAAAATAATTGCATAGATATATGAAAAGCGCTCTTATTACGGGAATAACCGGGCAGGACGGTTCTTACCTTGCAGAACTTCTTTTAAGGAAAGGTTATAAGGTGTACGGGTTGGTCAGAAGATTAAGTACTCCCAATCTTGAGAATATAAAAGACATTTATGAAAAGATAGAACTTGTTTCCGGAGATCTTTTGGACCAGGGTTCCCTGACGGATGCTATTAAATATTCCAATGCCGAAGAGGTCTATAATCTTGCGGCGCAATCTTTCGTAAGGGCTTCCTGGGAGCAGCCCGTTCTTACGGGGGAATTTACCGCTTTAGGTGTAACAAGAATACTTGAGGCCATAAGGACCGTCAATCCCAAGATAAAGCTTTATCAAGCTTCATCATCGGAAATGTTTGGGAAAGTGACAGAGACACCTCAAAAAGAAACGACAAGATTCCACCCCAGAAGCCCCTACGGTGTTGCAAAAGTTTACGGACATTACATAACTCTAAATTACAGGGAAAGTTACAATATTTTTGCCTGCTCGGGAATACTTTTTAATCACGAGTCCCCGAGGCGTGGAATAGAGTTTGTAACAAGGAAAATAACAAACGCCGTAGCAAGAATAAGTCTTGGAAAACAGGATAAGTTAGAGCTTGGCAGTTTAGAGCCAAAAAGAGACTGGGGATTTGCGGGTGATTATGTCGAGGCAATGTGGCTAATGCTTCAGCAGGAAAAAGCAGATGATTATGTTATTGCAACAGGAGAGAATCACAGCGTGAAAGAATTTGTAGAAGAAGCATTTAAGGTTGTCGGAATCGAAGACTGGCAAAAATATGTTGTTGCGAATACGGCAAAACATATGAGACCCGCAGAGGTCGATTATCTGATAGGAGATGCGGGCAAGGCGGAAAAGGTTTTGGGCTGGAAACCTAAAACAAGTTTTAAAGAGCTGGTAAAAATGATGGTAGAGGCTGATCTTGCCAGGGAAAAAGATAAATAATATGCAGACAGTTCTGGTTGCAGGAGGTGGAGGATTCATCGGTTCCCATCTTTGCAAAAGTTTACTCTCCGATAACTTCAAAGTAATTTGCGTAGATAATTTTGTTACAAGTAATAAAAGAAATGTTGAGGAACTGTTGCCGGATAAAAATTTCAGGCTTATAGAGCAGGATATAACAAAATCTTTTGAACCGGGGGAAAAAATAGACTTTATTTTTCATCTTGCTTCTCCGGCTTCCCCCAATGCCAAAAGTCCGAGAAGCTATATTAACTTTCCTGTAGAAACACTTCTTGCCAATTCCCAGGGCACACATATGCTCTTGGATTTGGCGAGAGAAAACAAGAGTAAATTTTTATATGTTTCGTCTTCCGAGATTTACGGTGATCCCGAAGTTTCGCCCCAGAAAGAGGATTATTTCGGGAATGTCAATCCGAATGGACCAAGATCCGTATATGACGAATCAAAAAGGTTTGGGGAAGCCATAACAATGGCGTATTTCAGAAAATTCGGACTGAATATAAGAATAATCAGGATTTTCAATACGTACGGGCCAAAAATGCAAAAAGACGACGGAAGGGTTGTTTCAAATTTTATAAATCAAGCCCTTTGGGAAAAAGATTTTACTATTTACGGCGACGGAAGCCAGACAAGAAGCTTTTGTTATGTAGATGATATGGTTTCGGGACTTAAGCTTGCAATGTTTAAAGACGGAACGCAGGGAAAAGTATACAATCTTGGAAATCCCGATGAACGATCTGTAAAAGAACTTGCAGATATAATAAAAAAACTTACGGGGTCTGAATCTAAAATAATTTTTGAGGAACTTCCATTTGACGATCCTAAAACCAGAAGGCCCGATATCGAAAGAGCAAAAGAAGAACTCGGATGGGAACCTATGGTCCGTCTTGAAGAAGGCCTTCAAAGGACAATAGAATATTTTAGAAGTTTGTGATTTAATATAAGTAGCAATGAAAGTAGTAATAATAATTCCTACATATAACGAGAAGGGCAACATAGAGAGATTAATTAAAATTTTAGAAGAAGAAATTTTTCCTCAAATAAAAAACCACGATATGAACATTCTTATTGCAGATGACAGTTCCCCGGACGGAACGGAGCAGGTGGTCAGAGAACTCATGAAAAAATGGGAGAATATTGACATAAATATAGGGGAAAAACATGGTCTGGGAGCGGCTTATGTAAGAGCTATGACTTATGCGATAGATAAGATGGATGCAGATGTTATGTTTGAAATGGATGCCGACCTTTCCCACGATCCTCAAAAAATCCCGGCTTTCTTGGAAAAAATTGATCAGGGGTATGATTTTGTAATAGGCACACGTTACAGTCAGGGTGGCTCTATCCCGGCAAATTGGGGTATAAGCAGAAAAATGTTTTCCGTATTCGGCAATCTTCTTGTTAGAACAATATTGTTGAAGTTTTCTATACATGATTGGACAGGCGGATACAGGGCGATTAAAAAAGAAGTGTTTTTAAAAGAAAAAAGTGAGCTCACCGCGTTTAGAGGATACACTTTTCAAGTATCTTTTCTTAATAAGGCCGTGAGGGACGGATTTAAGGTGGCCGAAGTGCCTATTGCGTTTACAGACAGGACTTTGGGTAAATCAAAAATTGCCGCAAAAGAATACATAATTGATCTATTGAAATACGTAATTACAGCAAGTATAAAAGAAAAACTTTTCGGTCCTTTCGGTAAATTCCTGGTTGTAGGAGGAATAGGGTTTATAATCCAGACCGTTCTTTATTATCTTTTAGTGCATAATACCAACCTTTTATTGGGAATCGCTAATTTTATAGCTGCCCAGTTTGCCATTTTTTCCAATTATAATTTAAATAATTTATGGACTTTTGGCGAGAGGAAGTCAAAGGGGATTAAAGAATATTTTGCAAAAATGATAGGTTTTTTTGCCACATCGGAATTAGGAGTTTTTATAATACAGTCGGGAATAATTCAATTATGCCAGATTTTATTCGGAAGAAAATATGCTTTCGAGTATTATATATTTGCAACTATAATACTTCTGTTTTATAATTTTGGAGCGTATAATTTAATCATTTGGCGAAAAAAACCTCATAAATGAAGTTCATAAATTGGTTTAAGAAAAATCCCGAAAAGTTGCTGCTTGTTGTCATTTTGTTGACTGCGGCTTTTTTAAGGCTCTACAGAATTCAGGATTACATGACCTTTTTGGGAGACGAGGGAAGGGATGTCCTTGTAGTTTACGGAATTTTGCACGGGCACCTTACTCTCTTGGGTCCCACCGCATCCGTCGGGGGTTTTTTCCTTGGACCCATTTATTACTATTTTATGGCTCCATTCCTCTGGTTATTTAATTATAATCCTGTGGGTCCCGCCGTAATGGTAGCTTTATTCGGAATCGCGACAGTTTGGCTCGTTTACAAATTCTCTGAAGAATTTTTCGGTAAAGAGGTTGGAATAATAAGCTCTTTATTATATGCAATATCTCCCCTGGTAATCGAATATTCTCGGTCTTCGTGGAATCCCAATCCTCTCCCTTTTTTCTCGCTGCTTGGTCTTTATGTCCTTTACAGAGGTGTGGTAAGTGGTAAGCTGAGAAATTTCTTTATTGCAGGTATTCTTCTTGGTATTTCTATGCAGCTTCATTATCTGGCCACTTTTCTGGCTCTAATAATGATTTTATATGTTTTGTTCTCCGAAATCTTTAGGATAAAAAATGATTGGATAAATTTAATTAAATCTTTGCTTATAAAATATCTTTATTCGTTTGCAGGTTTTCTTATCGGTTGGTCGCTTTTTCTTGCTTTTGAAATAAGGCACGGTTTTCCGGACTTTAAAAGCATTATCAACTTTATTTTTCACTCGGGAAATACGGGGCCAAGTACAGGATTTTTACCTATTGTATCGAATGTTTTTTTCAGATTATTCGGAAGGCTGATAGCTTATTTTCCTTCTCCCGATCAATATTTTCATTACAATCCTTTTGCCCTGAATTTATGGATCTTATTTACTTTGATGCTTGCTTTATTCAGCACTTTTCTTTTAGTGGTTAAACTGTTCAAGAGCTTCAGGGAGAAGAGCGAAAACTTCAATAAATACCTTCTTCTTTTTATGTGGATTTTTGCAGGAGTGGTTCTTTTCGGATTTTATAAAAAAGATATTTATGATTATTATTTCGCCTTTATGTTTCCCCTGCCGTTTATTCTGACAGGTTTGTTTATTTGGAATATTTTCAGTTTTAATAAATTCAAAATTCTTGCAAAAGGTCTCGCCGTGGGTCTATTTTTAGTTTTGTTTTTGTTGAACATTTCGGGGATTCCATTCAGATATCAACCTAATAGACAATTAAATCAGATGGAAACGATATCAAGATTTGTAATGGACAAGACAGGAGGAAAGCCTTTTAATTTTGCCCTGATAACGGGTAGCAACTCCGATTTTGCTTACCGTTATTTCTTTACGCTTTGGGGAAATCCTCCTGTTACTATACAAAATTCAGTAATTGATCCTAAAAGAACAACGGTAACTAGCCAACTTATGGTTGTTTGCGAAAGCCTTCCCTGTCAGCCTTTGGGAAATTCATTGTGGGAAATCGCAGGTTTTGGCAGGGCAAATATAGCAGGTCATTGGAATGTTTCGGTTGTAGAGGTGTATAGGTTGGTGCATTATAAGGGTAAGTAGCCGTGGAAAAACCTTCAAGCGAAAAGGAAAAATTCAGAAAAGGCTTAAGACTTCAGCCTTGCCGTAATTGCGGATTTTTAATGGGAGATATGCCGGGTTCAAGAGACGCTTACTGTAAAAACTGCGGATATAAAGACCCCTGCTGCGAATAAAAAAAACCCCGGATTATTAGTAGAACTAGATAACGCGGGGTTTTTCTATTCAAAGAAATTAAGCAGCTCCGATTTTGTACATTCCTGTACCGCAAACTGGGCATTTGCCCTTGAGAGCCGGTTTACCATTTTTCATGGTAACTTTCTGTGCGTTCGGATCTTCTCTCTTTGCTCTGCATTTAACACAATACATTGATGCCATATAATTTTTCACCCCCCTTCATCAATAAATTAGGCCGTCTATAGAAAATATATGAGCTTTCAAAATAAATAAAAGCAAAAACTGTAAAACGATAATCACCGCGCTAAGAATTGCAGTTTTTCTTAAGTCTTTTACAAGATATGGATAAGTGTTTGTAAAAATCTCCTGTCTTTTTATTGGTGCTTTAAAAGTGGTTTGTATAACCGGAGTTTCTTTTTTTTCTTCGTTACTTACCGAAAAAGTCACATGGTTCGTCGAGGCATTTAATTGTCGTCTAAGATCGGCTATTATTTTCTGTTGACGAGTTTTTTTCTTTTTAGCCATGCTAGAAGCCTAGATTACACTATTGACACGAGCCTGTCAAGAGGCTAAGATAATTAAATATCTATGGCTGTCGATTTAGTGCTGGTTGCCTTGGGAATTGTTTCTATTTGGCTTTTAGTACTAACGATTTTTTTTTGGAAAACCCTTTCGCACTACAACAAGCTAACAAAGGGAGTAAGTGAAAAAAGTTTAAAAACTGTACTGGAGAGGCTTTTAAAAGACGACGAATTAAACAGGAAAGAGATTGATTTTTTAAAGGAATATTGTGCTAGAATTGAAAAGGAAGGCCTTTTACATATCCAGAAAGTAGGCCTTATAAGATTTAACCCTTTTAAGGATACGGGAGGAGACCAGAGTTTTATCCTGTCTCTTACCGACGGTAATGATACGGGAGTCATAATTTCGGGATTATATTCCAGGTCGGGGACAAGGTGGTACGCAAAAAGAGTTCTCGACGGAAAGGGCGCAGAATACGAACTTACAGACGAAGAAAAGAAAGTTTTAAAAGAAGCGTCCGGTACAAATAAGTAATTTATGAATAAACAAAAGTTATTTACGGTTCTTGCGGCGGTTTTAGTATATTTATTGTCTACAGGCGCTTCTTATTTCTTGTTCACAAGGGCCGTATCCTCTCAGGCTATAACATCACCTCTTCCTACCCCGGCTGTAGGCGCAAACGGGCAACTTGCATTCGACAACTCGCTCCCAAAAACAGAGGCTTGTCCTTTAAATGGGGTCTTATATTCTAAACAACAGGAGCAGTGGTGGCAAAAACACAGGCCTTTGGGGGTAATGATAGAGAATCAGGTGGAGGCAAGGCCGCAGTCAGGACTTTCGGGAGCAGACGTAGTCTATGAGGCTGTCGCGGAAGGCGGAATCACAAGGTTCTTGGCGGTTTTCTACTGTCAGGACGCGGGAGAAATAGGTCCCATAAGGTCGGCAAGAACATATTTTATTGACTTTATATCCGAATATGGAAACAGCCCGTTATACGCCCACGTTGGAGGAGCAAACCAGCCGGGTCCGGCGGATGCTCTGGGGCAACTGGATACTTACGGATGGACAGGATATAACGATATGAACCAGTTTTCCATAGGCTTTCCCACCTATTGGAGAGATTACAACAGGGCGGGTCATACCGTTGCGACTGAACATACGATGTATTCTACCGTACAGAAACTTTGGGACTATGCAGCGACTAATAGGGGTTTGACGAATGTGGATAAAAACGGGGTATCCTGGGATACAACCTTTATTCCTTATAAATTCGTAGACGACGCTCCTCTTTCGACAAGGCCGGCTTCCCAGACGATACATCTGGAATTTTGGACCGGGGACCCGAATTACTATGTAGACTGGAATTACAACCCCAAAACAAATCTTTACGCAAGAGTCAACGGCGGACAACCTTTCATAGACAGGGATACGAATAAACAGGTAATGGCTAAAGATATAGTTGTTCTTGAAATGGTCCAGACTCACGCAAATGACGGATACGAAGATAATGTCCACCTCTTATTCCAGGATAAGGGAACGGGTAGGGCGGTAGTATTTAAGGACGGAAAAAGGATAAATGCCACATGGGAGAAAGACAGCAGGACCGGAAGAACAATAATAAGGGATACAAGCGGAAATCAGATTGCCTTTGACAGAGGACTTATCTGGTTCGAAATACTACCCACGGATGGTGTCCTCACCGTTAAGTAAAAATAATACTTGAAAATTATTTTTACAATGTTGTATATTAGTGTTCAGAAAAGAACAAAATATGTTTTCAGATCTTATTACATCTAAATCGCGAATAAGAATTTTAAACGTTTTTTTAACGTCACCTTCCTCCATGTATCACGTAAGAGAGCTAGTCAGAAAAACGGGAGATGAAATTAACGCGGTAAGAAGAGAACTCGCTTATCTTGAAAAAAAAGGAATTTTAGTAAAAGAACCGAGGGCAAACAGAGTTTACTATTCGCTTAGCAGAAATTACCCGTTTTATTATGACCTTTTAAGGCTCGGTTCTAAAAGTTTTGGTTTGGGGGCAGAAATAATCAAAAACAGGGTAAAGCTTGGAAAAATAAAATACGCAATGTTTTCAGGTAAATTTGCCAGGAGAATAAAAGACAAACCCGATGAGGTAGATTTCTTGATAGTAGGGACAATTGTTCTTCCCGAACTTGCTCTTTTAATAAGGGAGGAAGAGAGAAAGCTTGAAACAGAGATAAACTATACCGTAATGACCGAAGAGGAGTTTGATTTCCGAAAGAAAAAAAGTGATCCTTTTATCTTATCGATACTATCAGGCTCCAGGGTAATGCTTATAGGTGACGAGGAGAGTATGCTTTCATGAGAAAAAATCCCCGAATTCTTTTCTGGTTTATAATAGCTCTGACTATTTTTGCAATAATAGTTGATTTACCTGCCATCAATAATTTATCCTTAGGTCCTTTTAAACAGAAAATAAACTTCGATTTAAATAGCGTATTAAAAAGTGTGGGTATAAACGGTCAGATTGCATTTAGGCGGGGATTAGATATAGAAGGCGGGACAAGCATGACTTTTCAAGCCGATATGGCCGGAATTCCACAAGCACAAAGAGCAGCAGCGCTAAGCTCGGAAAAAGATACAATAGAAAGAAGAATAAATCTTTTTGGAGTATCGGAGCCGGTAGTTCAAACTTCTACTCTTTCGACCGGTCAATCGAGAATTATAGTAGAGCTCCCGGGAATTTCCGACCTTAACCAGGCAAGAAGCATCGTTGGCACAACCGCTAAATTGTCTTTCTGGGAAGAGGGGGCTTCGGGAAGTGCTAAAATAGCTTCATCTTCCGCCTTGCCTTTAGGCATCACTTCGGTTCTTCAAAACCCTGTCAAGACAAACTTAAGCGGCAACGATATACAATCTACAAGTGTTACTTTTGACCAGAATACCGGAAAACCACAAGTCCAGCTTAACTTTACGTCTGAAGGCACACAAAAATTTGCGGACATAACAAAAAGAAATGTGGGGAAAGTTGTTGCCATTGTTCTTGATAATGTTGTCATAGAGGCCCCGACGGTTCAGCAGCCGATACTTACGGGGAATGCCGTAATAACAGGGGCTTTTACAACAGACCAGGCAAATCAATTGAGTACGGAGCTTAATGCGGGTGCTTTGCCGGTCTCGTTAACTCTTTTACAAAGTCAGGTTGTAGGCCCTACATTAGGTCTTACATCCCTTGAAAAAAGTCTTGTCGCCGGAATATTGGGTTTTATCATTATTATAGTTTTTATGACGATTTTATACGGCAGATTGGGCGCCATCGCAAGCGT
Source organism: bacterium (assembly GCA_021813145.1). Taxonomy (GTDB): domain Bacteria; phylum Patescibacteriota; class Microgenomatia; order Levybacterales; family UBA12049; genus JAKALS01. The sequence continues at coordinate 97,239 of JAKALS010000004.1, forward strand.
GGCACTTACTCTATATACTTTATTTGTTTTAGGTATTTTTAAATTAAGTTCCCTGACTCCCTACGGTGTCACCCTGACGCTTTCAGGAATCGCAGGATTTATCCTTTCGATAGGAATGGCTGTAGATGCTAATATTTTAATTTTTGAAAGGATGAAAGAAGAAAGGCGCCTCGGAAAACCGACTGAAGCCGCTATAGAAATTGGTTTTTCAAGAGCCTGGACGTCGATAAGAGATTCAAATGTTTCTACCCTTATAACAAGCGCTGTGCTCTATGACTTAGGAACAGGGGAAGTAAAAGGTTTTGCCCTTGTACTCGCAATAGGAGTTTTGGTTTCTATGTTTTCGGCAATAGTAGTGACCAGAACATTTTTAAGAGTTGTATATAAGTAATATGAATATAATCGGTAAAAAATATCTTTATTTTTTAATTTCTCTCATAGTAATCATACCCGGGGTTGTGTCGCTTATTCTTTTCGGGCTAAATCTGTCGATAGATTTTACGGGGGGCTCTCTTATTACTGTTTCTTTTCCTAAGTCAATAACGCAAAGCGATGTGAATTCAGTTTCTTCTATTCTCAAAAAGGAAGGATTGACGGTATCTAGTACCCAGGCTTCGGGTAATCTGCTTAACGTAAGAACCCAGACAATGGACCAGAAACAGGATGAAAGGTTTATCTCTGACCTTTCATCTCTCAAAGGCACAAAACAGGAAGAATTTCAGTCAATAGGCCCTACCATAGGAGCCGAGACTACTACCAACGCTGCGACAGCTGTCGCACTGGCTTCACTTTTTATCGTTTTGTATATAACCTGGTCTTTCAGAAAAGTTCCCAAGCCCGCAAGCAGCCTAAGATTCGGAATCTGCGCTGTTATAGCTCTTATTCATGATGTTTTAGTTGTTGTCGGGCTTTTTGCCATATTCGGACATTTTTTCGGGGTAGAAGTCGACAGTCTTTTTGTAACTGCACTTCTTACGATTATCGGCTTTTCGGTGCACGACACGATTGTGGTTTTTGATAGGATAAGGGAGAATTTAAGGAGAGTAAGCGGCCTTTCCTTCGAGCAGGTCGTAAACGAGTCTATACTTCAGACTTTAGACAGGTCTCTGAATACCTCTTTAACCGTCGTTCTTGTCCTTGTCGCGCTCCTTTTATTCGGAGGCGAGAGCATAAAATGGTTTGTTGTGGCGCTTTTGATAGGCGTAATAAGCGGAACATATTCTTCTATATTTAATGCTTCTCCCCTTCTTGTTCTCTGGCAGGAACTGAGCGAGAAATTTGGAAAGAACAAGAATAAATGAGAAAATTTTTTACCTCGGAATCGGTTACCGAAGGACATCCCGATAAAATTTGCGACCAGATTGCAGATGCTGTTTTGGACGAGCTTTTGACAAAAGATCCCAAGTCAAGGGTAGCGATAGAAGCCCTTATTACAAACGGAGTAGTATTTATAGCAGGTGAGGTTACCTCTGACGCTTATGTAGAAATTCCGGAAATCGCAAGAAACGTAATAAAAGATATAGGTTATACAAATGCGGAGTACGGATTTCATTGGGAAACAAGCGGAGTTGCAACGGCTATTCACTCCCAGTCTTCCGATATAGCAAAAGGCGTGGACAGTTTTAAAGAAGGAAAAGGAGGGAAAATCTTAAAAGAAGACCTTGAAAATTTGGGAGCGGGAGACCAGGGGTTAATGTTTGGTTATGCCTGTAGCGAGACAAAGGAGCTCATGCCCTTACCAATAACTCTTGCCCACAATCTGTGCAAAAAACTGACGCTGGTGCGTAAAAAGGGAATAATAAAAGGCTTAAGACCGGACGGTAAATCCCAAGTTACCGTAGAATACGAAAACGGGATTCCCATAAGAGTCGACGGTGTTCTTATAGCAGCCCAGCATGACGAAAACATTAACCCGGAAAAGCTTAAAAAGGAAATTACGGAAAAAGTGATTAAGTCTGTAATACCCGCAAAATTAATAGACAAAAAAACAAAATTCTGGGTTAACACAACGGGAAGATTTGTAATCGGAGGACCCCAGGGAGACACCGGTCTTACAGGAAGAAAAATCATAGTAGATACCTACGGAGGCTATGCAAAACACGGCGGGGGAGCGTTTTCGGGCAAAGACCCCACAAAAGTCGATAGGAGCGCCCAATATATGGCAAGATATGTAGCAAAGAACATAGTGGCGGCAGGTCTTGCCGACAGATGTGAGGTACAGATTTCTTATGCCATAGGAAGGTCCGAGCCAATGTCGGTTTTGGTTGATACCTTTCAAACGGGAAAAATAGACGATGCGAGGTTAAGCGGAATAGTTACAGAAATTTTCGATTTAAGGCCCGGAATGATAATCAAGAATTTAAATTTAAGAAGGCCTATCTACAGACAAGTGTCGGCATACGGCCACTTCGGCAGACCCGAACTTGACTTGCCTTGGGAGAAAACTGATAAAATAAATGTATTGAGGAGGCTCTCAAAATATGAATAAGCAAAAATTACAGGAAGAATTAAAACAGTCTATGCTTGCAAAAGACGAACTTAAAACTTCTGTTTTAAGAATGCTTCTTTCAGCATTAAACTATTACGAAATTCAAAAAGGCGGGGCCGGTTATGAGGCAACAGAAGAAGATGTTTTAACAGTAATCCAAAAAGAAGTGAAACAAAGAAATGATTCCATAGAACAATTTAAAAATGCGGGAAGAAATGAGCTGGCGGAGAAAGAAGAAAAAGAGCTCGAAATTCTAAAGAAATATTTACCCGAACAATTAAGCGAAGAAGATGTAAAATCTTTGGTAGACGAAGCCATAAAACAAACAGGCGCATCAACCATGCAGGATATGGGAAAAGTAATGGGTTATTTATCTGCGAAAATAAAAGGGAAAGCCGACGGGGGATTTGTAAGTAGATTGGTAAAAGAAAAACTTTCCTCTTAACTTAAACCTTCGTATATTTCCCTTGCTCTTTGCAATAAATATTTCTTGGAGTTTTTGGATAAGTCTTCGTCCGTTTCTTCGAAAAGTTTTTCAAGTATTATTCCTACATTTGGCCCGGGTTTTATATTAAGCTCTTTCATGATATCGTTTCCGTCAATCGCAAGGTCGTTTATAGAAAAGGGCGCAGGTTTTAATTGCTCTTCAATTTTATCCTTGAATAACTTAAGTCTCCAGCTTTCTGCCGTTTGGGTTCCTCCTCCCAGTCTGTCTCCAACTCTTAAATCCATCATATCTTTTACGTTTTCGACTCCGACTTTTCTTATAAATCTTCTAACAGCCGCATCTGTCTGATTTTCGTTAACAGAAAACATATGCCAGCGTATAAGATTTACTATTTTGTCGCAGTCTTTTTTTGAAAATCTTAATCTTTTGCATATTTCTCCGGCCATTTTTGCTCCTACAACCTCATGGTTATGGAAAATTACAAGACCTTCTTTATCTTCTCCTTTTACCCTCGGTTTTCCTATATCATGTATCAAGGCCGAAAATCTTACGACAGGATCATTAGACGGGCAGAATTTTAAAGACAAAACATTATGGGTAAAAACATCTTCTTTATGGTGTCTCCCCGGTCTTGCTTGCGATACTCCCACTCCTTCCAAAAGTTCGGGTAATATATATACCAGAAGTCCGCTTTCTTTAAGCATCATAATACCCTCGTATGGATTTTGGCTTTTTAATATTTTCAGAAGTTCGTCGTGGATTCTTTCGTTGGACACATTTTTTATAAGAGCCGAATCTTCTTTTATTTTATTCCAGGTATTTTCTTCGATTTGAAAATCTAATTCGGTTGCAATTCTTACTGCTCTTATAAGCCTTAACGCATCTTCTTTAAACCGTATATTTGCATCTCCCACAGCCTTTATAACTTTATCTTTTATATCTTTTTGCCCGTTAAAAGGATCAATTAGTTCGAATGACAATGGCTCGGATGAAGCAAGATGAAGGGCTATGGCATTGATGGTAAAATCTCTTCTTGAAAGATCCTCTTCTATTGTTTTTCCCCAGGAAACGCTTTCGGGGTGTCTTTTGTCTTTATACTCTCCTTCTGTCCTGTATGTTGTTATCTCTACGACTGCATTTTCTTTTAAGGGGATGCCCACCGTTCCGAAATTATTATCGTAAAAAGCACTAGGAAAAATTTTTAACAGTTCTTTTGGCGTTGCATTGGTAGTCAAATCCCAGTCTTTAACGCCCTTTTTAAGAAGGAGATTTCTTACGCATCCCCCTACAAAATAAATTTCAAATCCGGCTTTTTCTACCTTTTTATAAACTTCGAGTATATTTGCGGGAATCATGTTTTGCATAGCTTGCCGCGGTTCGTTAATCTTGCTATAGTATAGCAGAACTTTTTGTATGAAAAAATGGGAGCTGATAAGTAAGTTTGGAATTCAGAATTCAAAATTGGGAATAGAAGATATAGTAAAAATACTTCTTGCAAATAGGAATATTAATACAAAAAGAGAAACAGAAGAATTTTTAAACCCCAAACTTTCGCAAGTAACACCAAAAAACGTAAAAATAAACAAACTCCATCTTGAAAAAGCGGTAAAAAGAATAAAGAAGGCTATAAAAAATAAAGAACAAATTATAGTATTCGGGGATTATGATGTGGACGGAATTTGCGGGAGCGCAATTCTTTGGGAGACCTTAAATTATTTGGGTGCAAAAGTGCTTCCGTATATACCAAACAGGATAGATGAAGGTTACGGACTTTCAAAAAAAGGAATTTCAAATCTCAAACTAAAAATACCTGATATAGAATTAATAATAACGGTAGATAACGGAATTGTCGCCAACGAAGCAGTTGAGTTTGCAAAAAAAGAGGGAATAGAGATAATTATTACCGATCATCATGTTCCTTCGAAAAATCTGCCGAAGGCATACGCAATTGTTCATACGACTCTTCTTTGCGGAACAGGAGTGGCATATCTTTTTGCGAAGGAAATTTCAAATTCCAAATTTCAAATTCCAAATAAATCAATAATCAGTAATCAAAAATCTTTAATCGATAGTCATTTGGAATTGGTTGCTTTGGCAACGGTTGCCGATTTGGTTCCTTTAACGGGAGCAAGCAGGGTTCTTCTAAAGGATGGTCTTTTAAAATTGCACGAAACAAAAAGGCCCGGACTTTTGGCATTATTTCAGGAAGCGGGAATAGACAAAAACTCGATAGGAGTCTATGAGATAGGGCACATAATTGCCCCGAGGCTTAACGCAATGGGAAGATTAGAGAGCGCAATGGATTCCCTGCGTTTGGTATGTACGACAAATAAACAGAGGGCAAGGGAACTCGCTTTTAAGCTTTCAAGCACGAATAAAGAAAGACAAATTCTAACCGAGGAAACGGTTAACCATGCCAGATCTTTGGCAAAAGAAAAAGGAATAGAAGAGCTTTTATTTATTTCCAACGAAACATACGAACAGGGAGTAATAGGACTTGTAGCAGGGAGGTTGGTAGAAGAGTTTTACAGGCCTTCCATTGTCGTATCAAAAGGAGAAATTTTCAGCAAGGCTTCTGCCCGTTCGGTTTCGGGGTTTAATATCATTGATTTTATAAGAGAAGACTTGGGACTTTTGGTAGATGTAGGAGGACATCCTATGGCAGCAGGCTTTACGGTAGAAACGCAAAAATTGCTGCTTTTGGAAGAAAGCCTTAAAAAAAGAGCTAAAAAATTGCTGACTCCTGAAATTTTGGAAAGAACATTAAGAATAGATATGGAATTGCCGGAAGGTCTTATAACACAGAAGTTGTACGACTCATTGAAAAAACTTGAGCCTTTTGGAATGAAAAATCCTGAACCCACCTTTTTAACGAAAGGACTTGTTATTGAGAATATAAGATTAGTGGGAAATGGAAATAAACACCTAAAGATAGATTTCAAAACTCAAATTTCAAATTCCAAATTTCAAAGCATTTACTTTAAAGGAGGCGAAAATAATTCGCTTTCAATAGGGGAAAATGTTGATGTGGTCTACGTAATTGATGAAAATGAATGGAACGGTAGAAAAAGTTTGCAGCTGAAAATAAAAGATATCAGGCCGACGGAAAACTAACCGTTCTGGCGTTTAAAGCTCTATATGTCAATTTTTCCAATTCTTGTACCACTCTTTCTCTCTTTTTCATAGATGCTCCCGTGTATGATTCGACAAAGCTTTGCGGAGAAGGGAAGTCTGAACCATTTAATCCTTTTTCACGAATCTGGTGAGTATAGAGTTCGAAGAAATCGTTAAATTTGCTGTCATATGCCGTAGCAAGTTTTTCCCTTAAGCCTTTTGCTATCCCCACCTGTCCCCTGGGAGAAGCACTCAAAAATCTATCTTCGAGTTTTTCTATCTCTGCTGCTACTTGGTCCTCATCTTTACCCATATTGGTTAAAGCTGTTCTCCAGGCGTCGGTATAGACGTCAAATCTTCTAAGAAGAAAATCTTCTGCCTCGGTTTTCATTTTTAAAGCCAATTCAACTTTTCTTGGTAGATTTGCGGAATCGAAAGCTGCTTTTCTGACATTAAATATTTCTGCTATTTCATCGTTAGATTTCCCGTTTGCTTCTATGAGAAGTTCATCGTAAAAACAAAGACTTTCCATAAAAACCGAATTAACCGAGCTTGTAACTCTTGTCCTTTCTTCCTCTAAAAAATCTTTTTGGTCACTTAATGACAATTTATTGAATGCATACTCTCTCTCCGAGAGACTCATTTCTACTTCTTCAGGGATTCTACCCCTTCCTACTTGAAATGCTCTGTCAGCATTTTGGATGGCATTAAATCTTTCGACAGCATGCATATACCTGATTCTTTTAGATACTTCCACGCGAGGGAAAGCCGGAGCTTTATCGGGGGAAAAAGCTTTACCCGCTGTAATTAATGCTTCGCTAGGTGTATATGTAAAAGTCTCTATCGCCATAAAAAAACCTTTAAACACAACTTCAGTTGTGATTAAAGGATACTACTTAGTAATAAGCCTTAAACTATAAGTCATTACTATAAGATAATTTAATACTAACACTATTGAGGCTTCTTGTCAAGATTACTATTTTCAGGTATTATGTATGGGCATGACAGGTACAAAAAGGGTTTTATCTTCAGAGGCTACGCAGTTTATTGGAAAAGAAATAAGTATTTCGGGTTGGGTACGTATAAGACGTGATCACGGAAAACTTATTTTTTTGGATATAAGAGACAGAGAAGGAATAATTCAGGTTGTAGTAAATCCTAAGGTTTCGGAAGAGGCTTACAGGGAGGCGTTGGAATTAAAGCCCGAGTATGTAGTAACTATTGTAGGAAAAGTAAATAAAAGGCCTGAGACTGCAATAAATAAAGACATTATAAGCGGGACCGTAGAGCTAGAAGCTTTAAAAATAAAAATAATTACAAAAGCCAAAATACTCCCCTTTGATATGGGCGGAAATGAGCTAAATCTTGAGCTTCCTACACTTTTAGACCACCGGGCTCTTACTTTAAGACATCCAAAAATTCAGGCAATCTTTAAGATTCAGGCAGTAATAATAGACAGTTTTAGGGAATACTTAAAAAAAGAGGGATTTTTTGAATTTCAAGCTCCTTCCATAGCGCCAGCTGTCGCCGAAGGGGGAGCAGAAGTTTTTCAAATAGATTATTTCGGCAATAAAGCTTATCTTTCACAAAGTCCTCAGCTATACAAACAGATTGTAATGTCGGCATTCGAAAGAGTCTTTTCGGTGAATAAAATTTTCAGGGCAGAGCCGAGCGTTACGACAAGACATTTGGCCGAAGTAATTTCCCTTGATGCGGAAATGGCATTTATAGATTCATGGACGGATGTTAAAGACATGGCGGAATCGGTAGTACGCTATATCCTTGAAAGAGTAGGGAAAGAATGCGGATCAGAGCTTAAACTTTATAACGCTGCTCTTCCGAAAATGATAGATAAAACTCCCGTTCTAAGCTTAAGAGAGGCACAAGAAAAAATATTTAAACATTCCAAAAGAGACGTGAGAAAAGATAAAGATTTAAATCCCGAAGATGAAAAAGAGATATGTGCGATTATAAAAGAAGAAACAGGTTCGGATTTTGTATTTATCTACGGTTACCCTACAAAAAATAAACCTTTTTATGTTTATCCAAACCCTAAGGATCCCCAGTATAACGAAGGTATGGATTTATTATGCAGGGGTGTGGAGTGGTTATCGGGTGGAAGAAGAGTAAACGATTACGATCAATTAATGAATCATGTCAAAGAATGGAATATGGATCCTAAAAAAATCGCAATGTTTCTCGAGGCCTTTTCTTACGGGGTGCCTCCCGAGGGAGGATTTGCTTTCGGCGCGGAAAGAATGACTATGCAAATTTTAGAGCTCCAAAATGTCCGGGAGGCCAGTATGTTCCCGAGAGATATGGAGAGAATCGATGAAAGGCTTTCCAAAGTTAAGTAGTCTTAAAAAGAATTACTTACTTCTATCATTTTCATTTCTTGTAATACTACTTCTGATTCTGCTTTTTTTAAGCGTTTATCTTAGGGTAAGAATAATAGAAGATACGGTTTTTCCCTCTTCTTTTGCAGTTTCTTCCGGGTTTAAGTTTCCTATCTTAAAAACCGAATTTATACCCGATATTTCCGCCCAGGGAGCAGTAATTATGGACGCCGATTCAAAAACTGTTTTATATTCCAAGAATCCCGAGTTGCGGTTTTCTCCCGCATCTACCACAAAAATAATGACTGCCTTAACTGCTCTTGAGTATTTTAAGACTACGGATATCTTAACGGTTAAAACAGCAACAGATGACGGTTCTATTTTGGGGCTTAAAAAGGGTGAAAAAATGACCTTTCAGAATATGCTCTATGCAATGCTTTTGCCATCCGCAAACGATGCTGCTTTAGCAATATCTCAAAATTATCCGGGTGGGGAAAAGGCTTTTGTTGCAAAAATGAACGATAACGCAAAAAAATTCAACCTTTATAATACCCACTATGAGGATCCGGCCGGACTTATGGACGACGGAGATTATACTACACCCGTAGACCTTGCGCGCCTTGCGTCGATAGCCATTAAAAACCCGGAATTTGCAAAAGTAGTTTCTACGAAAGAAAAAGTTATAAGTGATATATCCGGAGCAAATGTCTATGACATTCAAAATCTTAACGAACTTTTAGGAGTTGACGGAATAGACGGTGTAAAAACCGGCTATACGGAAGAGGCCGGACAGGTCTTAGTTACGTCAAAGCTGGAAAACGGACACACTATAATAATGGTTGTGATGTTGAGTCAGGACAGATTTGCGGATACCGAAAAACTTCTTAACCTTGTTTCGGGGAATATTACTTATTTACCCATACATCCGTAACAAGAGGAACATAGGCATAAAAACCGTTGTCTCCAGAAAAAACAGCAATAGGCATAAGATAGTCCTGTTTTTTATCCCCTATGTAATATCCGAGAGCAACATTTCTTATCGAAATGTAATCGCTGTTTCCAAAGTAAGAAGCTATATATCCTTTACCTTGTTTTAATTCATCAAATGCCTGTTGTGCTGTTTTTATAGGATAGGTAGCATAAGTTGAAGAGATGGTTTGATGATAAAAATTTACCTGTGCCACTTGAGGTTGGTCTTGTCCTGCAACTACAAGAACATTCATTGTAGAATTTATTGCCTTCGGATAATAAATCGGAAGCTTATCTACATCTTTTTGGAAGAAATCAACTTCAATAACCTGCGTATTTGAAATGCTGGATGCAGTTGTAAGGGTATTATTATTTATGGAATAAATGAAAGTTTGCGTTTTTGATGTATCTATATCGGATGGAAAAGAATCCATACCTGAAAGGAAACTCTCTGCCACACTGATAGCTCCATTTTGATCGGGAAGGTTTCCGGCCGCCTGAACAGTAGGATCGGTCATAAAAGAAGAAGAAAGGTTAAAGTTTAGAGAAAAAATGTTCATTGTTATGGTGCGGTTGAGTGGTCCGTTATCTTCCCACTGGTACACCTGGTTGGAAACAGGCACCTCTGCGGAATTAAATCCTACTGCTGCAACGCTGCTTCTTGCTTTATTAAGAGCCAAGAGATCCGGAGCTTTGGAAACCATTTTGTAAACTTTTAACCTGTCGGGAAAAACCGGCAAGATTCCCGTAACGGTGTCGAGGGAATACGTAAAGCTTTTACCACTGGCATTGGCCGGAAAGGATATTGTAGGCAGTTTATTAAAGGAAACTGTCGGAGGGGGCGGAGGTGTAGGAAAAAACGTGTTTTTAAAGTAAGAAATAAGTCTTACCGAGATTACGGCTAAAAAAAGTAAGACTATTATTATTGCACCCCATTTAATAAATGTTCTTGTTTCGGCAGTAGCCTGACTTAATGTCAGCATATATTGAGTATAGGAAAATTTTAAGCTACAATGCAAGAGACGTCAGCTATGAAAGAAAACTCAAAAGTGAAAGTAAGATTTGCCCCGAGTCCCACGGGAATACCGCATATAGGAAATACAAGGACGGCTCTTTTTAATTTTTTGTTTGCAAAGCACAACGGAGGCGAATTCATATTAAGGATTGAGGATACCGATCAAAAACGAATTGTAAATGGTGCTAAGGAGGCTATATTTGAGATTCTTCAATGGTTGGGAATAAAACACGACGGAGAGGTTGTTTACCAGTCTCAAAGACTCGATTTGTATAGAAAATATGTTCAAGAGCTTTTGGACAAAAAAATTGCGCATGAAAAGGAAGGAGCTATTTGGATAAAGGTTCCCGAAGAAGAAAAATTCGAATGGGAAGATAAGGTAGGAAATAAAAAAATTTCCTTTGTTGGAAAAGATGTTGATGAATTTGTAATCTTGAAATCCGACGGTTATCCAACGTATCATCTTGCAAATGTTATTGATGATCACTTGATGGAAATTACTCATGTAATAAGGGGTGAAGAATGGATTTCTTCGACTCCGAAACACATATATCTATATCGGGTATTCGGCTGGGACAGACCTCATTTTGCACATCTTCCGGTTATTCTTGGTCCCGATAAGACAAAACTTTCAAAAAGACACGGCGCAAAATCCGCGCTTGATTACAAAGCAGAAGGTTATCTTCCGGAGGCGTTGATTAATTTTATGGCGCTTTTAGGTTGGAATCCGGGAGGGGATCAAGAACAATTTTCCTTTGAGGAGATGATTAAATTGTTTAAACTGGAAGACATAAATACCGCTAATCCTGTTTTTGATATCAAAAAACTCGATTGGTTAAATGGCTTATGGATTAGGACTCTGGACGAGAAGGGAAAGCTGAAAGAAGAACTCGAAGAGTTCTATGCAGGGAATAAAAGGATGGAAAGGGAACTAAAAGGAGAAAAATCAAAAATAATGATTAAGGCATCTGCTTCACGAATGAAGACTCTTTCGGATTTTCAATCTTTAATAAATTTAAAAAGACAAAGATATTTAACGGAAAAAGAAAAAGAAACGGCATTAAAACTTTTAGATTTTCTGAAGAAAAAATTAGGTGATAAATGGGAAAATGAAAAACTGCTTCTGGCAATGAAGGACTTTAGTAAAAGCGAAGGAATTCCTTTTAAAACTATTTATTTTCTTATGTCGGGGAAAGAACAGGGAATAGGATTATTGGAATTAAACGAAATATACGGAAAAGAATTTTTTATTAAAAATCTTAAAGGATGAGTAAATTTATAGCAGAGTTTATTTCAGTTATTCTCAATCCACTTGTTCTTCTTGTGCCTTTGCCGTTTTTTCTTGTTTATGAAACAGGAGGAAGTTTGGCAAGCTCCATTCTTTGGACGATTATAACATTTCTCTTTATTTTTTTATTTTTTGTTTTTATACTTTTCGGTATCTGGAGAGGATTTTTTTCTGATCTTGACGTTTCCAGAAGAAAACAAAGACCTCTTTTATTCCTGGTTGCAATACTTTTAACTTTAGTTTATATATCAATCCTTTTTATTTTTCATGCTCCCGTAATCCTTTATATTGCCGCTGTTTCTGTTATGGCGGGGCTTGGAGCGGTGGATATGGTGAATTCTGTTATAAAAGCAAGCGTGCACCTTGCTACGCTTTCTGCTGTTTCCACTTTTTTAGTAATAGTAGAAGGTTGGCCTTTTCTTTTCGCATATTTACTTATTCCGGTTCTTGCTTGGTCTAGGATTAAGACTAAAAATCATACCCCGAAAGAAACAGCCCTGGGAACAAGTCTTGGAATTCTGTTTACTTTAACGGTTTATGTTATATTTAAATATATAATTCATGTTTAACAATTTAATAAAATCTTTTGGTTACGCATTCCAGGGAATATATTTCGCCTTTAAATACAACAGAAATATCAGGATTCATTTTGCTGCCGCAATTCTGGTTATTATTGCCAGCATTATTTTAAAAGTTAATGCTTTTGAGATGGGAATTTTGGGAATAATGATACTTTTGGTTATTTGTACGGAGATGATAAATACGGCAATAGAAGAAGTTGTAAATCTTTTAGTAAATGAGCATAGAAAAGAGGCAAAAATAGCAAAAGATGTTTCTGCGGGAATGGTTTTACTTACCGCAATGGGTTCTGTTATAGTAGGAATCCTTATATTCGTTCCTCATATTTTAAAATTTTTCAGATAAACTTATGTCTTTTTTAGCTCGCCATGAGTATAGAGCCATGCAAGTTGGCTTTTTACCTGTTGTAGTGTGACTTCCTGTCCTAATTCTTCGCTTAACAATCTCGCAATTTCTGTTCTTTCCGGTCGTTTATTCTTGGGAAGACGCATGTATCTTTTAACTCCTTCGCGAATCTTCGCAAATCCTTTCCCAGTGTAGTAAGGGGTCCTTTCGAACACCATTCTACGGTCAACCACCCTTATTCTTCTGGCTCCGGTCATTCTGCCAACAACACTTCTTACCTGCTCTTTTGTAAATACCGTACTTTCCGCAATCTCGTTTACATTCATATTTTCTCTCAACTCTATTATCTGTTTTGCTTTTTCTTCAAATCGTTGGCTTTGTACCTTTCCCCTCGGATCCGGCTCAATAAGTTTTAACGCGATAAGCTTGCTTCTTATTCTACCTATTTTCCCCTGGTCAATACCTATTTCTTTTTCCATATATGAATAACTTTTTCCGAGTTTGCTTAGTCTGAATACATCTAAAACATTTGGTTGGCTTAATAAATCTCGTATTCTGTCATCCCGGTCAATTTTCTCAACCGACTCCATGGACATGTCAAATTCTTCCGCTGTTTTCCAAACCGTGTGCCCCCTTTTTAAAAGTTTTTGCACTCTTAGCCTGAATAAAGGGTGAAGCTCTTGATAACGGTTATAAAAATCGCTGTATCTTTGTGTTTGTTTGTTATCCTGCAAAACATTATCGACAATAGCATCAGGGTTATCTCTTATTTCTCCGAATTCTTTTAAGGGTCCAAAAGATCCGGTTTCATGCCAGACAAAAAAATAAAAGAGTGCCTGCCTGTCTTTATGAGAAAAATTAAATCTGTCGAGGATATTTACTGCAAGAGCTTGATCCTCACTAAGTTTAAATCCGGCTAGGCTCTTTTTAAGAGACGGAGAAAACTGTTCCGGATTAAGGGTTTCGCTTTTTTGAGGCATAAGAATTGAGATTATACCATAGCTGTGAAAGAATGAAGTAGGTGTGTTTCCCTCGATTTCTCACTACAGCCGTAAGTGAGCGTAGCGAGTTGAATCGGCTACGGGACTTGGATTCGAACCAAAATGAATGGATTCAAAATCCACGATCCTACCATTAGATGATCCTGCAATACGCCCAAATTATATCAAAAGACGAATAAGTTTGCCCATTTACATTAGCTAAGCCTTGCCTTAACTGTTGGTGCTATAATTTTAGAATATGTTTGGCCTTGGAGATATTATTTTAATAAGTTGGGCGGTTTATCTTTTTTATTGGATTATTAATTGGAAAAAAGTAAAGCCCTCTAAGGAGAAGAAATTCGATCTGGCCCGTTATCGTGCTTTAGGAATTATATTCGTAATTGTTATTATCGTAGTTTCCAAAAAATTTAACCTTTTGGCTTCGTGCAGGGCAAGTTCTTCGGGATGTATATATAGCAATATTTTCTCGCCTCAACATGCTTTATTTGCATTGCAACTTATCGGCGTTTTATTAACGGTTACCGGAGTAGTGATTGCCGTATTGGCAAGAAGAACTTTGGCCGATAACTGGAGTAATACAGTTGAGCTGAAAAAAGGACACGAGCTTGTGACAAAAGGTGTTTACGGTTATGTCAGGCACCCCATATATTTAGGAATCTGGCTTATGGCTTTAGGTACAGTCATGTATGTTCAGTCCGTAATCGTTTTTCTTATTTTCCTTTTTTTATTCGGAGTCTTTGCATTGAGAATAGGGGAGGAGGAAAAATTAATGACGCAGACTTTCCCCAAAGAATACCCAGAATACAAGAAGCGAGTTAAGACCATTATTCCTTTTATCTGGTAAAATAATACAGCCCAAAAACTACTGGGGTTCTTGGTTTTAGTTTTGTTACTTGCATTCGGAGACTAATATAACTTTTGGAAATGTTGTGAGCGAAAACTCAGATTCTTATTCCCAAATGTTTTATTATTCGGTGCCCAAAAAGCCGGGAGGGGTCAAAGGAGCTTTGCTGGAGCTAGTTGAAGATTTCCGAACCGCAAACTGGTTAGAAATCGTCAAGTATCCAGAGTTAGTTTATCAACAAACTAACAAATATCTTTATTCTTAGGCTAACTTAAATGTCGATACCAAATCCCATTTGTGATTGTCTTTAGATGAGAATAAAGAAAAAGAATCAATTTTAATTTTATACTTAGGGTTATAATTTGATAGTTCTTGTTTACATTTTTCAAGTTCCGCCTTAGGAATGCTCTCTCCAATTGTAGCGTGAGGTATATAATTGTCTAATTCAAATTTGGGTTCTTCAACATCTTTAATAAAATCTTTTAATTTTAGAGCAATTAGTTTATGCAAATTTTTAATTTTATCAATGTTTTTGATGGCAATAAAAATAACACCATTTGCTGAATTTTCAAAGTAACCCAAACCATTAGTTTCAATTTCAAAAGTATTAGTGCTTAATGCTATTTCATTAAGAATTTCTGTAATCCTTTTTATAGAGACTAATAACATAAAAGGCATTTTCAGTGTAATATGAGGAACAATATCATAGATTGATTTGTTATATTTATTTCTTAATACTGACAACTCGTTGGAAATAACATCTGGGAAAGTTAAAACTATTGCAAATTGCTCGTCCATAAAATGATTATATCAAATGAGGTTAAAGTTCGAATCAAGTCAGCGGTTGCACAGTTTGATGTAGTTTTTAGAGGGGTGATATAATCTCAGACATGGACGTATATTACAAAAAGGAAATAACATATCCCTTCGCTGGGCAAAAATTTGTATTTGATATTGGAGAAACTTTATTTTCCACATTTGCAGTTGATCATGGTACTGACATACTTATTCGTGCCCTTGTTACTAGTAGTCCTAAGAGCATCCTTGATTTAGGTTGTGGTTATGGACCACTTGGAATAATCCTTGCAAAAAATAATCCAAAAGCTGAAGTCACGATGGTTGATCGTGATTTACTTGCTGTTAGATATACCAAATTCAATATTGAAAAAAATAATGTCTCTAATGCAATCGCAATGGGAAGCCTTGGGGTGGAAGAAGTAAAAGACAAAAAATTTGATCTGATAGTGTCAAATATCCCAGCAAAAATTGGCGATGATGCAATTGCGCAAGAATTTATTCTGCAACCCTATGAACAACTCAATCCAGGTGGTGAATATTGGTTTGTAGTTGTAAGTGCATTAAACCGTCTAATTCCTAAATTAAACCCGAAGTACAAACTGAATATTGAGTATATTAGAAAAAGAAGTGGTCACACCGTATACAAAATCAGGAAGCCTGAAAATTAAAATTAGAATAATAAGTTTCCACTTCGGACAACAGAGCCAGCAAGTTTTTTAACCTCGAAAAAGTAGATACCGCAAATATACCAAGAATGATCTTTCCGCCTTTAAATTCTATAATAACTTGGGTACGAGACATTTCTATTTCGTCAATATTACTTACCGATTTTGCTCCGAAAAATCTTCATATAGAAAGCAAAATCATAGTGAAACAAGCAAAAAGGAAGAGATTAACCGAAAGAAGATAAAATTAGAAGACAATAACAATAAAATAGGGATGTTTTTTATGTGTTATTTATTATTCTAGATATAACACATCAAACGATATCATTATTGAGATACTCCTTTTATAGAGTCTCGTTTATCTAACTTAGTCAACAAAAACAAATTGTTTCCGTAAATTATAAAATTTACCCCTGTTCCTAAACCTCTTCTTATCTATGATTTCCAGAATCCCAAAAATACGAAATTTCCGAAACAAAGAGCTATTGAAAAGATTATAAGACTGAAATGGTTCTAGGCCGAGATGGCCAGCTAAGGTCGCAAGTTAAACTCTTCTTGTAGTTGATTTATAGAAATTGTATTAGGTCTTTCGGGGTGAGGAGGTCCTAAGTCACTTCCTGTATCTACAAAATATATTTCTTTCCCGTCGAATAATAAGTTTGTCCAGAATTTTCCTACTGGTTGAAAACCTTGACTGTCAAGAATATTGGCAATATCTGTCAAACGTTGCATGAGATATGACCTTACACTACCTGGGGTAGAGTTGGAATTAATTATTGTGACTAATTCCTCATAACTTTTTGCATTGGCAATATACTCCTCAAATATATCCGCTCCTTTTATTCCATAAATTTTTGGAGTTATTATGCCCAAACCTTGTAATAATTTAAGCCTATTCCACATTTGCCTCGCATGTAGTTCGCTATTTCCCATAGACACCACCGCTTTTTGGGCCACGTGTTGTATCTTTACATTCCCTGATTCATCTTGAGTTACAACTGAATACGCAGTTAAGAATGTCTCAGCGCCTAATTGTGTAAACTCCATAATTCTTTTTAAGGCGAGCAGCATTTCTTCCTGTCTCAAAACGTTGACTTCTCTGAGCGTGGCTTCACTTACAGGCATTACCAAGTTTAAATTTCTAGATCTTAAAGCCTCAAGCCTTTTTTTTAGCCATTCGGTTTCTAGTTTTACATTATTAATTTTTTCTACTTTTGTATCCCCAGAACTTCCATGCACTAAGTTTTTCCTTACAGATAAAGCAAATCTCCCCCTAATGCTGTCCGGAGATGCTTTCTCAGGATTAGTTGCGCCTATTTGCTGTCTCCATTCTGCTACTGCATTTCCATCAGGCGCATAAAGCAAGAAATATGTTATTGGGCCGCTAAGCATATGAGTTTTAAACAATTGCCATTCGTTTGTATCATCGGTTTTAATAGAAGAAAGCCTTTGCCTTACTTCTTCAGGATAGAATTCCTCAATGTCATCAGGCGAGGGAGATAGGCTAATTGTAAACACTACTTCCAGAGGGGATTTAATCATTCCAAGAAGTATTCTTTCGCCCACCTCATCGCTATCAACGGATAATTTACTATCTTCGGTTCTTGGTTTGATTGCGCCTAATGTTACTTTCCCTTCTTCGATTAGTTGATTTAGCGCGGGATGGTCTAAAACGTCAATCATTTTATCGAGCTTATATCTTTCTAATTCTCCCAAGACGAGTCCTTCTGAATATCTAGTTTGAGAGTTTTCGGTAAAATAGGTTTCGGAAAGTACTTTTCTGCTTAACACTCGAGATTGTTCAATGGTAGCAAAACTTTCTCTAGTCATATTATTTTTTTATCCTTTCCAACAATCTCAAAAAGTCATCTATTTTTTTTATTTCCCTCTTGAGCTTTCCTATTTTTTTTGATTTAGTATCCATTTGGGCGCATTTTACTACTAGGAAGTTATGTTTGTCAAAAAACTACGAGACTTGTAAATTATTCTATTTTGAGTATAATACTATCGGACAATTTATATGAGCCTAGAAAGAGAAGGGGGGAGGACGCTATTAATTAATCCTCCCTATACGGATTATTTTGATTCCGATCATTTTAAGCTTTCAAGACCTGATAGAAATTTATCTGGAGTTAATCTTCCTTTGGGAATAGGTTATATTGCTTCTTTCCTTCAAGAACGCGGAATTGAAGTTGACGGGCTAGATATGGAAGTGACTCAATCGTCACTTTCTGAAATAGCAGATAGAGTAAATAGAGAGGGAATAAGATTTGTCGGTATTACTTCCGTAAGCAGTATTATAGATAAAGCTATCAGAATAGGAACTTATCTAAAAAAAAATACGGATGCCTATGTAGTCTTAGGTGGGGTTCATGCGACTGCAGAGCCTCAGGAAACAGCGTCTTTGGAAAGTTTTGATGCTGTAGCTGTCGGAGAAGGTGAGTTAACAATGCTTGATTTGGTGACGGGATTACCTCCCGAGCAGGTAAGAGGGCTCTTATATAGAAAAAGTGGAGATGTAAAAATAAATCCGCCTCAACCAATTATTGAAGACTTAGATTCGCTGCCTCCTCCGGCGATAAACTTATTCCCTTTTGATCAATATAGGCCAAGCTTACATAGAGATTTGGATCCATCAATAGATCAGCCTTATTATACAGTAATTTCGTCTAGGGGATGTCCATACAGTTGTAGGTTTTGCTACTCCAAGGGAGTTTTTTCGTATAGAGTAAGAGATAGAAGTATAGGTAATGTAGTGGATGAAATCGAGTCTTTCGCAAGAGAAAGAGGAAGAACTAAGGTAATGTTCTATGATGATACGTTTTCCTATGATAGGGCAAGAACTTTAGAGTTTTGCAATGAGGTAGGCCAAAGAAATCTAGATATTGTTTGGGGATGTAACACGAGGGTGGATAGAGTAACGCCGGAGATTTTAGCGGAAATGAGGAAAAGAGGATTAAAAAGAGTTTATGTTGGCGTAGAATCAGGCAATGATGCAATTTTAAAGCAGATGATGAAGGGGCTCACGAAAGATAAGGTTAGAAAGGGATTAGCAATTATGGCGGATTCGGGTGTTGAAGTATCTGCTAGTTATATCATTGGAGTTCCGGGAGAAACAAGGAAGACTATTGAAGAAACGATAGCCTTTGCTATTGAAAATAATACTGACTATGCTCATTTTTATACATTTACGCCTGACCCCGGATCTCCATATTACGTAGATTTGAAGTCGAGAGGAATCATAAAACCTTATGACTGGCTTAGCTACGGTCAAATGATTAGAAAAGGCACAGAGGCATTAGGCGAGAGAATTGATTGGGCAGAGCTACTCGAGTATACTAGAGAGGCGTATAGGAGATATTACTCTAGACCTGAATATCGTAGAATGAGAGAAAGGAAATTAAAAACTCCCTTGGAGCATTATCAAATGGAACTTTTAATAAATGAATATTCTGGAAATTTATAATTAGAGTATGGCTGAGCGAGAACCCGTAGAAAAACAGATTACTGTATTTGTAGGGTGCGTAGTGAAAAATGGATACGTATTGTTGGTTCAAAGAGCCGAGGAGGAATGTCCTGAAGCTCACATGAAATGGGAATTGCCTGGAGGTAAAGTGGATTTCAACGAGACACCGCAGGAATCGGTAGAGAGAGAATTTTTTGAGGAGACAGGGGTTAGGATAAAAGCTAGGAGTTTACTTCCCCGCGTTCAAGTTAGCTATTGGCAATATCCCTGGGGTAGGCAGCAGACGCTCGTTTTTTGTTTTACGTGTGATTTTGTTAATAGTAGTCCTTTCTTAGGTGATCATCACGTAGAGAAAATAGCATGGACACCAGTCAATGAAGTTAATAGATTACAAACAATTCCGGGAACTAAGGAGTTTATTGAATTATCCCTACAACATTTAAGTTTATAATTTTTCTCTGTGCGTATAGTTGCCTTCTAACATTGTCGTAAATAATATTTTGTCTAGTTTTGGAGTTAGGGAAGTAAGTCCATCATTTTCAATGACTGCATCTGCTAATTCTAAGCACCTTTCTGCCTGAACCCTGCTTCCATCTGTCTCCTCAAGGTTAATTAAATTTGTAAACTCTTGCCAAGTCGTCGGATCTCCTGGTCTTCCTCTTTCTTTTAACATCCTGAATCTAATCTCCGGAGGCATGCTTAATCCTAATATAAACGCACCCAACTCAGTTTTTAAAAATCTAACTTCTCCTGGGCTCCTAACACTATCTATTACCACTTTTTGAGTTCCTGAAGACTCAATCCAAATTTTTGCTCTTCTAGCCAAAATATCATCACCAAATTTTTCCCTGAGCGCACTACTTATTCCAAAAAGTGTTTTTCTATTATCGTCTAGCGCCAGGATGGTCGCAACGTCTCTCAAAGTTTGCGATAATGAATAATAGACAAAGCCTCTTCTTTGTAGATCTGAAGCGATAGTACTTTTGCCAGAAGCCGGGCTCCCGACAAGGCCGATAGCAAGAGTTTTCATTTGTACGAGATTATAGCAGAAGAACCCTCTCCTTACAAATAATATAGGATAAATATTTTGGGATATCTCAAAGAACCCGGTAACTATCTGGTTATTGTTATATTTCGGGGATTTATTTCGGATAATGTTTATCAACCCAGGGTGGATACCCAGCCCATGGCTTCGGTTCTTGTAAAAAACGGATATATAACTCTTGCACCCGATTTTTGGACTACGGGCAGTCTTCCAAAGACCATATAAGCCAAGCCCGCTGCCTCCTCAGTTCGATATTTGCTTCCGGGTTCAGTTGGGGTATCCGGGCTGTTCGAACTATACGATTAGCCCGTTATATCAAAAAATTCGTAATGCTGACAAGCAGGATGTTGATGACAGCTGAGCATCTCGGTCTAGACCCGTTTAGTCGTTATAACTGATTGTATCACTTCGAGGCTAAATGAGACAAATGAGACAGTATAAAAAGGGATGTCTCAATGATGATATAGTTTGATATATTCATTCTTTGGGTCTGCTTTGTCTTGATGATATAATGCTTTTGTGGAAGTCAATGCTACGACAGAGAAAATAATTAAATTATTAAAAGATAATAAGATTTGGTTCGAAATGCATGAGCATGCCCCAGTCAGAACCTCTGAAGAGGCAGCCAAATTAAGAATCGGATATACTCTACATCAGGGCGCAAAAGCTTTAATTCTTCACATCGATGATGGTCAAAAAAAGCGGTTTTTAATGTGCGTTTTGCCTGCCGATAAAAAGATCGACAACAATAGATTAAGGCAGATTTTACAAACTAAAGACATTCGTTTCGCAACCATCGATGAAGTAGAAATAGTCACAAATGGAGTAAAAATCGGAGGCGTTCCTCCATTTGGGAATTTATTTACTGTAGAAACTATTGTAGATAACGAACTGCTTACTAACGAGACCATAGTTTTCAATGCAGGAGATAGAAGAATCACTATTGCGATGAAAGCTAAGGACTACATTTTTCTTACAAAACCTAGGCTGGAGTCTTTCTGCAAATAGTTTTGGTTTTGAAGATTAGGTTTTTCTGCTGTAGTATCTTTCTAGTAATGCTAAGGATAAGATCTCAACAGAATTATAGACTGGAAGCGAATATTCAATTGGAAATACTAAAGGTAATTCTGTGCAAGCAAGCACTATAGCCTCCGCGCCCTCTGACTTTAATATATCAGCTATTCTTTTTAGGTTATTCATATCTTCACCGGTTGAGGACTCAGAAATAACATTTCTTATTGCCTGTTCTATTATTGGAAACTCTTTTTCATCAGGTACTATTACATTTACTTCTTTTTTCTCAAGAGCCTTTTGATAAATAGATGAATTAAGAGTTGATGGGGTGCCTAGTAACCCAACTTTCTTAATATTATCTTTTTCAATTTGAGTTACAACCTCATCAACGATAGAAACGAATGGAAAATTAGATATAGATTGTAAATCCTGAAGCATTATGTGAGCAGTATTGCAAGCAATTGCGCCACATAGAACATTCAGCTTATTCAGTTCTAAAACTTTTTGTTTCAATATCTCAAGCGCTTCTTTTTCTTTCGTAGAAGAAGATATGAAATCAGGAACAGGAACAGAATACAAGACAATTTGCGGAAAGTCCTCATTATTTACCGCATGGAATTGTTTGACTGCATTATTAATCAGCGCCGAGTATAAATACGCAGACGCTTCTGGTCCCATTCCTCCTATAATTGCTATTGGTTTATTTTTCATATTAGTCAACAAAAAACCCTTGCAAATTCTCAAGATGAAATTCTCAAAAACTTGCAAGGGTCCTGCAAAAGGACTGTGCCACCTTGCTTTGGTCTTATTCATGACGCGCTCCGTTACCGACACACGTTGCTGACTTTTACGGTTTCGCCTCCGTGACTGATTAAGTCCTGCTCCCCGATCCCAACCATATCGGATCAACGCATTTACTTTCTAAGCGTAGGATACCACAAAACAGAAATTACGTCAAGCAGCTTGGGATGATTCAGGCACAGTCCATTCCTTTAGATCAGTCTCAAATTCTCTTACCAGATTAACTCCTTTTTTGACTGCATTTGTGCTGTTTGGTAAAGAACTTTCTCCCTGTCCAGTGTATTCAATTAATGCATCTGGGTATCCATGCGTAATTATAGTTGTATCCACATGTACCTTTCGACCATCTCCCATTAACTCCAACTGTTGCCCTTCCCATATTGGCATAAAATTAATTTCATATAAATGACCGTTGCCGGCGATTATTGGAAAGCTGCTCCTATTTCCTAAAACAAGCAAGCTTCCATATGTGTCGCTTTGAAGAAATCCGGGAGTTCTAATTAAAGCAGCAATTACAGTATCGATTATGCGACAAGCATTATCTAATCTTTCTGATTGAATTAGTTGTCTATTTTCTGTCCCTAGCCATGCATCAAATGCTATAGCGCTTATTTGCTGCTGTACTGCTTCTCTATTTAAACTCATACGCCTATTTTACCTTAAGAGGTGATCGGATTGGAGTATCAAATATAAATTCCGGTGTTCTTGCTTTTGCCTCTGGCAATTTACCTTGATGATCAGCGAGATACACCAAGACTTCATCGACTGCTTGAGCCTTACATTCTCCGCACAAAATCTCACCACTACTACATTGCTCAGCAAGCCTGCTATTATCAAAGTGGTATGTTCTTAATTGATATATAGGACAGATTTCGGGAACTCCTCCATGCTCCCTTTGGAAACTGCCCAAAACACTGCCCCCTGTGTAAGCTGACATAATTTTCTTTTTTGCAGTTTTGGGATCATCTGTTAAGAATACCGCGCCTTCTGGTCTGGATGCGGACATTTTTCCTTTTCCATCCAAACCTGCTCCAAATTTTGTGAATGTTGCTGCAGGCGGAGTAAATCCCTTTTTGCGGGCTGCATCCCTTGCCAATAATATGTACGGATACTGATCAACTCCTACCGGAATTACCGTTGGTTTTGGCCCCCCAAGTTCTTCATATTGAGGTAAGAGAATTTGTGCTAGTTGAACTGCTCCTCGATAGAAAACCGTACCAGAGTTTTCACCTTCCTCATCTTTACCGAATCCAAAAACTCCGAAAATTTTATTTAGGCTTGTGTGTTTTGCGATATCCATAGCGGCATTGTAAAGGTCCGGATAGTCAGAATCTACGAATATGTGTGTTTTATCTGGAGAAAAACCCATAGCTATAATGCTTGGAATTACAGATTCGTAAGCAGTTCTTCTAGCCTCACCTAGACTACTAGCTTTACCAACAAGATAACTCTCGTCGTTTGTTATGGGAATATATACATCCGCTCCTTGTCTTTGCATCCATAATAATTCGTCGAAGACTTGTTTGTGCCCAAAATGTAATGGGCCTGAAGGGTTAAGCCCTGAAACCACAGCCCATGGCTCTCCATTGGCCATTGCGCCAACTACGCTTTCTAAATCTCTATGAGCGAAGGTAACTCCTAATTCCATTAGTCGACTTGGATCAGGATGATATAACCTAAATCTATCAATAGGTTTTAAATCTAGCTCAGCCATTTTTTGAGGATAATAAGCTAACTCCTCATCTCGCTTTGCTAATTTAGCTTGATGATCTTGTCTTGAAATTTCTTCTAGTTGTGTTTGTCGTTCAGGTCCTAGCATATTATTTAACGGGATATGAATTAACTAATGTTCTTAAAAACATTACGGTTTCGTCTATCGCCCTTGGATTGACATTAGTAATGTCATCATCTTTAGTTTGCATTCTGTGCCAAGCTCCTTCGTGGTAACGCGCTATTACTGCTGCTGCTAAACCCTCTTCTAGAAAGGCTAGATTGTCAGCATTTGGACTATGGTCCCTAAGCTCAACAGGTACTCCTACTTTCTTCCCGTGCTCAATGAGAAGCTTATTTAGTTCAGCTGTGTTATCAAGTCTTCTTCCAGTTGTTTGGAAAACCGACATATTTCCTTTTCCAACTGCTTGAATTGTAATCGCCCCATCGTAAGTATCGATAAATTCCGTTTCATCTGTTATTAAATGTTGTACAAATAGTTTTGACCCTGGAACAAAATCAGGATTTCTTCGTTGTCTAGTAGCTAAATCCGGATCTAATCCAGCATCAAAATACACCAACCTGATATTAACCGGCAATTTTGCCTTCTGTAAGTGTTCGCTCAACTTTAATAGCGTGACTACGCTGCTTCCATTGTTGTTGGCGCTTGGTAATGTACCAAAAGTATCGTAATTCGCAGTTACCCAAAGATCATGCGGTTTGTCGTAATCAAAAGCAACTACAAGATGTCTGTCAACCCCGCGGGGAGATGTAATTTCGTAAACACGAGGAATTATGCCAAGCTTTCTAGTCTCTTCATCCAAATAATTTGCCCGGCCTTCGGTGCCTTGCCCCATTAAACTTTTTAAACTCTTATAGGTTTCTATCATATTTAAAATCTTGACAGTACGTAAGTTTCCACATCTCTTCCAACTCTTTCTTTTAAGACATTTGGCGAAATTTGTCCATCATAAAACTCATCAGCTAGTGTTATTGGAGAATCAACGCCTTCCAATCTTCTTTTTGCCATTTCGCAAATAATTCCGATATCTAAGGTTGGATTGGGAACCGCGGGGTTAGTAGAAATGAATGAAGCACTTATTAATTCTCTAACATAATCAGGGTCTGATCTTTCGATTACTATTCTATTTCTTTGCAAACGTTTGCTTCCTGTTTTATATGCAGTAATCCCATGATCTTCAATGCCCTCATTGGCAAAGAAATATGACCAATTCATTCCTAGCGGAAAAGTTGGGGTTAGAAAAAGAGACATTAAGCCTTTTTGCCCACTTCTTTCAGCAACTCTTCTGGCGACATCGTCATACAGATCTTCTCTTGGTGGCCCAACTTTTATGTCAAGCCCCAAGATTGTGGCGATTTCGTCAAAAGAATACATGAATCCTTTTACTCTTTCAATTTCTACTTTCGATTCAGGAACTGTTTTCTCTACTGCCGCCATAAGTTCTGGATCTGCATTGCAGGTTTGCATAACCCTGTCTCTTTCGGCAACAAATTCTGGTGAATCTATATATTCACTCATTCTTACAACTCTCAGTCCCGTATTGTATACGTCATTAACTTTACTTACGAATTTTGCTCTTTGATCGCCAAGAAGCATATAATAATCCTGATGTTCCTGTCCAACATTTCTACAAGCTGCGGTGTCTGCAACTAAAATTGAAGGATCAACGTTAGAACCCTCCTGTTTTAAGGCTTCTGCAAGATACGAAACGAACAAGTAATATTTAAGACTATCGATCGGATGACCTTTATCATCATATGTCTCTCCGTAGAAAAGTCTCATAGGCTCAGGAGCAATGCTGCCCGCTCTACTCCTTATGTCTTCTGCTGAAGGAGCTTGCGAAACTAAACCACGTGTCGATAGTAATCTTTCAATATTCATATCCTTTACTATAGGGACGTAATTATACTCCCAACTCTAGTTAATTTCAACCCATCTAGATTGAAAATAAAGATATTAAGCAGTATAATTCTGCCATGGTTAATGAACAATATAGGCCAGAAGTCATAAATGCCGAACAAAGACTAGGAATTCACTTTGTCAAACCCGATAGCTATTTGGCTGACAGATTAAATTCTCAAATTGCAATAATTGCTGAAACTTTGAATGTTCCCGCTAGTATGCCCGTTATACCAGCAAGGGGATTTATTGATAGGCCTTTATTAACCGGGCAGAGACGTGAGATAGATCAACTTATAGAGCTAGAATATGCTAATGATGCTGTAGACTTGCAAGATGGATTAACGGCAATTCCTGTAAGAGAAAATGGCGAACGAATGGTACATTTACCTACGCTATTTGAAAGAGACAGAATTCCTCTAAGTTTATCATCGCTTCCGTTTCATGAGGCTTGTGGAGAATGGGCGGGAAAAGAAAGGGTATTCTGGGCAAGACAGCAAGTTGCAGAACATTTATTAAGAGCAGGAATAGCATTAGATAAGTTAGATATCGTTTTGCATATTGAAGATGCTTTTCGTCCCGTTGGGGTTCAAGAAGGACTTTTTCTTAGAAGAGCGAAAATGATACTTCAGGAACATCCTGAATGGATAGTTAACTGGGATAAAGTTTGGGCAGAAGCAAGAAGCAAAACAGCCATAACTCCCTTAATGGCAGGTCATAAGTCAGGCGCTGCGTTAGACATAACGTTACGAAAGAAATCTAATGGGGAACCTCTATCTATAGGGAACAAATATCCCGAAGGTGGAGCTAAGGTTGCATTACGTTATCCATATGTTACTCAAGAAGAATGGGCTGCGCGTCAGTTATTCGTCCGCACCATGGAAATGGCAGGTTTACGAAGATATCCATATGAAACTTGGCATATCTCATACGGTGACTTGTCTGCGGGTATTTCAGCTGATTCTGATACGGAAATAACGTCGGGTTACGAAGCAATGTACGGTCCTATTGAGGGCTTCAACTCTAATGGTGAAGTAATTCCTTACTCTACAGATACGTACAATCAACCATTCTATTCGCAGTTAGAATTACTGGATATAATAAAGAGGGAAGGTAGATAGCTTCTTATTTTACTTCAAAAACAACAGTATCTTTTGTAATACGGTCCATTTTTTCTAGATCAACATCCCACCCTCTACCAGGTGTAGTTGGCACTTTAATATATGCTCCATCAGGTTCTCTTTCCATTGGAGCAACACATGGATCGTCACCTTCTTTAAAATATGCGGAAGTGCCTGAGATATCAGATGGTAACGTAACTCCTGGATGCGCAGCCATCGCTAAAGAATGAGCCTTCCCAGGAGAAGTTAGCTCAACCATTCCGCCAACCCATGTGTCAACTCCTCTTTCTTGACAGTAATCAATCATTTTTCGAGCAATGTCTAATCCTCCAACTCTAGTCACCTTAATGTTAATTATGGGGATTCCTCCTTCTACTGCTTGTTCCAAATCGCTCATTGTATGAATACTCTCATCTAAGCAAATTCTTCCTGGAACACTATTTACATTAAATTCTTGTTGTAATTGTGTATGAGCAACGATATCGTTATATGCCAATGGCTGTTCCATCATTAGCAAATCAAGATTTCCATATCCAATAAGTAATCTTTTGTGCTCTGGATTATGTAAATCAAAAGATGAGTTAGCGTCAATCATGAGTAGTACATCTGGATATGCTGTTCGAATACGTGCAATCTTATCCAAATCTCCTTGACTTGGCCCAACTTTTATTTTTATACGACGGTATTTATCTTTTGAAATTCTTTCTGCAATTTGTTCTAACGAATCGTTTTTTGAAATGCTTACTCCTACCTCGACTTGAGGCTTTTCTCCTCCCAATAATGTGAACAAAGGAACATCCTTATCGATTGCTTCAGCATCCAAGTATAGATTAGCGAATGCCGCTTGGAAAATTGGATGATCCATAAGAAATCCTAGAGATCGAACAGCTTCGCGTGGATCATCGAAATCTTTGCCTACAAATTTACTTCCAATTTCATTTAGTAATGCCCATGCCTCTATGGTTGATTCAGACCCATAAACAGGGAATTTAGTAGTATCTATTGAACTCCAAGCTTCAACTCCATTTGAAGTTTGCCCACGCAGAGCAATCATATCTCTTTTGGGACCAATATCTCGAGGTAAACCATCAACGTCACCAAGAGAAAAGACATGTCTCATCTCCGGCGTGATGTATCGTGCTTCTAAACGTTCGAATTTCATAATAATTTAGTAATCTAAGTTAAATACTAGAGCATATGCATCTCCAACATTGTAATTTAGTTCACTGTATGAAATCCTATCGTTTTGGGGAATATCCGCATACATAGGCCGTCCGTATAACCCTGGAAGCAAGACTCTCTCATCCATAGAATAACCTCTGATTTCCCCTGATTGCTTCATTGCTTCGAGTGTATTTTTAATACCGGCTTCAATATTTGGATTTTGCGTCTCGGTAAACACAATGTGATAACCTCTTTCAATTCCCCTTCTTACTCTTTCCTGAGACATTTTTCTATAAAGACCTGTTTTTTGCGCTTCACCTTCAATTAAAACGCCTGCAAGGTAAACGCCCATTCCTTCTGGAAATGGAAAGTTAACCCCTGGAATTCCGTCAAAGGCATCTTTTGGAGATTTAAATTCTATTGAATCGAAACCAACAGCTCTTCCAGAGCCTTCTGCGACATAAATACTTAAAACATCTCCTTTTAAATGCCTTCGAACATCATCATCTGTGGGGACAAAACCGCTGGTATTTCGGCAGGCAAGAATTTGTTGAATTGTATCTTCGCCAATTCTCGGATCTTCACAACCAGCGACACTTTCTAAACGTCTAGCAATTATATTTTCTATCATTTAGTCTCACCTCCCTTTTTTTCAATCTCATAGTTAATTAATGGAGTTATACACCTAAGTCTTGTAAAATGCAAGAGTTATAGGCTTTAAGGAATATTTTACTTAACCTTTTCTCTCACCACCTCTGTAGACATAGGTATCAATTTCATTACAAAGCCTTGGCCAAAGAACATCGATAATTCGTTCATGTACCATGCCAACGTTTATATCAAGTTCTTGCATTGTCTGTTGCCCTTGTTCAGTAGTCATCTTATACAAAGGACTATCTCCCTTAATCCTGCTTCCACTAAAAGTCCATTCTATTTCAGTTCTTTGTTGATCACTTAGTCTAAATAAGTCAATCCCAGCTAATTCTAATGTAACCGGTTTATCTACGGGAATCTCTGTTGCAGCTAATATTGCTTTCACTTTCTCTGTGGGAGTTAACTCTGCAAAAGCTTTCATTAGTCAATATTATACATCTGATATTCAAGAGTGGGGACTGCGCACATCTTGAGTTGTGCGACCCTAAACTATTTCTTAAACTTATACCTTTTTGTAAATACCACCAAGAGGACGACAAAAATTAAGGAAGCACCTAGTGGTGGGAGAATATATAATATTAAGCCCAAAATATTATAAGCAAATGAAATAATACCATTCATCAAATCAACGATCTTCGAAAAGATGCCATACATCCCAAGGATTAATAGCAACCATATAAATTTTTTAGTTTCTTTATACAACTTTCGATCCCTAAGTTTTCTTACAGCTAAGATATATAAACCTAGCCAAAGCTTAAGCCGATACAATACAGCTCCTACTGTTACATAAACCAATGCGCTGTAAAATGCACGATCTAATAAATTAGGGGCTGAAATTGGTTCTATCTTTTTCCACACAAAACTTTTTCCTAGAGTGAAAGACCACAATAATAATGCTAAAACAAAAAGAACAGTAAATAATGCAGACGCAATAATTCCCCTTTCACGTTTTATAAGAATTTTTTTATACCATAACATAATCACAAGAGGCAGGTTTAAAAATGTAAACTTTACTTTAAATATTCGTTTATATCCATAGCGGGGACAGTTCCTAATTTTTGAAGCTCAATAATTAAATTCATAAAAAAATTTACCAAGCTATTTTCATCCTTTTGCAAAGCCAATTGATAAGGTTTTTTATTCTCATCCCAAGGATGATAACTTGAAAGTTTAAAATATGTTTTTCCTATCAATGAACAACCAAAATTTATTACTTTATTTTCATCGGAATTAACTACTATTCCTTGCATCTCCTTTGACAATGAGCCGTCAAAAGCTAAAATACCTGCAAGTACTCTAGCGTGTTTCTTAGGAGGATATACCCCTCCCGCATGAGGAATTTCAATACTCGTTCTTTTAAGTTTTCTTACGGACTCTGCTTTATTTTGAGCGTAGGTTATATTCTCTTTACTTAAATCCTGTTTTACCTCAATAACTGCATACACACATTCAGCAGGAACATATGTAACACCATTTTGTCTCAATATAAATGGTGAATATTGCCTATCAAAGATGACAATGTCAATCTGGTCACTTATTTCTCCGTCGGAGTCAATAACGAAAGCTTTATCCGCACAGTACCTTTTAGGAAGATAGGTTGAAAGCATTTCTATCCACTCTAATTCTGTGAAATCACCTTTCGCCGTAGAATGTCCAACAACAGATCTGTTAAAAGTTAGCTTAGCTTCCATTTGCGTTTGTAAACCTTTAAATATTTCTTTTGTATTGATTTTGTTTTTTGCTTTTACCATATAACAGGCGACAAATTTCCCGTAAGATAAATCGATGTTAAACTACTCGCCGCTTCATTTTTTATTTTAGCTTTTTCTACTTGCGTTAATTCTTCAGATACTTCGTTTCCTAGATTTGAGGGATCGAGAATAACTTTATCTTCAAAATCATTTGCAAGATAAGTCATTATATCAATAAAATTTTGTGAGGGGCTTCTCGAATAGGATTTTCCGCTTAAAGCTTCAATAACAGACAACTCTAAATAAAAGGATGGAAAATCTAAGCTCCATAATTTTCTCCAAATTTTCAAAGCTTTGATGTCGGAAATCCTACCTGAATTTGCAACGTAACTTATATGTTCATCTATATTTGTTTTCGTCCATGTACCTGGTTTTCTTTTCCAAATAGAGTGATCAGCACTATTAAGAGACTGCTCAACCCCTGCTACTAAATCAATTTTGTATCCTGAATGATTTATGCCGATGGAAACATTTTGTTCTCTTACGGAATATCCGGCACCATTAAATCTATTTTTTAAAGTTGTATATACCTGTTGTAATGTATTACAGGTACTAACAGACGGATTTAGCGAAATGAAATAATCTATGTCAGTTGTACCCGTTATACCAGTCCCTTTTGCTAAAGATCCCGATAGTTTTAATTCATACTCGTGTCCATTTGCCCAAGAAAGTATATGTATATTCAATTCATTTCCTATTTGAATAACATCATAAGTGACATTTGGCGAATGACTTAAAACAACGCTGTTTATGTAATTATCGCTTGCAGATATGTCTAAATTCATAAATTCTATTGTAATTTTGATAACAACAAAGACTTGATGTCTGGGATTATCTTCCGTGACCAGCTTTATTGTGAGCTCGTCTGGAAATTACATATTCTTCTCCACTTTTTGGAGTAGGGGGAAATCTTTCTCCTCGATCAACGGTAACTTCATGTTCCGTTTTTCCACCGCGGGGACCGATTACTCTTGCTTCTCCTGAAAACGGAGATATTTCTCCTGGCTTAAATGTTTTAGGCACTTTTATCACCCGCCTTAACAACATCAACAACAATTCCTTGTATTAAAAGGTCTTCGAAAACATAGATCGGTTTATTTGCGGGGTTTGACGAAATTGGCTCAAGGATAATATGTCCATCTCCATTTTTAAGCTTTTTAATTGTCGCATCGTCTCCGATTAAAGCTACAATTATTTGTCCAGGGTTTGCTGTATTTTGTTTCCTGATTAACACGTAGTCACCGTTATCGATTGTTCTGCCGTTAATATCCGCCTCGTTCATACTATCTCCAACCGCTTTTAAGAAGAAGTAATCATTTAGCGTAACTTTTATTTTTTTAGATTCGTAGGGAATGTAGGCTTCGATATTTTGAGTAGCAAGAATTGGAGTACCAGCCGCAACGTTTCCCACAAGGGGAATGTTTATTTTTTCTCCAGAATAAGAAGGCTGTAAAGATCGGGATTGATTAGGAGTGTGGGAAAGATAATCCTTCTCCTTTAGAGCCTCCACGTGTCTTTGAACGGCGCTAATATAGTTATGTCCAGAAGCTTTTCTAATCTCTTCAAGAGTTGGAGGTTTACCAAGTTTAATAGTTAAATCTTTTATGATTGTTAAGATATTTCCCTGTTGGGCTGTTAGACTTTTTCTCATGGTTGGTATATAATACCACTAATAGTGTAAATATGCAAGCAGCAGATTCAAACAAAGGTATTAAGTCAAACCAGTATTGGGAAGATATGGCTTCTATCCTCTCTAATATGAAAAGGTTTAAAAAAGCTGTTATTGATGCTAGGATAAAATGGAAAATCCCAATAACAGGCTTGCCATGGGATAAAAGGGGTAATTGGTATTCTTCATTATTCGTAAATCCAGACAACACAGATAAAAACTATTATACTTCTGGACAAGATCAACTTATTCCGCCAAGTGAAGTTATTCGTTCGACTTTAAAAGAAATATCCGAACAGTTTAACTTAGATAACAGATGGCATTCCTCGCTTCTTCTGCATATTGCTTCTGATGACGTTCCTTTAACTGCCCCTTTCGGATCACCCTCCCTTGAAATACGCATAAACGATTCAAGACTACCGGAGAAGGAGTGGATTATAAAAAGAATGTGGATTGAGATTTATCCCGACACCAGTTTAAAAGATATTCAAACACTCTGGAAACGTATCGAGACTTACCAATCAATGATGTCTACGCAATATCCTAAAAAGAGACGTCCTTTGGAAAACGTTAAAAAGTATATTAAAGTTAGGGAACTTGAAGATAACAATACTACACATAAAAAGATAGCAAATGATTATCCTGAACTTGGATTTGGCACTTACAAAGACGTCGCAGACTTTAAAAATCGGATTGAAGAAAGATTTTCCCCAAAAAGAGTTAGAAAATAACGGTCTTTATTAAAGCAATATAAATCGGTATTCATAGTGCTCTTGATGCCCTAGTATAAGGGTATGCAAAACTTAAACATTGTCTATTCGGACATTTCCCAGCTTAAACCCGCTACATATAATCCGAGGGCTTGGAATGATGAGGCAATAAAGCAACTTACGGAAAGTATTAAACGTTTCGGATTAGTAGACCCTATTATCGTAAACGGTTCTAAAGAAAGATTTAATATTGTAATTGGTGGACATTTTAGACTTAAGGTTGCCAAGGATCTAGGATATGCTGAAATCCCCTGTGTCTATGTAAATATCCCTGACATTGAGAAAGAAAAGGAATTAAATCTTCGATTAAACCGTAATGTCGGTGAATGGGACTGGGATTTACTTTCCGAATTTGGAGAAAACTTGCTTTCAGACGTTGGCTTCTCTAGTGAAGAACTGGATGATATTTTTCAAATTGAAGAAACACCCGAGCAATTTGACCTTTGGAAAGAACTACAAAAATTAAATATCACTAAAATTGCGACTCAAAAGGGGGACGTATATAAGCTAGGTGAAAATAGATTAATGTGTGGAGATAGCACCATAGAAAGTGATGTGCTGAAACTAATGAACGGTGAACAAGCGGATATGTGCTTCACGGATCCTCCGTATCTTTTAGATTATCTCCACGGAAAGAAAAAGAAGGGTAAAGTAACCGAGGGTTTTGGAGCAAAAAGAGATAGAAAATATCTTGAAACAGACGTACTTCCTCCTGATTTTACAGAAAAGTGGATGACAAACATCGCCAAAATCCAAAAGCTAGATTTCTCAATCATAATTTTTGAAAATCCCAAGAACTTAAGGACAATTTGGTGTGAACTTGAGAAACATTGGAGATACAGAAATACAATTGTTTGGCATCTTCCAAATAGAATGCAAGGATTTGCCGCAAAATATAAGTTCTTCAATAAACATGACATTGCTCTAGTTGGGACAAGTGGCGATATTGGTTTAAACCTTGCTAGCGAAGACGAACTGTTTCAGAATGAATATGAAAATGCTCTATACGCAACTTCCGGAAAACCACACTGGGAAGGATATGAAAAAGGAAAGAAAATCCAACCAAGTGATTTTATTGAATTTGTTGCTTCAGACGAAAAACACTCAGGACAAGGAATAATTTTCGGCACCAAACCTATCGAGGTTCTTATTCCTTATCTTAAGGTTTTAACAAAACGCGGAGATTTGGTAATTGAACCATTTGGTGGTAGCGGTAGTACGCTTATCGCCAGCGAAAAACTTAGAAGACGCTGCTTCATTATGGAGAAATCACCTGTCTATGCGGAAGTAATCATAAAACGCTGGGAAAAGTTAACTGGACAAAAAGCAATAAAAATGTGAAAACAGATAAAAACAAACAAATATTAATTGATCAACTAAGAAAAACGCCGATTATTCAAATCGCTTGCGAAAAATCAGGAATTGGACGAGCAACATATTATCGTTGGAAAAAAGACGATGCAAAATTTTGCGAAAACGCAGACGAAGCTTTGCAAGAAGGAAGCTTGTTGGTTAATGATATTGCGGAATCTCAGTTAATGAGTGCAATTAAGGATAAAAATATAACTGCAATAATCTTTTGGCTTAAACACCATCACCCAAATTACGCGACCAAAGTAGAAGTTACTGCAAGACTTAAGGCAGACAATGAAACTTTAAGCCCAGAGCAAGAAGCTTTAGTAACTAAGGCTTTACAAATTGCGGCTCTAATTCCAAAAGTAAAGGAGGAAGAAAAGCATGATACCTAATTTAACTGAAAATGAATTACTCGAGATAAAAAATAAAAGAGTTGTCAGAAGAAACCTTGCAAAAAATAGTCATTTTTGGTTTTTCTCCATTTATCTTAGTCACTATATTAAATTCCCCTTTGCCGCTTTTCATCATGAAATGTTTCGTATTACCGAAGATTTACTTCTTCGTTTTGTTGTGCTAGTTGCTTTTAGAGGCTCTGGCAAATCAACCATTATGACTTTGTCTTACGTAATTTGGTCAATAGTCGGATTACAAAAGAGAAAATTTGTTCTCATCTTAAGCCAGACACAAAATCAAGCCAAAACACACATGGCAAATATCAAAAGAGAGTTGGAATCTAATGAATTGTTAAAAGCGGACATCGGGCCATTTGAAGAGATAAGCGATGAATGGGGTTCAAATTCAATTGTTCTTTCAAACTTTGGCGCAAGGATTACTATTGCCTCAACAGAACAAAGTATTAGAGGGTTAAGACATGGTGAACACAGACCGGATTTAGTTATTTGTGACGATGTAGAAGACTTAAATAGCGTTAAAACTAGAGAAGGACGGGATAAAACATTTCAGTGGTTAACAGGAGAAGTTTTACCAATCGGAGACCAGAATACCAAGATTTTAATTATTGGTAATCTTTTACACGAAGACAGCCTTTTAATGAGACTCAGGCAGGCAATTGAAAATGAAAGAATTAATGGAAGATTTTACTCTTATCCTTTACTCGATGACGACGATCAAATTTCTTGGCCCGGGAAATATAAAACATTAAAAGATATCGAAGATTTAAAAAAGTCTATTGCTTCAGATTCGGCTTTCTCAAGAGAATATCTATTAAAAATTATTTCTGAGGATGATAGGCTGGTTAGGCCGGAGTGGGTTCAGTATTACGATGTTCTTCCTAACCAAGAAGGAAATAACTTTCGAGAAACAGCAACTGGAATTGATTTAGCAATCTCTGAAAAAGAGTCAGCGGACTGTACAGCAATGGTTTCAGCAAAAGTTTTTGGTTACGGAGACGATTTAAAAGTGTACATACTTCCAGATCCTATAAACGCAAGAATGGATTTCCCCACAACCTTAGAATCGGCCATAACTCTATCAAAAGGGTTAGGAACTTATTATCCGACAAAACTATACATAGAAGAAGTTGGTTATCAGTCCTCTTTAATACAAAGCTTAGTCAGTAAAAACATTCCGGCCGAGGGAGTAAAGGTAGCAGGTCAAGATAAAAGGGCAAGACTGGCATTGGTTACGCACATGATTCAACAAGGTAAGGTTTTATTTCCAAGAACCGGTGCTGAACAATTAATTGAACAGCTAACAGGTTTTGGAATTGAAAAACACGATGATTTAGCAGATGCCTTTGCAATACTTATGTTAAAAATTCTTGAAATGGAAAGCCAAGCGGAACCAAGAATCACTATTTTAGAAGTTGGAAGTATGTTTGGAGATTCTCCGTTTGATTACAAACCTATCACTATAGATACAATTTTCTAGAATAGGTCAGATAAGGAGACTTTAAGAGCTTTTGCTATTTTATCAATCGTTTGAACAGGTGGGTTACTAAGACCCCTTTCAATCCTACTAACAGTTGTGTAGTGTAGTCCGACTTTATCAGCCAAATCTTCTTGGGTCATCTTTTTATCTTTCCTTGCCCTTTTAATCCTTTTTCCTAATTTCTCATTGACTCTATATTTTCTCATAGTAATAAAGTAATGAATCTAAGAATAAAAATGTATAGCGTCAGACGCTTTATTTAGCCTTGACTTTATGCTTAAATATAAGTAATATGTCATCAATAGGCACGAAAGGAGGTGATAAGAATGGAAGAAAAGAAAAAGAATTGGTTTATGCGACATAAAATTATCACTGGGATTTTAGTTTTTATTGTATTAGTTGGCGTATTGGGCGCAGCAGGTAGTAAGTCGGGAAACTCCGGAAGCAACAATCAATCTAGTTCAGCAAGTAATAGCGCTCCAACGCAAGCAGTCCAACAGCCACCTACGGTTGTTGTTGCAACAGCTCTTGTCGGAGATTATGATAAAAACAAACTCTCGGCACAAGATAAATATACGGGCAAAACCGTTCAGACAACTGCATACATAGATAATATCAGCGATGATATTACTGGAAATTACTATTTATCTTTGCATCCAACAAATGACCAGTATTACGCAGGAACAAGTATTTCCTGCTACTTTGCAGATAAATCTGCGAAATCTGAATTAACGTCTTTGCAAAACGGTCAATCAGTGACGGTGCAAGGAACAATGGCAGATATGTCGTTAGGGATTGTAGTAATGAACGATTGTAAAGTCGTGAAATAGGTAATAGAATTATTCTATTAAGAAAACCTCTGGGCAAGGGGTTTTCTTATGTCTTCTACTGGACTTCCTCTCTTTTCTGCGGTACTGTTGACCTATAAATAGGATGAGTATAAATAGTATCCAAAACAATGAGAATATCCTGTATTGTCTGTATGCTCGAAAATCTACAGAAGATGACGAAAGACAAGCTATGTCGATAGACTCCCAGATCAAAGAAATGACAGAAATGGCATTAAAAGAAGGAATAATTATTAAAGAAATTCGTCAGGAAAAACACTCTGCAAAGCTTTCAGGACAAAGACCAATATTTAACTCCCTTCTCCAAGACATACGAAACGGAGTATTTACTGGAATCCTTACTTGGGCACCAGACAGATTAAGTAGAAATGCCGGGGATTTAGGAATGTTGGTAGATTTAATGGATCAAGAGAAATTACAAAAGATTAAAACGTATTCTCAAACATTTTCCAATAATCCTAATGAAAAATTCTTATTGATGATTTTATGTTCTCAGGCAAAACTTGAAAACGACCAGAAAGGAATAAATGTTAAAAGAGGCATTAGAGCAAAGTGCTCAATGGGATGGCGCCCGGGAATTGCGCCACTCGGATACATGAATAGAGCTTTTGGAGGTGTAAAGGATATAATCGTTGATCCAAAGCGAGGACCAGTTGTAAAAGAAATGTTCGAGAGGGTTGCGTATAGACAACAAAGTGGAAGAAGAATAAAAGAATGGATGGATAAAATTGGTTTTACCACCAGAAACGAAAAGAAAATACAAATTAGCTTAATCTATCTTATGCTTCGTAATCCATTTTATTACGGATATTTCGAATACTCAGGGGACTGGCATAAGGGAGCACATGAACCGTTAATTACAAAAGAAGTATTTGATGAGGCACAAAAAGAGCTAGATGAAAGATGCATTCCAAAAGTCAGAGGCAAAACAGAATTCCCATACAAAGGATTATTTAATTGTTATACTTGCGGAACGTCTGTCTGTGGGGAGGAAAAATATAGGAAAAAGAAAAATGGATCAACCAATTATCATGTTTATTATCACTGCACAAGATCTAGGAATCCTAACTGTAAGGAACCATATGTAACTGAAATAGATTTAATAAAGTTAATTAAGCAAAATATCCTTAACCTATCAGAGGAGACATTAAAAGAGAATTTAACATCTAATATTATTGATGAACTCTATAAATATCAGCCTATTGTTGAGGAAATAGAGTTTTACAAAAGAGATGACATTGAATACGACGGGAAGGTGGATCTGAAAGACATTATTGTTTACGCTTGCAGCAAATCCCCGATTAAATTTAGAAGAGAATTAATTCAGAGTCTTCCGATTCCTAAAAACCTACACAATCTTCTGCTTATTTAAGAATGCAATATGCTATATGGCCTAAATGGTTCGAATCCGAGAAGTCTGATTAAGTAAATTTTAGCTTCAAAATAGCATTTTGGGGGAGTTAGAACCAAAAAATCTACAGCATGAGTTATACAAGATTAGCTTACTATCATAATCTAATCTTAAGTGGTGCTTTCGTTCGAGCACAGTTCTGCTGGCGAACTTGCCCGTAGGTGGAACCAGATTTTACCTAGCTTTTTAGCTACCTTTGAGAAACTCAAGAATCTTGGCTTCACCTACTACAATGGCAACGTCTCTGTTATTTTACCAGAAAAGGAGGAAAAATGAATT
Source organism: bacterium (assembly GCA_021813145.1). GTDB lineage: Bacteria > Patescibacteriota > Microgenomatia > Levybacterales > UBA12049 > JAKALS01. Next base: position 135,999 of record JAKALS010000004.1, read on the forward strand.
CCCTTCTCTCTTCCGGACTTTTTGACGAAAAGACCTTTTATCAAGTCTTTATTCAAGACTTAGAAAACAGTAAAGAGGAAGTGTTTATTGAAAGCCCGTTTATAACAACAGAACGGACAAAACCCCTTATTCCCCTATTCAATAAATTGCTTGAAAAAGGAGTGAGAATATACGTAATGACAAGAGATCCAAAAGAACACGAGGAAAAAATGGAATATCAATCAGAAGAAATAATATCCTGTTTTGAAAGACTTGGAATACAGGTTTTACTCTGTATCGGAAATCATCATAGAAAACTGGCAATAATTGACAGAAATATTTTATGGGAAGGAAGTCTTAATATTCTTTCCCAAAACAATAGCCGGGAGATAATGAGAAGAATAGAAGGTGAAGAGTTGTCTTTGGAAATGTTTAATTTCCTTAAGCTTTACAAATTTATTTAACGAATATATACTACGGCTATGAGTTACGAAATAAACGAAAAAGATATTCAAAGCATTATTAATTTCTTAAAGAAAACCGATCCGGAAAATGCCACTCCTGAAATGGCAATAGCTATTTTGGAACATCTTCAAAAAACTTTTCATTCTTTAAGCCACACAGACCCGGATCAGTTGACTAAAATATATAACGAGTTGAAAAAGACGAGAAAAACCAGAAACTAAACAGAAAGTATATCCGAAGATTTAATCCCTAAAGCTTTTAAGATTTTAGTCAATGTTACAACGGAAGGTTTTGCTTCCCCTCGTTCAACTTTTGCGTAATAATTGGCATTAAGTCCTGCTTTTTCAGAAACATCCGTTTGTTTTAAATTTTTATTTAATCGCGCTTCTTTTATTTTATTGGCTATTTCTAGAACTGTTTTCTTGTCTTTAGTAACGCTCATAGGGATAGTATATCACTTTCATAAAAATTAGAGGGTAGAATGTCTGCCCTCTATTCCAGAACTAATTTTTAGTTTCAGTTCTTACTAAAAACATATTACATAAAAGTATTATTCAATGGATTAAATGTTAGCATTGGTATTTTCGTTTAATGATCGATAATTTCAAGGAAATGAACGTTGACAGAAACTAGTTTAAAGATGGGAATTTTGCTTAAAACAAAAACAGCGAGACAATTGCCGTTCCCAAAATTGTCCAGATAACATCCTTTTTAAATTTAACAATAACTATAAGAGCGGCTAAAAATATCGTCCATGTCTGCCAGTTAATAAGCGACTTTTCGCCAAACTGTAAAGCAACCGCTGCTATAATCCCCATAAATCCTGCCTGAAAACCTTTTACCACAACTTTGACTGCCTTAAGGTGTTTTATTTTTTCGTGGAATTGCCCCAAAAAAATAATAAATAAAAGTGAGGGAAGAAAAATTGCAATTGTTGCAAAGAATGCTCCGAGCCAGCCGAAAACCTTATAACCAATAAATGCCGCCGTAATAAAAACCGGTCCGGGGGTAATCTGCCCTATTGCGATTCCGTCTCTAAATTGAGGAAGGGTTAACCAATGAAACCCGTTAACGACGATGCTATTTATAAGAGGTATCGAACCGAAACCCCCTCCGAATGCAAATAGTCCAATCTGAAAAAAAGTCGAGGAAAGGGTCCAGACAATAGAATGGTTAAACCATAAAATCAGACTTATGATAACAAGCGTTATCAAAAGGAAAACAAGTTTTATATCTATTGCATAATTTTGCGGAATATGTACATGAAGATTATCATGAGAATGAAGCTCTGCCCCTTCATATTCACCGGTAAAAAAGTAAAATAAGAATCCTAAAAGCCCTGCCAAAAGAATAATAAGTATCACATTTATTCCCGATAATGCGGAGAGCAAAAAAGTAATAATTGTAATAGCAAATCCTTTATAGTCCCTTTTCTCAAGTTTTCCGAATACCGATTTTCCAAGCATTAAAATCGCGTTAATCAAAAGAGCGACAACCAAAGCTCCAAGCCCCATAAAAAATTTCTGAATAATCGTTAACGAGTGGTATTCAAAATATATTTGTGCAAGAATTGTCGTAAAAATAAATGCAGGCAGTATATAAAGTCCGGGCAGAAGAATCCAGCCCAAAATTCCCCTTAACTTATAACCGAAATACCCCATTAAAGTTACCCCTGTTGAGCCCGGAAGAATTTGCGACAGGCTTAGTGTATTCATAAATTCCTCCTCCGTTATCCATCGGTTTTTTTCTACCAGATGTTTTTTCATCTGCGCCAAAATTGCAGGGCCCCCGTAGCCGGTAATCCCTATAAATAAACTCGTTTTTATAATATCTATTAAACTTGGTTTTTGCTTCATCTTATTATAATATTAAAAAGATACCCGGTGAATATGATTCCGACTATTATTATTGTGGTGTAAATTCCAAGAAGTTTTAATTTTAAAACCTTTCTTAAAATTACCATTTCCGGAAACGATATGGCGGTAACCGCCATCATAAAAGCCAAAGCTGTTCCCAAAGGGAGACCTTTTGAAATTAAGGCCTGGATTACGGGAACAATGCCTGCTGAATTTGAATATAATGGCGCTCCGATAAGAGTTACGATGGGCACAGCCAGGATATTTCCTCTACCTGCTATTTTTAGCAAAGCATTCGCGGGGACATATCCATGCACAAAAGCGCCTATCCCGACCCCTATTAAAACATATGGGTACACCTTTATTATTAAATCCCTTGTGTATATGTAAGCTTGACTTACCCTGTCTCTGAAAGTCAACTTTTGCTCTCCCAACGGATCTCCGGCTTTTATTTTCCAGACATAATCCTCAACTAACGGCTCAAGATGCATCCTACCCATTATGTATCCGACTAATACCGCAATAGTTACACCCGAAACGGCATAAAGAAGGGCAACAGGCAGACCGAAAAGTCCGAAAAGCATAACCAACGCAACCTCATTTACCATTGGGGCCGAAATAAGAAAAGAAAAAGTAACCCCAAGAGGAACTCCGCTTTCTACCATACCTATGAACAAGGGTACTGCCGAACATGAGCAAAAAGGGGTAATAATGCCAAACAAACCGGCAAGAATATTCCCGATAAACTCAAATCTCTTTGTTAAAAACTTGCGGATTTTTTCGGGAGGAAGAAAAGAACGGATATATGAAATGGCAAATATAATAGTAATAAGAAGAATAAGGATTTTTATGCTGTCATAGATAAAAAAATCCATGGCACTTCCCAAAATGCTTGTTTTTCCCAAATGGAAAATTCCGTAGGTTACAAAATCAGACAATAATTGCACCGGGTAAAACGGATCCATAATTAAAATTAATTCAACTCCTTAGCTATTAAATCTTTTATTTTCTCTTTGTTGGGAATAAAACCCACCAGTACAGGCTTTCCGTTAACCGTAAGAACGGGGCTTTGCATAATCCCAAGTTCAATTATTTTTGAGATATCGGTTATATAGTCAACCTTTACGTCAAGATTTAATTCATTAACAATCTCCTGAGTTATTTCAAAAAGTCTCTTGCAGGTTTCGCAACCCGACCCTAAAACTTGTATTTTCATAAAACACCTCCTTTAAAAACTTTACTTTCTAATGGGCAAAAGAATTTTCGCCCACCGGGAAAATAAGGTTTTACTCTGCACCTGTCAATGCTTCGTTTATTTCACCAAGCTGTTTTTCAAGACTTTCCTTTTCCGCCAAAAGCTCTTCTTTGGACATTTCGTCGTTCTCCGATGCTTTGACTTCCGAAGTTTCCTCTTCGTCCTGATAACCGCAGCATCTTTTCCTCATCTGCTCGTCGCAGTTTCTCATTCTTTTCATTTTTCCACCCCCTCTCCCGAAATTTTCTATCATATTTTCCAAGTTCTTTAACATTTTCTCTCCGCTTTCGGTGAGGTTGTATTCCATAAACTTTCCTTCTTTTTTTGCTTCTATAAAGCCTGCTGACGTTAAATTGGAAAGGTGGTGGGAAATAAGGCTTTGGGAAAGTTTGGTATGAGTCATTAGATCGCAGACACAATGAGGCCCTTCTTTAAGCATTAATAAAAGTTCAAGCCTTGCTTTAACTCCAAAAAGCTTTAGCTTTTCTTCCAAAGCCGAAACTTGTTTATCCGAGAATTCGTATTTTCCGGGGGTAACCCTACAATGGCACCTTTTATATATGAACATACATTCATATAATATCGCTCCTTATTTTGTTTGTCAATATAGAAATAAAGAAGCCTGAACACTTTTTGATTAATAAGGCCAGCTATGACTGGAGCATGATTTCCTATGATTCTGGTCAAGGGTTATTTTCTCCTAGGAAAGTTCTCGGATTTACAGGAATTCCGAAAACGTCAATTTGAAAATGTAAATGGGGACCGGTTGCCCATCCGGTTTCCCCTTCCGCCCCTATAACCTGTCCTAAGGCTACTTTCTCGCCTTTATACACGTATATCTCGCTAAGATGGGCGTAAATAGATGTTATATGGTTGCCGTTATCAACCACTATGTATTTCCCAAAACCCCAGAATATTTCTCCGGCGTAAGTGACAGTCCCCGGCATAAAAGGGGCTATCGGGTCTCCGATTTTACCTTGCGGGTTTGCGATATCAATTCCAGTATGGAAAGGCTGGTAAGGCCAGTCGCTTTGTCCGAATTCCAAAGTTATTACGCCTTTTACTGGCCATTCAATCGTCGGTAATATTTCCGTTATTACATTACCGCTTAACGGGTCGTGTATCTGTACTTTCTGAGTTTGAGTATTAACCGTCGCGAGCCTATCGGACACTACGTCAATTCCGGCGTTTGTCAGGATTAAGACGGCAATTATGGGAAGGGAAAGAAGGATTATAAAGGAGAAAACAACAAGTTTAAGTTCATGTCTTAAAGACCATATGTTGTATAGAAAAATAGGGCTCATTTAGACATATATTTCCTTAGGGTCTGTTGTTATCAAGGGATGTTCTTTTTCGGATGCTACAACTTTTACGGCCACGTGGTTTTGGTCGGCGATAATAAGCGCTTCTCCCTTGTCGCAGGTTAATAGGAAATGTTGTTCATATTCGCTTAAGTTAAATTCGGAAGCCACTTTTTTTATTGTGGTTGTGTCCTGTCTCATTAAAATCCTAAGGGAACTTTGGGAAGCTATGGCTCTTCCGTAATCCTGGCTAAGAAAATCGTTCGCTACCTGGGAAATAATGGTAACTCCCAAATAATATTTTCTTGCCCGTCTTGTAAGGCCTGCTATAAACCTGGCGCTTTCTTCATGCTGTAAAAGTATCCATCCCTCATCAACGACCAGTATCCTTTTCTGGGGGTCTTCCTTTACCCTTGACTCGACAAAGTTTGCGATAACCAACATCATTATCTGCCTTAAGCTTTCGTCCAAGTCCTTAATGTCAAAAATAATAAGGCGGTTATCAAGTTCAATGTTTGTTCGGGAGTCAAAAACAAAGGAAAGCGACCCTTTGACGAACTTTTCAAGTTTTGAAGAAAGCCTTTTCTGCCCCATACGCTTTAGTGTTTTATAAAAATCTTTAAGTATCGGGTATGTTTTTGTTTTCGGTTTTCTTCCTCTTGTTTCTTTTTTCTTTTTTTTGGGTTTCGGTTTCATTAACCATCCAAAAGTTTTGTAAGTTTGGAGTATGGCTTTGTCCGTCACCGCTTTTTCCTCCGCGCTTAATCCTCCCGCCATTAAAGAAATTATTTCTGTCAAGTCCTGTATGTGTTCGGAGAGGTCTGTTTCGGCGTTTAGGTTTGTCGTAAAATCAAACGGGTTTATCTTTTCTTTTGATTTGGCGCTTAGTTTTATATACGTTCCGTTTACGGAATTGGCAAGCTGCTTATATTCCCTTTCAGGGTCAATGACAATTACTTTCGTCCCCTGCATAAGCTGCCTTAATATCTCTACTTTCTCCGTGTAGCTTTTGCCGCTTCCGCTTTGGGCGAATACTATAGAGTTTGCGTTATTCAAGAAAAACCTGTCAACAATAACCAGGGAATTGTTGGAGCGGTTTATTCCGTAAAGGATTCCCGACTCCTGCACTAGCTCCGAAGAAACAAAAGGAAAAGTCAAAGCGGCGGACGAGCTGTCCAAATTCCTTTTTTGGGACAAAACGTTTTGTCCTCTTGGAAGAACGGATTGCAACCCTTCCAATTGCTGAAAGCTTGAAGACTTGATGTAGAAAAGGCGTGTGGACATTACGGTCTCCAAAAGCGATGTAGTCTTATTAAGTTCTATTAAAGAGTCTTCCGTTATTGTCATATAAATAGACAGCTGGAAAAGTTTTTCCTGCCCCCTTTGGATTTTGTCTTTTAAGGAAATTGCGCTGTCCAACGGGTCTGTTATTTCACTGCCCAAAACTTTTCCTTGCCTTAGCATGTTCCTTTTTGTCGACTCAAGTTCGGTGATTTTCCTGTTTAATTTGGGTAAAGCGCTCAATGGGTCGACCTGTTCTATGTGGTAGGAGATATCTATATTATGGTTAAAATTTACAAGCATGTTCAGCCAGCCGGTGGAGGCTACATACGGGTATCCGGATATAAAAAGTGTACGGACAAATTTATCTCCCATTTGCAGATAATTGGCAGATTCTTGCAGTCCGGAGTAAGAAATAAGGTCGACCTGGTCCTGCAAGCCAAAGGAAAACTCAAAGTATTCCTTTTTCAGGTTTTTCTTTTTTTGTGTTTTGTTGTTTAATAAGTTAATCATAAGTTCCTTTTGCCAAAGCCTGTAGAGCTTGGCTGTTTAGCTCCTGGGTTTTTGACTCTTTGCCGTTATAGAAATTATAGAAAAGGTTTAAGACTTCCAAAGAGTCCAAAACTTTTGCTTTCATCCCCAGTTTCTCCAGAGCTTTGATGACCATGTCCTTTTGCAAATGCATCTGCTCTTTTATAAGGGCGAAGTCGTTTATTCTTTCCAAATTTTTATACGGGATTACAACATAAAACCTTCTTGAGAGAATTTTGTTGCCCGAAACAAGGTTTTCGACAAAGTTTGTGTAGTTGTCAATCTGGTTTTTATATACTTTTTCCTTTTCATCCTGTTTTTCTTTTTGGATTTTTTCAAGATAGCCGTCAATGTCCACTTCCCTTACCCTTATAACAATCTGTAAAGGGGATGAAAGGGAGTTCAGGAAATTCTGGAAACTGTCTATCAGGACGTCCTGTTCCGCCTCGCTTTTAAGCTCCAAATTGACGGACGAAGTTTCTATTACCATCCGGTATTCTTTGTTTGGCAAAACTAGAATTCCGTCTTTTACCTCTTTTATGTCAATCTGTCTTCTTGAAGACACTTTTTTATTCGATTTCGTTAAGAGCCACATATACTCCCCCTTTCCTGTTCGGCTTTAAGCTTAAGGCGTATTTCGGGTTTTTAATGTATTTTTGAAGTCTTGTCAGGTCTTTTGAAAAACTGGTTGCTTTCGCGCCCTTTTTTAAGACAGCTTTTTTATTGGTTTTTAGGACATTCCGGGGAAGATACACTTCCCTTTGGTACGGGTCATTTTTGTTGAAAACGTAAAACCTGGGCCTTAGGTTATATGTTAAAAGCACAATTAGCCAGTTTGCTACAACTTTCCCTTTTATCCTTAGAGAAAGTATCAGGGATATGACAATGACAAAAGCTGTCGCAAGGATTTTATATACCGCAAACCGGAAAAAAGGCGGAAAGAAGACGTATGTCCCTGCCCCGAAAAATACGGGAGCCATAAGGATAAAAACCTGGGTAATGTTCAAATTTCCCGCTATTTTATCCTCTACGGTTGTTATCTGGGCGGGGATTACCGTTGTCCTCATGCCGCTACCCTCCTTCTGGCAAGCTTAACGGGTTCGGATGATACCGCGGATCCGGCACTCTTATCGGTTGTTATCACGTTTATTATTTCCCCCCCTAATTTTTTGACGGTCCCGTTTCTTGACGTGTACATAACAAGCTGCATCATTAAAGAGGGCGTTTTAAGAAGAGTCACAAAAAGCCCTATGGCAACGCCTATTGAAACAAGGGAATTGCCCGTTGTTTGGGGCAGGGCAAGGAAAGCCGAGGCAAGCTGGATTATGACAACGTGGACAAATACTATAAATACCGTAACGGCGTAGGTTTTTATCGATATTTCCGCAAAATCGGAAAACTTGGGTATTGCCCAGAGCAGGAATATGAGCGGAGAAAGAACAGCTCCTAAAGAGATGAGGATAAGCCGTGAGATGTACAAAAGAAGAAGCACTATCGAAACCACAAGGAAAATGACAAGGAATATCAATGTTATCAACGGGGTTGTGCCTGAAACAAGAGATGAAGGGTTTATGGCATTGACTACCCAGGCGTTTGTCAGCCCTCCGGTTGAGTCAAGCACGGCCTTTGTTAAAGTGTTTGCCGTTATAATGACGTAGTTTGCCAGAAAAAGCGAAACATTTGCCCCTAAAAACGCCAGGCCGATTCTTGGCAACAAGTTCCTTAATTCTATTTCCTCAAAGCCTAAAGATCCGGCGCTCATAAAATGCAGGCCGAGTAAAGCTACCACGAGAACAAATAACGAGTCTGTTATGCCTAACATTATTGTCCAGAAGTTCAGGATGACGGAATTGTCTAAAAGCGTCGGGGTAGATGTTAAATAGCCTATTATTCCGTCGACAATGGGTTTTGTGGCGCTTTGCACTATATTTTGCATAAAGCCCGAGACGGCGTCTATTAAGACCTGCGTCAGGCCGTCGGAGGGCTTGACCGTTTCTATGGGGGAAATGTTAACCGCTCCCGTCGTAGTTGAACTTGCGGTTTGGGTAAAAGAGTTTGAAAGCAAAGAGACGATAAGGCTTGCCCCAAGGACCAATACAAGGCCTGCTATGGCGTTTCTTATGGTTTTCCTGGCATTCTCAAGGTTATCCGGCTTTCCGGTTGAGGTCATGTACTGGTAGCCTCCCTTGACTAAAAAAAAGACCGCCGAAGCGGTCGCTATCAGGGTTATCATCCCTAAGGTATTACCCGTATATTGCGTGATATCCGATGAAACCGAAGCGGCAAAGACTGGAGCTGCCGCCGAAAGATACGTAAGCAGTATGCTAAAAACAAGCGTTAACTTTCTCATAAAATATGGGCAGGATTTAATGCCCCGCTCCGAAAGCCGTTGTTGCCAGCTGTGTTACTACGCTTGATAACACAAACGCCCCCAAGACTATCGCAAGTCCGATGGCCGAATAAAGAATTGTTTTTTTCGACCGGTCCAGACTTTCAGGATTACCCGAACTTGTTATATAACCGAATCCTCCCCAGACGAAAAATCCTACGGACACAAGCCCCGCCAAAGTTATCATTACCTGGATAATGCTTTGGATAAACGACTGTATTTGGGAAACTCCGCCGGTTGTTGTGGTTTGGGCAAAAACCGGGGAAACGCTTAGAAGCGAGGTTAAGAAAACTATCGGCAAAATATAAGCTTTTTTCATACTCACACCCCCTTTCGTACAAAAAACTGCCCTTTCGGACAGTTGCCTACAATTACAAATTAATTACAAACAATATACGAAAATAAGTAGAATATGTCAAGAGGGAAATATTTAGTTCTCCCTATGAATACTTGCTAAACGCGCTAACCCTTGGTCCATCAGGGTAGGAATACCCAGAAATATTTTTTCTGATTATATGTAATTTGAGAGTGTATAGATTTTAAGAGACTACTTTAATACGTAAAAGCTATTTTTTGTAGTACCCTTTTTATCCAAGAAACCTTTTTCTGAAAGCGATTTAAGCAGGTTGAATGCTTGTTGTCTGGTTATCTTTAATTCTTTCACCAAATCCGAAGATGTTATTTCTTTATATTGTCTGACAATTTCTAAAACCTGTTGCTCTCTTGAGGAGGGTCTTATATCAAGCGTTAGTTTTGTTATGCCTTCCTGAACCCTTCCTAAAGCACTTTGAAGGGAGTATTTAACTCCGTCTGTGAAATACTCAAGCCAACTGGTTTTGTCACCTTTATCAGCACTATGTAAAGAATCCGAATAAAGGGTTCTATCAACGTCATAATAATCATCCAACACAAAGTATTTGTTTATTTGATAATTTGCCGAAAGTAGAATCAGCGCTGTTAAAAGCCTGCAAATTCTTCCGTTTCCGTCTTCAAACGGATGAAGATAGACAAATTGATGGTGAAAAATACCAGCTTTTAGGATTGGAGATGAATCAGTATTTTCTAACCACTTTGTTAAATCACTTAATACAGCCACAATACTTTCTTTATCATGGTAAGGGGGATTATGTTTAATAATTATCTGGTCAGGTTGTCTCTTGCCAACAATTATAGGAACGTTTCGTATTTTTCCTTTTATGTCATCATCCACGCCATCTAAAAGTTGTTTATGAATATCAAGTATTAAGTCAAGATCAAATGCCTCATTTTTTCTGCTTTCAAGGTTTTTAAGAATTGAAAAATAATTAACGACTTCTTTTTCGCTTCTGTTCGTTGGCACGCGGTCGTTTAGAAGTAAGTTTGTTACTTCTCCAACAGATAAAGGATTCCCTTCAATACTGTTTGAAGCATAAGAAGATTCTATCAGGTTTGTTCGTTCAAGGTTAAGCTCCAGCTGCTTTGGAATTCTTATTCCCTCCAATTGACCGTAAAAACGTTCAATTTCAGTTAAATTTGTCAGAAGTTTTGAAGTGAGGGTAAATTTGGGATTTAACATGATTTTATCATACAAATTGTCAAGTTAATTGTCAAGTTAATTGTCAAGGCTATAAAGGAGAATAGCTGTTGACAAACAAAGAAATATCTGAAAACTGGTACTAGGGCTGTCCAGGACTTGACAAGGAAAAATATATAAGTTAAATTATTTATATCCCCCTAGGGGGATATATTATGGATACAGATACTTCGGTACAGTATTTTACGAAAAAAGAAAGAAGACAGTATTTTAAGGATCAGGAAAGATTAAAAAAAGTTTCTGAAAAAAGAAAAAGAAAAATTATAAAATCGGTAAGCGTTTTGGCAGTTTTATTGTTTTTGACTTTGGGCGGAGCTTTTCTTGTAGTAAACTCATCTAAGCCATTGCCTGGTCAGGCTGTTCCGGTACTGGGAAGGGCCCACGTTCCTGTAGGAACAAAGGTTACTTATAACTCTAATCCTCCGACATCAGGGGATCATTATGCAACTCCGCAAAACGGAGGAGTTTATAATAGCCCTATTCCCGACGGTTACCTTATTCACAGTTTGGAGCACGGATATGTTATTATTTCCTACAATTGTGATTTTGGGAAAAATAAAAATGCATGTTTGTCTTTTGTAAATCAATTGAAACAAAAAGTAGATAGCGACTCCTGGAAATTAATACTTATTCCACGTCCTGTTCTGGATGCAAATTTTGCCTTGACTGCTTGGGGAAGAATTGATAAATTTAATACAACAGCAGCAACAATGGATAGAGTTAACTCTTTTATAAATGCTTTTAGAGGAGCGGGTCCCGAAAATACCCCAAACTAGCCTTATTATGAAAAAGCTTTCGGCTTTACGAATTAAAATAAGCACGTTTATGTCGTCGTTTCTGTCTATTTTTGGACTTGCCGGTACTACAGGTAGTACTGTTTGTCAGACAACATGTGTGGCCACTTCGGGAGTTATACCCTTGATCGGCGTTTCTTTAGCTGCAACCCCGTTAGTTTTATTGTGGAGATATCACGAAGCCATATGGATTATTGGATTATTTATCTTCTTTTTAGCTTTTTTGAACTATATGTTAGTTAAAAAGAATTCTGGCTTTACCGATAATTTACTGCTTTTTATAAATCTTGGGATACTTTTAGTTGCTTTTCCTTTTTTTAAGGGAAAATTCTTTTCGGAGACTATATCTTTGGCAGGAATAATATTTATTTTCATCGGACTAATGGCAGGTTTAGTTTATATAGTGAATGGAAAAAAATTTTCTAGAGGCTTATCCTTGCTGTAATAGTTCTGTCAAAAGTCTACTATTGTAAGTGCCAATAAAGCGTCATTTTGCCATTGGGATGAAATATAAAAACTCCATTTGCTCCGTCTCCCGTACAGTTTCGGCAAAAATACGCTTCCCCCTCTTCAGCAGCTCTGACAACAATATCGCCGTTGTTATACATATCAAAAGCGGGATGGTCTTTTCCACCATAATAATTCTTACTGTAGCATGTTTGTCCAAAACCTTGTGATATTTTAAGGTTATTTGTACTCATGGGCCATGCAAAATTACCGGTACCGGTGGTTGTTATTCCGGACGGGTCATTCCCGCAACCTGTTTCCCAATCCACCCCGGTTGAGGTTAATACATTTGCGGGATTTTCGTAATTAGAATAGTAAACGTATTGCGAAAGAGAAGTAATATCATAAACTCCAAAATGAAGATGGGCGCCGGTAGAATAACCCGTGTTTCCCATAAGTCCTATCGGGTCGCCTTTATTCACATGACGAGGTTCGGTGGAGACAAGAATATTTGCTGCCTGTTGTGTTCCTTTTAACTCCTGCATATATTCGGAAAGGAGCTGTTGGTATACGCTTTCGGAATTTTTAGTAGTTGCCAGTAGATCCTGCTTTGCCTGTTTTTCCTGGTTAAGTTGGTCGGTATAGGCTTGTAGCTTTTTTTGTAAAAGTTCTGTTTGTTTTTTCTTGTCTTCAAGAATTGACTTTTGATTTACGTAATCAACTTTTGCCTGCTGCGTATCGTAAACAAGTTTCTTGTCGTGAGCTTGGGCGATTTTTAGGTAATTGAGTCTACTAAAGAAATCCGAAGCATTCCCAGATGTAAGTAAGATTTGAAGAGGTTGGATGGTTCCGACTTCGTATGTTACTACAACCCTGTTTACGAGAACGGATACGGATTTATCTAAAGTATTCTGCAAGCTTGATATTTTCTTGCTAGCAGTATCAATATCTAAAGCAATACTTATTATTTGTTCTTTTGTCGCTTCAATTTGATACCCAGTTAATTTTATCTGGTTATCCATTATTGATATTTGTGATGATAGGGTTTTTTCCTGTCCCTGAAGATCATTAATCTTATTTTGGGTATCATTTATTTTCTGCTGTAAGTCTTGGATCTTTTGAGTTTGGTCAGTCTGTGATTGAGGCGTAGGGGTCTGCCCAAAAACAAACGATAAACTTAGGGAAAATATTGTAATCAAAAAGATAAAACTTAATAAAAATAAAGCAATATTTTTTTTCATATACTTACTCGACTTATTTTTCCTACTTGACAAAAAATAACAAACTGTTATATCTTAATTATTATATCCCCCTAACAGGGATAACCTTTAAAATAGCACATGGCTAATAAAAATAAAAGCATTAAATTAAAACAAGACTTA
>JAKALS010000006.1 GCA_021813145.1 bacterium
ACCCTAGCTTTCGTGCCTCAGCGTCAGGAAAATCCCAGATGTCTGCCTTCGCCTTTGGTGTTCCAGTTAATATCAACGCATTTCACTGCTACACTAACTGTTCCGACATCCCTGACAATCCTCAAGTCCGATAGTTTCTTTCCCATTGCCGAAGTTGAGCTTCAGTCTTTAAGAAAAGACACATCGGTCCGCCTACGCACACTTTACGCCCAATGAATCCGGATAACGCTCGCCTCCTACGTATTACCGAGACTTCTGGCACGTAGTTAGTAGAGGCTTATTCTTCCCGCCGTGAAGGGCGGGATAAAAGGAGTTTACAACCCTAAGGCCTTCATCCTCCACGCGGCGTCGCTGCGTCAGGGTTTCCCCCATTGCGCAATATTCCCAGTTGCTGCCACCCGTAGGTGTACTGCCCGTGTCTCAGTGCAGTTGTGGCTGATCGACCTCTCAGTCCAGCTACCCGTCATTGCCTTGGTAGGCTTTTACCCCACCAACTAGCTGATAGGACGCAGACTCATCCCTTGGTGCAAAGTTAATTGCTTTACTCTTTGGAGACTATGGACTATTACCCCATCTTTCGATGAGCTATGGTCCGCCTAGGGGTAGATTTCTACGCGTTACTCACCCGTCCGCCACTGATCCGTATTGCTACGGAACCGTTCGACTTGCATGCTTAAGGCACGCCGCCAGCGTTCATCCTGAGCCAGGATCAAACTCTCAAAAAAATTTGACGAAGTTAAAACTTCATCTATGCCGGATTCTTTTTATGGAATATCCGACAAAATTCCTACCACTTTCTGATAGAGAAACTTATTCAACCGACCCGCTGTAGAATCGGCTAAACAGCTTCTAAAAAAACAACAAACGCCTCACACGCTGTTGTTACATCCTGATACGCTGTCAAAGTGCAAAACCCATTTTAGTATGAAAAAACCCCGCCAAGCGGGGTCAAATTCCCAATTGCTATGGCGAAAGAGTTTCACATACCAAAAATCATTATACTTAGTTTGGGATTTTTGTCAAGAAGGAATGAATTAAGCTCTAACGCCTTCTCATCGAATCCAGATAGTTTCTTGCATCGGCTACAGCCCTCTGTAATTCTTCCAAGTCCAAGGGGTTTTTTACTTCTTCTACGTCAACAAGCTTTTTGTCCTCATAGTCCAACTTCAAAGGCAAATATTTAAAAACTCCTTCTCTTGTTATAAATATTTCCGTAGTCATTTTTTCACCCGATGCCCTTACTCTGTCATAAGCTATACCTATGGCACTATTGGGTTCGTCCTGAACAAGAGATACAACCCTTGAACCTCTTACGTCTCGGGAATCATGCGGATTTGCCAAAACTGCTTTTCTACCCGGTTTCTCTGAAGCAGGATTCCCGTATTTTTCAACCAAATCCCTAGCCATATCGTAAATAGGCCCCAGTCTTTCTTTCTCTCCATCTGTTATTGTATATTCTTCTTTTCCCATAATTGTTCATGAAAAATCCACAGAACCATGTTAAAAATTTTATGTTAGAAGACGGTAAAAATCTTTTAATAAAAGGCCAAGAAAGAGACTACTTTTTCTCGAGGAATAGCATTGTCCAGGCGAAAGGAAATCTGCGGGCAAGAATTTTCACTTTTTCACCGGTATTTTTTTTAATGAATTTCGGGAACCCTAGCATTGTCCAATGGTTAATGTGTTCTATATCATTCCCAAACCTTGACCAGTTTTTGCCCCTTACCATTTGAGCAAACATAAAAAAAGGCTCATTTGGAACAGAAATTGCCAAATATTTTTTTGAAACTCTTTCCAGTTCTTTTAGTGCTTTTTCCGGTTCCTCTAAGTGTTCCAAGACTTCTGTACATAAAACTAAATCAAAAGAATTATCCTTATAAGGCAATTCGTATATACTACCTTGAGTAATTTTTATATCCGGATACAATTGCTTTCCTAAGGATATAGCATCTTTAGAATATTCTAATCCCTCAAGCCTTTTTCCGATATTGTGCTCTTTTAGTCTGTTTAAAGTAAAACCCTCTCCGCATCCGACATCTAAAACTGATTCCACTTCCCTATTTTTGATTAAAATTAAAAGGTTTCGGAAGAAATTCCAGAGCAATAACCTTTGAATTGGGTTTCTGTGGGTGTGTTTTCGGTAATTATCCGTCTTGTTCATGCTTTTAGATTATAGCATTTAAAGATTAATAAGTAAGAGGATAAATTTTTTTATATGCGTCTCTTGCAAATTTTGCCCCTAAGTAAAAAAGTCCCGGTTCGGTAGAAAAGGCTACAGGAGTATATCCTTCTCTATCCGGATCACTCCATACGACAAACGCATTCAAAAGCGTAATGCCCGTAGGATCGCCTCTTAAAGCGGCCAAAGCCCTTCTTTCTTCACTTTCAAGTCTTTGGGTTTCCCCCAAGTCATCGTAATATCTTCCGGAAAGGAAAAGGTCAAGTCTTTGAGGCCCCATTGACGTATTTAGATAGGCAACCGCCGAAGAAATCGTATCAAGGCACATCCTTGCACCGGTTCCAAGGTCATAATATAGAACAAATTCCTCTTCTCTTGTAGATTTTCGGAGCTGCTCCATCAGTTCTTTTTCGGTAAAAATTCTCGTGAACTCCGAGGCAGCCATTACTCTTTGTATCCGGAGATTGCTCTTTTTAAACTCTACGAATAAATTTCTTAAATTTTGCCAATCAAGTCTTCTTACGGCCATCAGAGAATATTCTTCGGCTTTTTCCAGAAGAAAACCGACTTCCTGGAGAGAAAGTGTAATCTTTTCTCTTTCGCTTACAAGCGGAGAATTTTCTGCGCCCATATTTCCTCCTTTTTTAGGGAAATTTAAAGATGCCTAAGGCGCGTTTTAATATGCTTCCAGGGATACTCTAACAAAAATGAAGTCGGATTGTGTAGAAGCCGCCTGCCCGACGAATCTACGACAATATCCCTGAAGTACCCTATTTTACCACCTTCTTTATGAATGTGCACTGCCAAGTCTGCATCCTCATGAACGTCTTTATCGATAAGGCAAACTTTATTTCTTACTTTTTCCCAGATTTCTTTCTTTAAAGCCAGATTCGGGCCATCCAGAATTCTATGCTGATAAACGATAAGAGCTCCATCATTGTAAACGTTGGCTAAAAATTCGGTAAATCCCGTTTTAGGTACATCAAAAAATCTTACGGGACCGCTTAATGCGGATAATTCCGGATGCTCTTCAAAATGTCTTTTTATAGTTTTTACCCAGTTTTTCGGTACTCTTGTATCGGAATCGCATCTTACGATAAGAGGATACTTTGCGCTGTCAAAACCTTTATTCCTGGCATAAATCATCCCTTGTTTTTCTTCTTTAACAATTCTTACCCCGTCAAATTTTTCTGCTATCTCTACCGTTCTGTCGGTACAATTATTATCCACAACAATAATTTCATCCGGTTTTTCTTCCTGAGTTTCCAAAGCCTCAAGGCACTGCCCTATGTATTTTTCTTCGTTGTAGGCTATTATTACTGCCGATACTTTCACTGACTTTATTATAATCAAAAAGGTATATTTACAAAAGCGCTTTGAGATGTATAATAATTTTGAATATGCTCCATGAAGTACCGTCTCATGCTCCGATTCCACCTGTACCCGAAGTTCCCCGTCCTCTCACTATACAAGATCTTTTAACAAGGCAAGATATAATCCTATCAAGACTAAATCTAATGACGGCGGGCAGAACATCCGTAGACTTTGAACTGACAACCGGTTCGAGGGTTTCCAAAAACGGCGAAGGTTACTACTGGGTAAAAAAACCCGGGATATTCTTTAGCATCGGACCTTTCGAAGACGATTATTTTGGTATAAAAGCCAAGAGCTCTATTTCGATTGAATACGGACAGGGAGAAGAAGTAAGAAGGGATACTTTTATTTTTAACGAACGGTTAGAAGGCGGCAAAAGCAAGCGGAACGGCCATGCCGAGGAGCCGGATCCCATGAAACAGGAAGATATAAATAGAGTTCATCAGGCGCTTCTGGGAATTGAGGAATCACTCGGATAAAAACTTTAAATCTTCCTTAAACATCTCCTTGTATTTATTTGGAAATCTCAAGACTGCCGAGGGATGAAAAGTAATCAGATATTTTTTCCCCTTTTTTTCCAAAACTTCACCGTGTCTTTTTAGAATGGGAATTTTAGAACCTAACATTGCAACACACGCGCTATTCCCTAAAAGCACAATTGTTTTAGGGTTAATCACATCTATCTGTTTTTGAAGATGCGTTTTTCCGTGGTTTATGTCCGAAACCGTCGGAGTTCCTCTATCGGGCAAATACTTAACGGGACTTGTAATAAATATCTCTTCAGCTTTAAGCCCCAAGCCGTCAATCATCTGCCTTAAAAGTTTTCCGGACCTTCCGACAAAAGGCCTTCCTGTTTTTGCTTCGGTTTTTCCCGGTGCCTCGCCGACAAACATTATTTTTGCATCGGGACTGCCTTCTCCCGGAACTGCTTTGCCCGATTTACCCACCTTACAAATTTTGCATTTTTCTACTTCTTCGGCAATTTCTAAGAGTTTTTTATTTTTACCCATTAAATTTATTTTACTACACTTATTTTTCTGTTATAATTTTTCTCAATGAGAGAAACCTGGGTCGAAGAAGCAGTTGAGGCAAAATCTTCTCCTGTACTTGAAATCGTAAGAGACATACAGGCAACAAACAGAACCCTGAAATGGGTACATGAAATAAGAAACGGCAGAACGCTAACCGAAGCGGAAGAAACGGTAAGACAGCAGTTAAACGAAAGAAAAAACAAAAAAATCTTCGAGCTTCTTGAAGCGAGAAGTAAATACGGCCTTGAAGCCGTCTTTCCCGTAGAATTAACTATGGGAAAAAGAGAAGTTCTTCATTTCGCCTCCATGAACCCCTTCCGTATTTATATGCCTTCCCTATATTCTTTTGACCAGGATTATTATGTTGATTTAGAGTTATCGGATATTAAAGACGCCGACCCACAAAAGCATTCCCTCGACGCTTTAGCAATAATAGGAGAACACAGTATAGTTGAGCAAGATCCTGTTCCTTATATTAAAAGGACGGCGATGGAACTACAAAAACTGGATAGGCTAAGAGGGAAAGCGAGACACTCCGAGCAGCCGAGTATCGGAAAGGTATTTAGATATATCGATAAATTAACGGCAGAAATCATTGTAACCAGGTTTATCCCGATGATTAAAG
This sequence comes from bacterium, assembly GCA_021813145.1. Taxonomy (GTDB): domain Bacteria; phylum Patescibacteriota; class Microgenomatia; order Levybacterales; family UBA12049; genus JAKALS01. The sequence goes on from JAKALS010000006.1 coordinate 5,210, forward strand.
CAGGAGAAAAACCACCGGGAGTGGATATAGAATTCGCTAACTTCCAGGATTCTTCGGGTAATATTAAATATGAAGGCGTGAACGTGAAATTTGGATCTGAATATTTTGCGGAGGTTTCTTTAGGCGGAAGACTTAAAACTCCGCTTGCAGAAATAGGCGGATATACAAGAACTTTACAGGCTAATCCCTTCGCGCTTCAAGAATTTAGAAAGGGATCTTTAAACGGAGATTTTTCCGATCAACTCGTACAAGACAATTCCAAGGGAAACCATAACATTTAAACTTTTGTTTACGCCGTACATTGGAAGCTCTACTATCATATCCGAAGCTTCCATTACTTCTTCCGAAACCCCGTTGCTTTCATGTCCAACCACTAAAGCAACGGGAAATTTATAATCCGCTTTGTCAAAAGGGACTGCCCTTTTATCCAGCTCTACCGAAACTATCCAAATCCCGGGAACCTCTTTTCTTAAATCATGTATTGCCTTAAGCGCCGTTTCCTTATATTCCCAGTTGACCCATTCTGTCGTATTTATAGATGCTTTTTTTATTCTTGTATGAGGAGGCGTTTCGCTTTCACCGCAGATAATAACCCTTTGGGCCGAAACAGCATCCGCTAACCGGAATATTGCCCCTATGTTATAGGTATCTAAAACATTATCCAAAACAATATAAATGGGATTTCTTTTTAAGTCTTTAATAAGTTCTAAATCCCCTTTTGTTGTTCTAAGCTCTGCCGCACCTAATTTAATCATAATTGATATTATATCAAGATTAATCTTACTTTTGATTTTTAATTTTTTCTTTGTATAATACTTCTTTATGTATCCTAATTCCCTCTCAAAGCTGTCGAATGCCCTGGTAAATATTTTCGAGGAAAAGAAAATAGAAAACAACGACAAAAAAATAAGCGTCAATCCCCTGCTCTCAAAAATAACCTCCTGGTATGAAAAACTGAGGACTTCTATGGATTACGGCGAAGAAGAAACCGTATTCAGAAAAGCCATAGAAAGAATATTAAAAAGAAGGCTAATGCTGGACCAGCAGCCGCAATATATGGCAGACGGACTCGTTCGGGAACTCATATGGGCAAAATATTTTCAGGATGGGACAGTTCCTGAAACAATAATAAACGACGTTGCAAAAAGCATAGACCTGCATCTAAGAATAAAAAATAAAGTTTCTAAAGAAAAAGGGCTGAACGAAGGCAAATTAAACGAATTTTTTATCCAGGTCCTTTCCTGTGACATAGACTCGATACTTCTCCCAAGAAAAGAAAAGGAAGCAATGATTAACTATATGTTCAGGATAGTAAAGGACTCCATAGCGATAACCGATATGGACGAACAAACAAAGGATGCCCAGGTCTATCTGGCGGTAAGGAAAAACTTTGCGAAAGACGATATTGCCTCGTTAAGATACCATCTTTTTATACAGTTATTCGGGAGATTATCTGAAAGAAATTTTGATAATACGCTTAAAAACTTTAAGGAAGGCTATAAAGAAATAGAAAAAGAGCTAGTGTACCCGAGAAAAGATAGAGTATTTAATCACATAAAAAAAGAAACCCCTCCTTTTTTAATTCTCTACGACATTTTGATAGATGAAAAAGGAAATATCAGAAATCTCGTGAGAGATGAAACAGCATTTAGAAAAAGGGTGTTCTTCGCCTGCGACAGGCGTTATAAAGGAATAAGGCAAAAAGTAAGGACGGCGATAATAAGAAGTTTTATTTTCATACTTTTTACAAAAGCGTTTATTGCCCTTTTTATCGAGGGCACGTTTGAAAATCTTGTTTTTGGTCATATCCAGTGGGCTTCAATCGGAATAAATACTCTTGTTCCTCCGCTTCTTATGATAATAGTCGGACTTTCCATAAAGACGCCCGGAACATCCAATTCGGAGAGGATTTTTACAAACATAAAAAAAATACTTTTTCTTGACGAGCCAAATATAGCTCCAAAAATTACAATAAAGACCAAATCCGGAACAAGAACAATAAGGGAATACATTTTTTCCTTTTTATGGCTTACCGCTTCGGTTATAAGCTTCGGGGTTATCGTTTTTGTACTTACCAGACTCCACTTTAATATTTTAAGTCAGGGAATTTTCCTTTTCTTTGTTGCCATTATTTCTTTTCTTGCCTACAGGATTTTCCAAACCGCAAACACTTACACCCTTCCGACCAAGCAGGGTATCTTAACTCCTGTTATCAACTTCTTTTTTGTCCCCATTGTTACCGTAGGAAGAAGCTTAACCGAAGGAGTTTCACAAATTAACTTTATTTTGATTATTGTCGACTTTATTATAGAAACACCCTTTAAAGGTCTTGTAGGCTTTTTTGAGCAGTGGTTTGTGTTTCTTGCGGTAAAGAGAGAAGAACTGGAATAACGGTAGGTTATATTAAAGATTACCCGGGTAGAATCCTTGACAAATCCTTGCAGAAATAGAGTATAATTTTAATACCTTAAAATCATGACAGCTACCGGACACGCGCTCATAGGGACAGTTATTGCGGCAAAAATAGGAAACCCCGCGCTTGCCGTTCCCATAGCTTTGGCTTCACATTTTGTAGCGGATGCTTTTCCCCACTGGGACACCGGGTATCATAGAAAACAACATGGGAGAAAAAAATTTTTTATAGAAAGCACTATTGATGTTATTGCCGGATTTGTCCTTTCCTACGCACTTATCAGCGTTTTCTTCCCTGCAACAAATTTACTTTATGCATTCCTTATAATTCTCGTGGCTCAATCTCCCGACTGGCTCACTGCCCCCTATCTTTTCTTTGACATGAAGTTCGCTCCTTTCTGCTGGTTCTATAAATTCCAGAAAATATTCGACAGAAGTATGGGTATGCCCTGGGGAGTCATAGACCAGGTGGCAATTGTGGGAATAGTAATAGCCTTAGGCAGAATCTTTTAATTCTTTTCCACGCTTTGGACTTTAGATTTTAAATTCTTCGGATGCTTAATGTCTTCCAACTTCCAGGCAGCAAAATCACATTTTGGGTAATTAGAGCAACCATAGAATTTACGGCCTTTTCTAGTCTTTTTGAGTATAATTTTTCCTCCATCTTTCGGGCATATTAAATTGGTTTCCTCCACAAAAGGTTTTGTGAATTTACAGTTAGGAAAATTTTCGCAGGCCAAAAATTTACCGAATCTCCCTATCCTTACAACCAAATGTCCCTGGTCATTCGGACAAAGCTCGTCTGTTTTTTCTACCTCTATTTTAACCCTTTCCGCACCTTTTACATTCTCTAGTGTTTTTTCAAAAGGAGAATAAAAGTCTTTGATTACAGGAACCCATTCTTTGTCGCCGTTTGCAATCTGATCTAATTCGTCTTCCATTTCCGCGGTAAAAGGAATATCGTCTATAGTCGAAAAATTCTGTACCAGAAAATCATTAACGGCAATTCCTACGCTTGTCGGAAAAAATCGCCCTTCCTGTCTTTCTATATATTGCCTTGATTCAATGGTGGAAATAATGCTCGCATAAGTAGAAGGTCTTCCTATTCCCTTTTCCTCCAGAATTGCGATTAGTGAAGCATCGTTATATCTGGGAGGAGGAGTTGTCTCGTGTTCTCTTGCCTCGACTTTTTGTGCCTCAAGATCCTCTCCTTGTGTAAATTCGGGAAGTATATTATCGTTTAATGCCTGTTGGTTGATTTTTAGAAACCCGTCAAAAACCAAAACCGAACCGTTGGCTTTTAATGTATATTTATTGCCTTCGGAATTAACGGTAACTCCCGTCTGCTCCAATAGAGCATCCGCCATCTGAGATGCAACAGCCTTTCTCCAGATTATGTCGTAAATCCTGGCATAATCTTTACCCAGTCCCTCCGACACTTTTTCGTATGTTACGTTTACGTTGGTAGGCCTGATTGCTTCATGGGCCTCCTGCGCAAGCTTCGATTTTGTTTTATAAAAATTAGGTTTTGCGGGGATATAATTTTTTCCGTAAACCTTTTCTACATAGTTTCTTATGGAAAAAACTGCGCTTGAGCTCATGTTAAACGAGTCCGTTCTATGGTAAGTAATATATCCTTCTTCGTATAATTTCTGGGCAAGGCTCATTGTCCTTTTACCGGAAAGGCCGAATTTTCTTGAAGCTTCCTGTTGTAACGTAGAGGTCGTAAAAGCAGGACCCGGACTTCTTTTTGTCTGTTTCTTTGCAACGTCCGAAACTTTATATTTTGCGGAATTTAACTCCGATACAATGTTTTCCGCATAATTATCGCTGTCAACAAGGGTTTTTGTAAATTTATAATCCCCGGTATAGAGCGGAAAACTTTCTGTAAACTCCACCTTTTTTCCGTCAATTTCTATCAGATCGAATTCCGCTTCGTTTTTCCCTGCCAGAACAGCATGAATTGTAAAATATTTTTCCTTCTTAAACTTTTCTATTGCCCTCTCCCGCTCTACTATAAATCTTAAAGCTACAGATTGAACTCTTCCCGCGGAAAGGCCCCTTCTCACTTTTGACCATAAAATTGGGGAAAGTTTATAACCCACGAGTCTGTCCAAAACTCTTCTTGCAGTCTGGGCATCTACCAGATTTTCATCTATATCCCTCGGGCTTTTTAAAGCTTCTTCCACTGCGTCTTTCGTGATTTCATGGAACACTATTCTTTGGAACTTTTGCTCATCCTTTGTTTTTTGTTCTTTGAGTATTTCTTGCACGTGTGAAGCTATTGCTTCGCCTTCACGGTCAGGATCGGTTGCAAGAATAATTTCGGAACTGTTTTTAGCAGAAGATTTAAGTTCGGAAAGTATTTTTTTCTTGTCGGCTACTATTTCATATTGCGGGTCAAATCCATTATCTATATCAACTCCAAGTTTGCTTTTGGGTAAATCCATAATGTGCCCCATAGAGGCTATGATGTCATATCCGTCGCCCAAAAATCTTGAAATTGTCCTTGCCTTTGTCGGTGATTCAACCACAACTAATTTTTTCATCATTACCTAACTCTAGAGAAGTATACATTAGCTGTCAAGCCCCACGATTTTATTTGACAAGATAAAAAGTAAGGAAATACTGATTAAGAATGGAAAAGAATGCTCAAACTGCTCCAACCGCACCTACTCCGGTTCAAATTTCTCCGTCTCCCGTTCAACCGTCAGTTGAACCTAAACGGCCTGGCAGGATACTTTTAAATTCACACAATAAACACCGGAGAAGGACTTTTTCTTCGTCTTTACTTAATTGCTGACCTTTATTCAAAATTCTTGAGGGTTAATCATTTTTTAATTCATAATTCTTTTATAATTCTTCGGCAGATGTCACCAGTTTTGCCCTCTTTCGATATACAAAGATTTACGATTTATGATTGAAGAAGAAAATTTATTGACAACTCCATAAGTCTGATATATATTCTGTCTATGGCTTTCTTACCTCTTATTGCTCTAGTCCTTGTAGTTTTATTCTTCTTAAGCGTCAGGATTGTACAGGAATACGACAGAGGAGTTATCTTTTTTCTCGGGAGATGCACAGGAGTAAGAGGACCCGGACTGATTCTTCTAATTCCCGTTTTTGAAAGAATGCAAAAAGTAAGCCTTAGAACAGTTACAATGGCCATTCCTTCCCAGAAAATTATTACAAAAGATAACGTTTCTATAGATATTGCCGCTGTTGCCTACTACAATGTTGTAGATCCAAAAAAATCCGTACTTGCTATTCAGGATGTATACGAAGCGGTTAATCAGATAAGCCAGACTACGGTAAGAAATGTAATCGGACAATTTGTCCTGGACCAGCTCCTTTCTAAAACTGCCGATATAAATACGAAAATAAAAAATGTGATAGATTCCCATACCGAACCATGGGGAGTAAAAGTTACGGCTGTCGAGATTAAAGACATAACCCTTCCGGATAATATGCAAAGGGCTATGGCAAAAGAAGCTGAGGCAGAAAGAGAAAGAAGAGCGAAAATAGTAGCTGCCGAAGGAGAATTTCAGGCGGCCAAAAAGCTGGGTGAAGCAGCAGATTTAATAGGCAAACACCCTGTCGCCCTGCAGCTGCGAACTCTGCAGACAATGTCGGAAATTGCTACCGAAAAAAACTCTACAATCATATTCCCCGCCCAGTTTATGACAACCGTACAGGAGGCCATAAAAACAATCGGACGGGACCTCGTAAAAAAATAAATCCACGGAGTATGAAAATAAAGTTCCTGCACTTAAATATAGAGTGGTCAAGGTTTCCCGAAAAGGTTTCAAACTTCATAAAAGAAAATGATATCGACATAGTAAACCTACAGGAAGTAACAGGCGGAAAACTAAACGAAAAATCAATAGATACTTTTGAGTATTTTAAACAATCCTTAGGTTACAGGGGAGAACTTGTTAAGAACTGGTCTCTTTATGCCGACAAAAATGACTACTTTGGAAACACAACTCTCTTCAGAAACCCGATAGAACTTGTAAAAAAAGAAGTTGTTTGGCTTAAGGAGTTTATGCTCATACCAAATTTTAAGAAAAGAGATATAAAAGAAGACCCAAGAAGTGCAATGTCTCTTACCTTAAGGGCGGAAGGAAAAAAATTTAATGTCATAAACACTCATCTGGCTTGGGGACCAACACCCGAAGACGAGCCTTATAAAATGGATCAGGCGAGAAAACTTTATGCTTATATGCTTTCGGTAAAATACCCCTTTATACTTTCGGGCGACTTTAATGTAACACCGGACTCAAAAATAGTAAAAATGATTGAAAAATTCGGAGATAACTTAACTACGGCAAATAATATTCCTACAACCTTAAATTCAAAGTTGCACCGTTTTCCAAATCTTTCCTACGCCGTTGACTATATTTTTATTCCCAAAAATACAAAATACGGGAATTTTAAATTAATTGATGAAGATCTTTCCGACCACTATGGACTATTCGCCGAAATCGAACTCTGACTATCTGGAAAACCAATAACTGAGGATCTCTTTCACAATGGGCCCGGCAACATTTGAACCCTCTCCGCTGTTTTCCGAAAGGACGGTTACTACAATTTGGGGATTATAGGCCGGAGCAAAAGCAGTAACCCAAGCATGAGGAAGAGTTGTTTCTCCCCCGACCTGGGCAGTACCTGTTTTGCAGGCGACAACCACATGTTTTGTATCGGCGGAGGCAGAAGCTACCGGCAGAATATTTTTGTTATCTATGGCAAGCTTGGGATTTTTGACCGAAAAATTAAACAAAGGCCATGCAACTCCTCCGGGAGCGCATGCTTCGACCATCCCCTCCCTGATAAGGTCATCGTCCTGCTGATTTAAAAGGTTTGAAGCAAGAGTAATCGGCTGTTCGGACTTTAAAAGATGGGGTTGATAAATAGTTCCGTTATTTGCTATTCCTTCTGTCCAGGCATTTACCTGCAAAGGCGTAACAAGCAAATATCCCTGTCCTATTCCATAATGATAGGTATCGCCCAAGTACCACGGCTGCCCAAAAGTTTTTTGCTTCCATTCGGGAGTCGGAACAACTCCGGATGCCTCCCCGGCCAGATCTATTCCCAAAGGCTTCCCAAGGCCGAATTCGCTCGCAGTTTTAGAAACGGTGTCAACTCCGACCTTTTCGGCAAGCTTATAGAAGAAAATATCGTTTGACCTTTGAATTCCCTTTACCACATTTACCATCCCGTCCGTCCCGCCGTAACCGGTGTAATACCAGTTGGAAAAGGAAAAAGAACCGACATTTAAAACTCCCGTATCCTGAATCTGCCAGTTTGCATCGATTATCTTATTCGAAAGGCCTGATGCAGCGACGATAAGCTTAAAAGTCGAACCGGGGGGATAAAGACCCGAAATAGCTCTGTTTAAAAGAGGCTGATTTTTTGAATCGGAAAGGATATCCGAAACCGAAAAATATGAACTGCCGGAGGAAACAAGATAATTTGAGCCCAAGGTAAAAAGGTTGGGGTCGAAGGAGGGTTTTGAAACCATTGCAAGTATTTCACCTTTAGGTGTCGATACTATTGCCGCCCCCCTTTTCACGTCTTTCATTGCGTTATAAACCGCTTCCTGAAGGTTGGCATCTATTGTTAAAGTAATGTTTTGTCCCGGAACAGGGTCTGTTTGGCCAAGCGTCCTTACGGGATTTCCCATTGCATCGACTTCTATGAGTTGTTTTCCGTCTGTCCCCCTTAGCTTGCTTTCGTACTCCTGTTCTATCCCCTCTTTACCTATCAAGTCTCCCGGCCCGTATCCCGCATATTGAGGCTCGGATAATTCGCTCTTTGAAATCTGACCAAGGTATCCGATTACCTGCGCCATTGCATCTTTATAAGGATATTCTCTAAGGCTGTCCACCTCGAGGTCTTTTTTTCCTTTTGCAATCAGAGCTAAAGCCTGTTTTTGTTCAAGTTGTACTGTTTTCCCGTTTACTTCTTCTCTAAACCCCGGTATGTTATAAACAAGAGGTTTACCATACCTGTCAAATATTATTCCCCTCGGTGCATGAACTATAACCGTTCTTATCCTATTACTGTTGGAAAGATATCTGTATTTTGAGCCCTCGACTACCTGAAGATAAAAAAGTCGTGCGAAAAGGAGAAATACAAAAACACCCAGACATAAAAGCAAAAAAAGGTCTCTGGTGGAATGATTTTGTATGAACTCCTTCTGTTTTTTATGCAGTTTTTCGCTTGAAACGAAATCCGGGAAAGCTATTCCGACTTTATTCATAAAGTTTTGAACCTAAAACATCTTTTTTTAAAGCACCTTTATTCAATCTTGAGAATAAGACGAAGACCAAGACACCAAGTATAGCACTAAAAACGGACTCTAAAACTACAATTCCTTTGGAGTAAAAAATCCAAAGATAAAAAAGGCTGCCTATAAAAGAAGCCGTAAGGACAAAGGGTACGGTCGCTATTTCAAATTTCCTTTCGTAAATAAATACGATAAAAAGAAAAACCGAAAAGAAAAGCCCCGATAAACCCAAAGGCCTAAATGTTATTGCATCAAGAAAAAAACCTGTAATTAAAGCAAGAAAAAGTACCCATTCCTTTCTTTCCAGAACAAAAAACGAAAGAAGGACAATAAAAACAAAAGGAATGGTAGTTACCGAACTTTCCAAAAAGAGAGATAACAGAAAAAAAATCAGCAGAATATATTTCATTACTTTATTACAAAAACCGTAGTAAGTTTTGAAAAATCCAGAAAAGAGGTCACCATTGCCCTTTGAAAAAGGTCGCTTGGCCGTTTATCGACGGATACTATTTTCCCCACAACAAGCCCCGGAGGAAATCCCCCGCCCGAAAGATTAGTGTCTCCGTTTGTTAAAACAAGATCTTTTGTGCTTAAATTATCGGACAAAAGAACGTTATCGAGTATCATCTGGCCTCCTCCCTGTCCTTTTATGACTCCCAAAACTCCCTGTGATGTTTTTGCGGTAAAAGACGAAGAGGAATTTGTAACAAGACTAACCTGCGAAAGAAAACCCTCTACTTTGGATACCCTGCCTACAAGATTATTTTTATATACAACGGTATCGCCTGATTCTACCCCGTCGCTTGTTCCTTTATTAATAATAAAAGTTTCGGGAACAGAAAATCCGGGAATAAAACCGGGAGCTCCGACTATTTGAGCGGGTAAAAGGCTCTGCGTCTGTACATCCGCGGTTTTAAACTGATCCAAAAGAGCGGAATTTTCTTCTTTAAGCCTTTGTTCATCCGAAATTATAGAAGCCAAGTCGATATTTTCCGCCTCAAGTTTCTTCACTTGTCCGCTTGTTCCAAAATTTTCAAAAGAATTAAAAACTCCGTAAGTAAGACCTTGAAAAGGAGAAAATAATTTTTGAGTAATCGATGTTACGGGAAAAAGTATTCCTGTTTTTGAAAGGCCGAAAATAAAAAGAGAAAGAATTAAAACAATAAAAAAAGCAAGAAAAAAATTCTCTTTTTTTCGCATGCAGACATTGTAGTCTACTTCTTTTTAAAGTTCAATGCACAGGAGTTTATGCAATATCTCATTCCGGTAGTTTCTTTGGGGCCGTCGTTAAATAAATGCCCAAGATGTGAGCCGCAGTTTTTACAGACTACTTCGGTTCTTATCATTCCATATCTGTCGTCTTCCCTAAGTTCTATATTCTCTTTGTTTATTGGATCGTCAAAGCTCGGCCAGCCGCTGCCCGAATCAAATTTTGTGTCCGAAGAAAACAAAGGCCGATCACATGCAGCACACTCGTAAACCCCCTTTTCGTGATTGTTATAGAGAGCTCCCGAAAATGCCGGTTCCGTTGCGCCCTTTCTTAAAACCTCATACTGCTTAGGGCCTAACTTTTTCTTCCAATATTCATTACTCTTATTCATGCCTAAATTATATCAAAGGCTTCCAACTTCTACTTTCTAGCTTCATAAACCTGAGGTTTATTTGAGGCCGCCTATAACTTTTACCCTTTGAAGCAGTGAATCGTCTTCCAAAACTTTTCCAGTTCCTCTTACAACGGATGTAAGCGGATCCTCGGAGCGGATAACCGGAATATGTGTTCTTTCCACTATTAAATGGTCGAGTCCCGAGAGAAGCGAACCTCCGCCCGTCAGCAATACTCCGTGCTCCAGAATATCCGATGTTAGTTCGGGAGGAGCATCCTCCAGAACGTCCGCAACAGCATCTATTATTCTAGAAAGAACAGGCGATAATGCTTCCCTTACTTCAACTTCTGTTACCCTTAAGCTTTTTGGTAGTCCTGTTTCTATATCTCTTCCCCTTACAACCGCCATCTTTTCCGGTGTTGGCTCACTGCTACTTTGCAAAGATTGGGTTATATCGTCCGTTTTTTCTTTTACTTTTGCACTTTTTGTTTTAATTTTTGGAGCTTCGTATGCACTTCCTATCTTTATTTTTAAGTCCTCTGCGGTTCTTTCGCCCAGAATAAGCCCGTGTCTTAACCTTATATAATGGACTATCGCGCTGTCCATGTCGTCTCCGGCAAGTTTTAAGGATTTACTTACAACTATTCCCCCAAGAGAAATAACGGCAATTTCCGTCGTTCCCCCTCCTATATCCACTACCATTACTCCCGTTGGAGAAAAAACAGAAACAGACTCCCCTATTGCAGCCGCCATGGGCTCTTCTATTAAAAAGGCTTCCCTTGCTCCGGCCGAAAGAGCCGCTTCCCAGACAGCCCTTCTTTCGACTTCGGTTACGGATGAGGGTATTCCTATTACCACCTTTGGCCTTGACCATGCAACAGGCAGAACATTTCCAACTTCGTGTACAGCCTGTATATAATGGGAAATCATTGCCGCAGTCGCATCAAAATCGGCTATTACTCCGCCATGCAGGGGTCTTACCGTTTCTATTGTCGCCGGGGTTTTACCGACCATTCTTTTTGCCTCGCTCCCTATAGCAATAACTTTTTTTGTTTTTTTGTGCATTGCAACAACCGAGGGTTCCCTTATGACTATTCCTTTGCCCTTTACCCAGACTAGTGTATTCGCAGTTCCCAAATCTATTCCTATATCATGGGAAAAAATAGAGAAGAATTTATCAAACATAACTGGCAACAAGCAACTAGCCGCTAGTTATTTAGTTCAACTAAATGCTAGATTTTAGGTGCTGATTGCTAATAATATATCATCTTGCCCACCGATTTCCAATATGTTAAGATAAACTCCATCCGGGCTTAATGAAATACATTAATATATTAAATAAGATAATCGAATATAGCTTTTACGCTTTATTTTTCCTGGTTCCGCTCGTCCTCTTTCCGGATACTTCCGAACTTTTCGAATTTAACAAAATGTGGCTTACTTTTATTATCTCCCTCGTAATCCTTGCGGCCTGGGGGTCAAAGATGCTTATTAAAAGACAGTTTAAAATTCAAAGAACTCCTCTTGATATTCCAATTCTGTTATTTCTTGCCTCACAAATAATCTCTACAATTTTTACCTTGGATAGACACGTATCTCTTTGGGGGTACTACTCCCGCTTTAATGGCGGATTATTTTCTATACTCGCATATATCTTCCTCTACTATGCCTTTGTATCGAACTTCAGGGAAAATGCAAAAACGGTTGTAAAAAGACTCATAGCCGTTATTCTTTCATCCGGTGTTATAGTTGCCCTTTGGGGCCTTCCGTCGCATTTTGGCTATGACCCGACTTGCCTTGCATTCAGGGGAACTTTTGATGTTTCATGCTGGACTTCGGATTTTCAGCCAAAGGTCAGGATATTCTCTACATTAGGTCAGCCTGATTGGCTTGCGGCTTACCTTGCTGCTCTTCTTCCCATAATCACAGTTTTTCTTTTAAGAAGCAAACTATTCAAAGAAACAAAACAAGGCCTTAAGTTTTCGCCCAAGGATGCTTTTTTTGCAGTTCTTTATTTCCTTATTTTTGTCCTTTTTTATCTTGACCTTTTGTATACCAATTCTAAATCGGGACTTTTGGGGCTCTGGGCTGGAGCGGTATTTTTTGCGGCAGGATACATTCTCTTAAAATTACGGGATAAAGGCAAAGAAGAAGCCAAAAAATTCACATGGGACTACAGATTTCTGGCAACGGCAATAGTTGCAGTTCTTATAATGACTTTTGTTGTTGCCACTCCGTTTACATTCATGCGAAACTATTTCACTTATCAGGGGCTTAAAGGAAATATTTCCCTTCTTATACACAAGCCCAAGCCTACCCCGGCGCCAAAAACGACAACCGTCCAGGCCGTTGCGGGCGCGGGAGAACTCGGGGGAACGGATTCCGGGACAATAAGGCTTTTGGTCTGGCACGGTGCAATAGAGGCATGGCTTCATAATCCGATAATAGGAACGGGTGTGGAAACTTTTGCCTTTGCATACTATTTATATAGGCCTGCTGCCCACAACATGACTTCGGAATGGCAGTACCTTTACAATAAAGCGCATAACGAATATCTTAATTATCTTGCAACAACCGGGGCTTTCGGACTTTTGACATACCTTTCGGTGATTGGTCTTTTTTTCTACTTTTCTATAAAAACACTTTTGAAGGTAAAGATGAATGCGGATAATAAAAATCTTGTTCTTGGGCTTTTGGCCGGATATGTAACAATTCTTATTACAAACTTTTTCGGATTTTCCGTAGTAATAATAAATCTTTTTATATTCCTTCTGCCTGCTTTGGCATTTACGCTTTTAAATCTTATAAATTACGACCGTACCCTAAACCTTGCACTTAATAAGAAAGTAGACGGAACCGTAGCCAAAAATGAGGACTACAAAGTGACGGCTCCTATATGGGCAGGTATTGTTGTTATTGTAATTTTATGTGGATATTCGATTCTGGGATTGATCAATTACTGGAATGCCGACAGAGCCTATGCCAAAGGATATAATCTCGACAGAGTAGGAGATTATCAGACCGCTTATCCCTACTTGCAACAGGCGGTAAACCAAAGACCCGGCGAGCCGGTTTTCCAGGACGAGATGTCCGTAAATGATGCTGTTTTAACAATTGCACTCTTAAAGGAAGCCCAAAGCCAACCGCAACAGGCTACCCAGGCGGCTGCCCTTGCGCAAAATCTTGCAAAAGAAGCTATTACCACAAGCGATAATATAACGACTCAACATCCGAACAACGTAGTGTTTTGGAAGGATAGGGTAAGAGTCTTATATACGCTTGCCCAGGCTGATCAGAGGTATTACGCACTCGCTCTTGATGCTATCAAAAAGGCGGCACAACTTGCTCCTACCGATGCTGATATTTCCTATAACATGGGGATACTGTACGGACAGAACGGAGACACAAAAGATGCTGTCTCTACGCTTGAAAATACAGTGAGGCTAAAACCTAATTATGATATGGCATATTACGCTCTTGGCATTTTCTACCATCAGCTTGCAATAAATAATAAGGGCCAAGTTGTGAACCAACAATATCAGCAAAAAGCAATAGACGCAATGAATGCAATGCTTAAAGTTTCTCCCGGCAACCAGCAAGCCCTCGACGCCCTAAAAACCTGGGGCGGAGGAAAATAGGAGGCTCAAGACATTAGAAAATTCCCCTATTTTCTGCTAAAATATAGCTACTGCCTAAAATAAGATGTTAAAAATTGTTCAAGCCCCTAATCCTGTCCTCTCGCAAAAAGCTAAAAGAATAGCCAAAGTAGATAAATCTGTTTTAAAACTTATTAACGACATGGAGGAGTCCTTGGTAGCAGCAACGGACCCTATCGGAGTAGGACTTGCCGCTCCCCAGGTTGGAAGGTCGCTTCAACTTTTTATTGCAAAACCGACAAAAAAATCTAAACTTTTAGTGTTTATAAATCCTGTTATAGAAAAGTTCGAAAATAAGACAGACGGGGAAAAATTAAAAAAGAAAAATGAACACAAAAAACTTGAAGGGTGCCTTTCATTAAGGGATATCTGGGGAGAAGTCGAAAGATATGACAGTGTTGAAGTTTCATACCAGGATATGACAGGAAAAAGACACAACAGGAGATTTGACGGATTCATGGCTACGATAATCCAGCACGAAACAGATCATCTCAAGGGAGTACTGTTTCCGAGGCGTGTTCTTGAACAAAACGGAATTTTATATAAATCGGAAAAAGACGAAAAAGGCGAAGACGTTTTTGAAGAAATAAAGCTTTAGCCATAATTTTCGTGATTGAGGACTGATAAATTATGAAAATTGTCTATTTTGGCTCTTCCGAATTCTCGAAATGGGTCCTTCCCTACTTAAAGGATTTTGAAGTTGAACTTATTGTAGATGAGAATACCCCTTTAGAAAAAGTTTTCCAGACAAAGGCGGAGGTAGCGGTATTGGCTGCTTATGGCAAAATTCTTCCCAAAAAGGTTCTTGAGCATTTCAACTCTGGAATTTTAAATATTCACCCTTCCCTACTGCCCAAATACCGGGGACCGAGCCCAGTGCAGACGGCTATTTTAAACGGAGACAAAAAAACTGGAGTAACAGTAATCAGACTCGATGAAGAAATGGATCACGGCCCTATTTTAGGACAAGAAGAAATAGAAATATCAAAAAACGATACGGCACAGACTTTGTATGAAAAGCTATTCCCCCTAGGAGCCAAAATAATTGCAAAAAACCTTGACAAATACGTAAAAAGTGAAGTAAAACTTACTTGGCAATCCCACGAAGGCGCCACTTATACAAAAATACTAAAGCGTGAAGACGGATTCGTTAACTTATCGGAAGTCGGTAATCAGCAATCGGTAATCGAGCGTAAAATCCGCGCCTATTACCCTTGGCCAGGGGTATGGGGAAAGTTTAGAATTCAAAATTCAGAATCCAAAATAATTAAGTTTTTACCGGGCAAAAGGATTCAGGTAGAAGGAAAAAAAGCCGTAAACTATAAGGATTTTATAAACGGGTATCCAGACATCGACAAAAGACTGTTGGAACTTCTTAAGTGGAGAATAGACAAATGATAATTAAGCGCTTACGCTTACCGGGGCTTCTTCCGCTTTTGTTTCAATAGCCTTTTCCTGTGTTTTTGATGCATTCTTCCAGATTCTCAAACACTTTGTACAAAGCCTCATGGTTTTTCTTGTTCCACCGACATTCATCTTCACATTGTGAAGATTAGGCTTAAAGATTCTTCTTGTTCGGTTTTTTGCATGGGACACATTATGCCCGTACATAATCCCTTTCCCGCAATTAAAACATTTAGCTGCCATAGACAAATTTCCTTTCAACAATTATACTAGAAAAAACATTTGAGTTCAAATGGTAATATTATGTCTTTAGTATTTGGAATTATTTCTTTAATCATACTTATATTTTCGGCAATACTGCACGAGATTGCTCATGGATTTGTGGCCGAAAGACTCGGAGATCCGACCGCAAGGCTTTCGGGAAGGCTAACTCTGGACCCGCGAAAACATATAGACCCTTTTATGAGTATCCTTTTGCCCTTAGTTTTAATTTTGTCGGGCTCACCCGTAATATTCGGTGCGGCAAAACCTGTTCCGGTAGACCCGTTTAACTTAAGGGACGGGAGAAAAGACCTTGCCCTTGTATCGCTCGTAGGACCTTTGACAAACGTAATAATCGCAATAATAGGGGCTATTATATTAAAGATATTAAGAATTGTTTCTTTCGGCGCTTTGGATTACTCGTTCATTTACCCTTATTTGTATCCCATCCTTCTTATGGTTACCGAAATAAACCTTTTACTAGCCATATTTAACCTGATTCCCATTCCTCCTCTTGACGGGTCAAAAATATTCTCCCTTATTCTTCCCGAAAGAGAAGCCGCAACTTATATGTCTTTGGGTTCAATAGGATTTATAATAATTTTCTTTTTGCTCGTATTTCCAATAGGAGGACTTTCGCTCGAAACTCTCCTTTATAATCTTTTATCTTTTTCTTTAAAACTTCTGGGGCTCTAAACTCTCTTCTTGGGGCTAATTATTCCGATTGGGAATATCCGAAAAACATTATAGACCATCTTGTCAAGTTGACAATTTTCTTGCCTTGTTTGTTATAATATATCTGTTCTTTGGTATTAGAGGTAGTTGCGAGTATTTCCTCTACAATTTCACTGGATTATAGGTACTCCGAATTTTTCGGAGGACAGAGCGATTTACCGATGTTTCCGAGTGAAACAGGTTTAGCTCTCCTAGTTAACGGTCCGGGGAAACGGCAGCTATGCTCGATATCGAAGAGCGGTCTTATTTTTTTTATTTTTCCCTCGTTTGTTTTTGCTGTGGAAGCGATCAATATCTCTTCTTCCAGACTTAACAATCAATCTCTAATTTTTCCGCTGGAAAAACCAGCCTATTTGAACAAATATCAAAAACCCAAAAAGAAAACCTTGAAAAACAAGCAATAAGCTACGGGAAATTTCTTAATCTAAATCCGCGCTTAGAAGTTCGATTCCAATAAAAAAGCAGGCCAGGAGGGAATCGAACCCCCAACAGAGGTTTTGGAGACCTCAGTTATACCATTTAACTACTGGCCTACAACTTATTTAAGTTTTTCGCTCTCTTTGTGCTCGGTTACCTTCTTACAATGCTTGCAGAATTTTTTTAGTAATAATTTCTCTTCGGTATTAATTTTATTCCTGGTTGTGACATAATTTCTGTTTTTGCAAACAGTGCACACCAAGCCTAGTTTTACTCTGTGTTCACCTTTTTTTGGCATTTCAACATCCTCCTTTCATAATATTATATCAAAATTGAGCCTAGAGAGGGAATCGAACCCTCGACTTCCAACTTACCAAGTTGGCGTTCTGCCACTGAACTACCTAGGCATCACGTTTAATTTATCTAATTCTTGCATTATCCAATATTTTAATTTTGTGTTAGAAACTTCAACCGTACAAACCCCGTAATTTGACTTTCGTCTATAACTCCCTTTACCTTGAGGTGGAATTTGCACTATTTTACCAAATTTTTCTTCTGCTATGTTAAGCTCTTTTGCCCAAAACTCTTTCGCTTCCTCCGGATTACTATCGTTAAAACAAATTAAATAATAGTGTAACCTGGAGGGCAAAACCTGACAATTTATAGTTAAAAAATCACGAAAAGTCCTTAGTAAACTGGGGTTGGTATTGGCGACTCGAACATGCCCTTTTGAAGTTTTTTCTCCTTCCCCCCAATATATGCCTAAACCTAAACCATATAAAAACTTTTCTTGATAATTCATGTTATCTTTAATTTTAAAAGGGTCACCATTGGGATTTGATTTAACGTATATCGCTTGACTCATTGTTCTCCTTTTAATTCCATATTTAGTCATCCAATATACAATTTTATGCGTGGAACATTTTAATAACGTAGAAATTTCGGTCATTGATTTACCCGAACTATAAAGGTCTTCTAGCTCTTCTTTTAACAACCTCGTTGTATTCATTATTTTTGGTATAGCTGGGGATATTATAGAACTATTTATGCCAAAAATCAAAAATAGTACCAGGTAAAAACTCTTAATTTATCTTGTGCTGAGGGAGAGATTTGCACTCCCGTAGCCCTTTCGGGCGCCTCGTCTACAGCGAGGTGCGATTGACTACTCCGCCACCTCAGCATTTATATTCATTCCAACTTTTATTTCCAATCATGATTTGAGACCTTTTTTGAACTTTTTCAGCTGGTATTAAATACCTTGTCTTATTTCCGCAATATATAAAAAGCAAATCAAAATCCCCGTCTTTATACTTTGTATGATAGGTCTTTTCTCGATATCCTCCAAATGTTCTTAAATCCACTATATATCCTCCTCCGGGTCCTATGTCATTTGAATACTTGCATTGGACTCTATTGAGAATACCTTCTCGATCAACAACCAAATCGTATTTATCACAATCAGAAACAGGAATAAATACTGAATAGTTCTTATTTACAAAAAACACGATTGCTTCAGCAATTGCGAGACTTCCCTTTCTTTTACTATTCACACCATCATCCTACTTGGTAGCAAACCAAGTGTCAAATAGCTTTACATGAGCCGACTGTCGGATTTGAACCGACGACCTTTGCTTTACAAAAGCATTGCTCTACCACTGAGCTAAGTCGGCGCTGCTTTAGATTTTATCAAAAATAAGGATAATAAGGAAGCTATTTATTTTATTGAGGATACTCGTAAACCGTAGAATTGCCTCTAAAAGAGTATTCTATCGCTTCTCCAAGGGAAACTGTAAGTTTTTCTCCGTGCCCGATACTTACGGGAGCAACCGGACTAAAATGTTTGCGCACAAGCGCTCCAAGAACAGTTTCATGGGTAAACATAAGTATGTTTATTTCGGGCCCTTCGCCTACTATAGTTGCAGTTTCTCGAAGAGCTCCTATGAATTTTTCAACTTTTGCAACTACATCCTCGGGCGGCAAAACTTTATTATGCCTTAAAAATTCCGGAGATAACACCTGCCAACACGACATTGGATTCGCAAAACCAAGTTCCAGGAGTCTTTTAATGGGGTCTACTATCTCAAGCTCCGGTGCCGCATAAAATCCGTCAAAAGTTGTATACGGGAGTTGACCTCTTCTTATCGCTTTTTCTAACTCAGACCTGGCAATAATTGCAGAATCTAATGCCCTTATTCTTCTGCTGGACATAATTATTAGACTGTTTTCGTTCTCATATTTTACTAATTCACCAATAAATTCGTCGGTCAAAGTTTTTATCTGTTGTTTCCCATTTTCACTCAAAGGAGAATCCGGGTTTCCATACTCCTGCGGCTCACCATGTCTTGTATAATGAAGCTTAATTTTTCTTCTTTGGGGGCCTATACCTTCAACAGTACGGCCCATTACACTTTCTCGTTCCACAAACTAAGAGTATCTTTCGAAAAAGTAAGAAATGAATTAACAAATTGTAAGAGCAATGTAAAACGTATTGCTTTTTAAAGCAAAACGCCTATATAAATGTTGGGGTACAACTGGCCAAACAGGGAATTCCAAAATGGGCAATCGGCTTTGCTATGGTTGTGTTTTTTGCCGTTTATCTACTTTTCTGGCCTAAGTTCTTCCAGCTTTTATAGATCCCCCCTTCTTGCTTTAAATTTATAATAATTCTACACTATTTATATGGCCGTAAGGCATTATCATCACCATTACCACTTTAGCTACCTGACTTCTAAAAAAAGGCATTTTACTTCATTGGTAATCGTAATAGCGGCAATCACTGTTATTCTTGTTTTCTTGCTTAAAATCCTTACCCCCCAATCCCCTCTGGATGTAAAAGAACTTTCCTATCCAGATATACTTTTAGCCTCGTTTAACACTCTTTTTCGGCTTTTAATCTCCTACGTCTTTGCGCTTATAGTGGCAATTCCCTTGGCCCTTTTTATAACAAGAAGCCCGAGGACCGAAAGGTTTATGCT
Organism: bacterium; assembly: GCA_021813145.1. GTDB lineage: Bacteria > Patescibacteriota > Microgenomatia > Levybacterales > UBA12049 > JAKALS01. Next base: position 24,963 of record JAKALS010000006.1, read on the forward strand.
TCCCATTTCCGATATCCTTCAGTCAGTCCCTATACTTGCATTTTTTCCCGTAATTGTTTTGGCGTTTATTAAACTGCATTTAATAGAAGGCGCAGTAATTTTTATTCTTTTTATGGCGATGCTCTGGAACCTGGTTTTTAGCATGATAGGTGGCCTAAAAACTATTCCCGAGGATATCTTAAATGCTTCTACAATTTTCGGGCTAAAAGGTCTTAAAAAGCTATGGTATATAACTATCCCTTCTATTTTTCCCTATATCGTAACAGGTTCGCTTCTGGCATGGGCTCAGGGATGGAGTTTATTAATTGTTGCCGAAGCCCTGCACAGTTATATTCCGGGGGGAACAATGTCGCAGGACCCTTTAGGACTTGGTAGCCTGCTGGTTGACGCTTTTTATCAGGGTCAGAATATTGTCTTTCTGGTATCTCTGGCTGTAATGATATTACTTATTACGCTTATTAATTTTTTCGTGTGGCAAAAATTATTGCATCTTGCGGAAAGGTATAAATTTGACTGAAGTAATTACTCTTAAGAATATAAATAAAGTGTACCCGGGTTCTAAAGAAACGGCAGTTTCAGACTTTAGCCTTGAAGTTAAAGAAGGCGAATTCTTATGCCTAGTAGGATCTTCAGGTTGCGGAAAATCTACTGTTTTAAAAATGATTGCAGGACTTGAAAAGCCCACAAGCGGAAATATAGTAAAACCCCAAAACGTAGGCATGGTTTTCCAGTCCGGAGCTCTTTTGCCCTGGCTTAATGTTGAAGAAAACGTAGCATTCCCCCTTTATGCAAAAGGATTAAATAAAGAAAAAGCCGAAGACCTTACGAATAAATATATTCAAATGGTGAACCTCGGGGAATACAAATTAAAATATCCGAGAGAACTTTCAGGAGGTCAAAAACAAAGAGTCGGAATAGCCCGTGCGCTGGCTGTTGAGCCCCCTGTACTTCTTCTAGACGAGCCTTTTTCTGCCTTAGACCCTATTACTACAGATGAAATGCATTCTTATCTTCTTAATATATGGCAAAGTACCGGAAAAACAATAGTAATGGTCTCCCATTCCATGGAGGAAGCAATAATCCTTGCGGACAGAATAGCAATAATGAAAGAAGGCAAATTAAAAAAACTGATGGAAGTAGAACTTAAAAGACCAAGAAAAGAAGAAGATAGAAAATTCATAGAGTTTTTAGATAAAATAAAGCAGGAATTAGTCTTATAATAGATTGAATTTAACCTCCTTTATTGATATAATCTCCTCCGTTATGAACAGGCGGGAAAGATTGGAACAGAGAGGAAAGACATTGACTCTCGTAGAACAAAAAGCAGCCTGTAAAAAATGTCCTGATGCAAACTCATGTAATACTTTAAGGGAAGTCGGCTTGGTACGCTTTTTTGCGCCTTCGAATCTATCTCCTTTTGAAAGAGCAATAATGGAAGCAGGAGTTTATAACAAATTAGGCTGTTTACGAAGAGCACAACTGGTAGTCGAAAAAACCAAAAGGAACGGCATTAGCGATCCTTTAAATGAGGATTGCGGAAAGTAGGCTCATTGATAAACCAAGTAATGCTCCTCCTATAACATCCGAAAGCCAATGCTCTCCTAAATAAATCCTACTTACAAACATAACTAAGTCGAAAATTAAAATCAAAATAGCAAAAAAGAGCTTAAGCGGCAAAGAAATTCTCCTGGAATTAAAAATCATAATCAAAAATAACACAGAAATAAAAGCGGTTCTCGCCGAATGACCGGAAGGGTAAGAAGAACCGGGATTTACATAAGAACTGGGAAACTGGAAACCGATATCATAACGGAAAAACCTAAAAGACGGACCGGGATGTTTTACAAATACCTTTCCAAACAGTTCAAAAAAGAAAATTGCTCCGTAAGGAATAAGAACAAAAAAAGATTTCAATTTCTTCTTTAGTGCAATAAATATAATTAAAATCAATGTTGCAATTTCTGCGCTTCCAATCAAGCTGAACACCGAAAAAGGGGTATCTACAATATGAGATAGGTGATTTTGTATCCTTACCGTTGTATCAAAATCCAAAGAACTAAAAAGATCTTTATGAACTAAATACGTGAAAAAAACAAATAAAATAAAAGATATTGCTCCAAGAAGAATACATATTTTTTTATTCATTAAGTCCATTATACTAGATTTTTTATTTACCATTTACCATTCACCACTCATTTAAACGATTTGCTCGAAGACCAATGAAAAATGGAAAATATTATTTTAGATCTAAATCTTTGAGGAATTTTTTAAACTCTTCGGAAATATCGGGATGGGTTAGCCCCAATTCCACCACCGTTTTCATGTATTCAAGTTTATTTCCCGTATCATAATACCTTCCGCCCTCTATTTCTACCGCATAAACAGGTACGCCCTCGTTCTTCAGCTTATTTATTGCATCCACCAGCCATATCTCCCCGCCTTTTCCCGGTTCAAGACTTCTTAATGCCCCGAATATTTCCGGAGGGAGAATATATGCTCCGTGTGTCGCAAGGTTTGAAGGAGCCGTATCGGGCTCCGGCTTTTCGACTATCTCGTTTATCTTAAATACGTTTCCCTCTACCTGCTCTACGTCGGCGATTCCGTATCTTTTTAGGTCTTCTTTTTTTTCTATCCTTACCCCGCTTATTACGATTCCTCCGTACTTTTCATAAACTTTAATCATTTGGGAAAGCCTCGGCGGTTTGGCGTGTATAAATTCGTCTCCCCAAAGTACCGCAAAAGGCTCGTTATCTATTGCGGGTTCTGCCGAAAGAACAGGAGTTCCGTTGCCGTAAGCTCCTTTTTGTCTTATATAAATAAAGTTTGCAAGCTCCGATATTCTCATTACGTGCTCCAGAAGCTCTTTCTTTCCGCCGACTTCCAGATTTTTGATAAGCTCCGCGTTTGGCATATCGAAATGGTCTTCGATTGCTCTTTTTACATATCCTGTTACAATTATTACATCCTCTATCCCCGACTCCACCGCCTCCTCAACTACATATTGAATAACGGGCTTATCTACTATCGGAAGCATTTCTTTAGGCATCGCTTTTGTCTGGGGAAGAAATCTTGTTCCAAAACCCGCCGCGGGAATTACCACCTTAGTAATTTTCTTATTCATACACCTGCTATTATCTTATGACTGGGATTTTGTGTCAACTGCTTTTACTTTTTTCTTACCAAACCTTTGCTGTTTATATACTTCTTTACATGTAATTTTATTTTTGATAGAATCATCTTGCCTCTAGGACTAGGAATACTAAACGTTGATTACTAGTAGCTAGTGGCTAAAAATATGGCCACTACACCGGTAGTTTTTCTAAAAGAGACAAGAGACGAATTAAAAAAAGTTGTATGGCCTACAAGGGACGAAGTAATAAGACTTACTTCGGTGGTAATAATAGTAAGCGTATTGGTCGGGGTATTTTTGGGAGGAATAGATTATATTCTTACCAACCTACTCACTCTATTAATTAAATAAGAACTTATGGATCAGGATACACAAACAACAGAAGAAAAAAAGACAGAGACCGAAGAAGTTTCGGCAACTCCCGAAATGAAAAGCGAAGCAAAAGAAGCAACCAGCTCGGCTTCGGACCAGGCTAAGTGGTATATAGTCCACACCTATTCGGGACACGAAAATAAGGTAGCAAAGTCTTTAAAGCAAAGAGTCGAATCGATGGGGTTTGAAGAAAAAATCTTCGATATAATTGTCCCCACAAGGAACACTATAAAAGTCTCCCAGGGCAAAAAAGAAACCGTAAAAGAAAAAATTTTCCCGGGATATGTCCTTGTAAAAATGATACTGGACGACGAGTCATGGCTTTTGGTCAGAACAACTCAGGGCGTAACGGCCTTTATCGGCGCGGGAAACAAACCTTCCCCTATTTCGGACAAAGAAGTAGAAGCAATACAAAAATTCATAAAAACGGAAGAACCTTTGTATAAAGCTGCTTTTGTTACGGGAGAGGCGGTAAAGATTGTGGACGGGCCTTTTACCGATTTCTTAGGGACAATTGACGAAATAGACGAAGCAAAAGGAAAAGTTAAAGTACTTGTTTCAATATTCGGAAGAGAAACACCCGTTGAGCTTGACTTCCTTCAAGTAGCCAAGCTATAATTGAAAAACTTATTAAGTCTGGGAGATTCGTCGCTTGAACCAGTAGATAAGACACCTAAAATGTCCTCTACTGCCGCGACTTCAAAACAATATGGCAAAAAAAGTAAAAACATTAATTAAATTAACGATTCCTGCGGGAGCCGCAACGCCTGCGCCACCTGTAGGCCCTGCTTTAGGACAACACGGACTCCCTATTATGGAGTTCGTTAAAGCGTTCAACGACAAAACGGCCGAGCAAAAAGGCACAGTTATTCCTGTTGTTATTACGGTTTATGAAGACAGGACCTTTTCTTTCATAACCAAAAAACCTCCGGTTGCCGAAATGATTAAAAAAGCTTTGGGCAAAGAAAAAGGTTCGCAAAAGCCGGGAAAAGAATCGGCAGGTAAAATTACAAGGGCGCAGGCCGAAGAGATTGCAAAAGCCAAAATGGAAGATTTAAATACAACAGAACTAGAGCCGGCAGTAAAAATAGTAACAGGAATAGCAAGAAGCATGGGAGTAACTGTCGAATAAATATGGGAAAAATAAGAGTTAAAACATTAGGAGACGAAGAAGCAGAAAAAAAACAGCAGGAAGAGCTTAAAAAGAAAAAGGAAGCTAAAATCGCCGAAGCAAAAGCCGCGGCATCCTCATCCGTCAAACCTACGGAAGAACAGGGAGAAGAAAATAAACCTAAAGCTAAAAAAGAAAAGTTTCAAAAAGAAGCTAAGGCATTCCACTCTCAAAAGTATACTGACCTATCCGCTTCCATAGACAAGAAAAAAACTTATTCGCTTTTGGAAGGGCTTTCTCTTTTGGAAAAACTACAGAGGGGAAAATTTGACGAAACGGTAGAGCTTCATTTAAACACGGTCTCTACGGGAATTTCGGGAAACGTAACCCTTCCTAACGGAACAGGCAAGAAAACAAGGGTTGCAATAGCAAACGACGCTCTAATCGCAGACGTGGAAAAAGGCATAATAAACTTTGACGTTCTGGTGGCCGAGCCTTCTGTGATGCCTAAACTTGCAAAAGTTGCAAGAGTTTTAGGACCAAGAGGCCTTATGCCAAATCCTAAAAACGGAACAATCAGCACAAAACCCGAAGAAATAGTTAAAAAATACGAAGGCGGACAGGTTTCCTTTAAAACAGAAGCCAAATTCCCCATTCTTCATTTAACTGTAGGAAAAGTCTCTTTTGGACCTAAAAAACTTGAAGAAAATATAGATACACTTGTAAAAGCTGTTAAAAAAACAAATATCAGAAACGCGACCCTTAAGAGCACGATGTCACCGGGAATAAAGGTGCAGTTGTAATTTAGTCTCTATTGACTTAATGTAGCCCTTTTGGTAAACTCATAGAACCTAAGACAGCAAGCGAGTTAAGAATTAATGATTAACGAATAAGACTTGCCGAGGAGCAAAACGAACGGTTCATAAAGTCGAAGGTTCGTAAAATTATAAAGTTAGCTTCCTTAGGGAAGCTTTTTTGTGTTTTAGGTTTTAGAATTTTAAATATGACGGACGAAGTTAAAAAAGTAAGCGCAAACAGAGCTAAAAAGGAACAGATAGTTGAAGAAATAGCAGAAAAAGCCCAAAAGGCTAAAGCTGTCGTATTCACAAACTATCAGGGACTGACTCACAAACAACTTGAAGAGCTTAAAAGGACCATTAAGCCCTTGGACAGCGAATACGTCGTCGCAAAGAATTCCCTCGTTTTAAGAGCTTTTGACAAGGCCAAGATAAAAATAGAAAATCCCGATTCGCTTGAAGGACCTACGGGAACCATGTTTTTATATGCAGACGTTGTGGAACCTCTTAAAAAACTTGCAAAAATGATAAAAGATCTTAATCTTCCTTCGGTTAAGTTTGGAATCCTGGATAACTCCCCTCTTACAAACGAGCAGGTTCTTAAACTTGCAACTCTTCCCTCAAGAGAAACTCTTATAGCCCAATTTGTCGGCGGAATGAAATCCCCTCTTTTCGGACTTCACAGAGCCCTTAATTGGAATTTACAGAAATTGGTATTGACACTTAAAGCAGTAGAAAAATCAAAACCAGTGGCTAGTTAGTCAGCGTTTAGCGTTTAGTTAACTAAAATACTAGACGCTAGTTGCTAGACACTAATCACCAAGGGGGTGAGACGGAATGGCAAAATTAACAAAAGACGAATTAATAAAAGCAGTTGAAGAAATGTCCGTTTTAGAGCTTTCGGAGCTCGTTAAGGCTTTGGAGGAAAAATTCGGAGTATCCGCCTCAGCAATGGTAGCGGCAGCACCGGCAGCCGGAGCAGCAGCACCCGCAGAAGGAGGAGAACCGGCCGAAGAACAGACGGTCTTTAACGTAGTCGTTGCAAATTCGGGCGCAAACAAAATTGCAGTCATCAAAGCCTTGAGAGAATTGGTTCCCACATTGGGACTCAAAGAAGCAAAGGACTTGGTTGACGCAGCTCCCAAAGAAGTAATGACAGCGGTCAACAAGAAAACAGCAGACGAAGCTAAAGAAAAGCTTACAGCTGCTGGCGCAACTGTAGAGTTGAAATAATACGAGTATAAAGTATTTTGTATTTCGTATTTAGTATAAGCCCCTTTCAAGGGGCTTTTTACTTGACAAAATACCAGCTACAAGATGCTACATACTTTTCTGTGATAAATACCTCTTGACAATTTTGTTATAGTTTGTTACTTTATAGATAATTAAAACATACATTGACTAATATAAATATATTCTTGAGGCTATGACTAATCAAAGTATATCAATCAATAATCTACCCGACCTCCTAACGGTGCGCGAAGTAGCCCAAGTTTTACGTGTATCTCCGTTAACGATAAAAAGATGGGGAAAAAGAGGAAAACTCCCTGCAATAAGAATCAACTCAAGAGGCGACAGAAGATATAAAAAAGAAGCGGTTCTTTGGCTCCTCGGTATACAGCAGAAAGAAGAATAAATCCTACCTGAGTCCTTATCTATTAATTACCTAACTACTATTTATTGTTTGCCTATTACCCACCAGTCGAAATTGATATTCTCGCTCTGGGCAGAAGGAAGACTGACTACAAATCTTCCTGTTCCGGTGTAACTTACGGAAAGATGAAGGTTAACAAGAGTCCTTAGAGCTAAAAGAACCTGTGAGTTTTCCTTAACATCCGGATTGTCTATTTCCACATAGGTAGAGCCTGCAGGAATGGTTGCGCTTCCTACGTCTCCCTGCATAACGAGCCTTTGTGTCTTTATGGTGGTAGCTCCTAATACCCCCTGTACATTCATATTGCCGTTGGTGTCTATGGTAATAAGACCGTTTAGTATGTTTACCCCTCCCAGTCCTTCGTTTTGAAGGTAG
>JAKALS010000005.1 GCA_021813145.1 bacterium
GTTTAATACCAAGTACAATACTAAAAGATATCATCAGTCTTTGGGTTACAAAACTCCATTTCAGGTTGTACAAGAGTACCAAAGACAGAAAGGAGAACGACCGTTCTCTATCTAGGGTGCCAGCACATCAATTTGACTTTCAAATTTTTCAATATTATTATTTAATTATAGATGGCAAAGTATGTGCTTTTTTCGGGGAGAGTAAATAGACTAACATATATCATAGGATCTTTGCTCTGGTTCATTATTTTTATCCTTTTTGCAAAGATATCATTTTCCAATGCCGCTTTTCTAAATAATCCCACCTATCCTTACATATTGTTTGGTTTTGGTCTCATATTGCTTGTCTATAATTACTCCTTGATGACCAAAAGATATAACGATATAGGCAAAGGGGATTACAATAAACTTTATAAGGATAACTTCTTTAAAATACCTAGATTAGACCTGTGGTTTCAAGAGGGTGAAATCAAAAATAATAAATATGGCACAAAACCTAGAAATGGCATTGATTTAAAAGCACTAATAATTCCATAGTTGTAAAGAATAGGTTCTGATATCCTCCATCAGGCGGAGCTGATATAATTTGATATAGTCTACCTTGACTTTCCCTATTATCTATTGCATTATATTCTAAGTGAAAAAATTTGATTTCTCGAAGAAAAGAAATTACAAAGAAGCTATTATATTTTATATTGTAGTTACTCTTGCTAGTTTAGCTCTTGTAATAGGTTTAAATATTTTATTACAGACTCAAGAAATTAAATCCGAAATAATATTGCTGTCGGACATCCTATTTTATTTAATTATTACTTTTTATCTATTAAAAAGTATTTTTTTTCAAAAAACTTGTTGTTTATTTTTAATAAAAATACCTTCCTCTTTAGTTTAGCAATTATTTTTTCACTTATAGGAGGTTTTGTTTTCAGTATGATTATCATCGCTTATTTTACAACACTAGAAAGCTCTAGATAGGTTCTAACATCGTCCATTCTGCGGAGCTGATAAGCTTTGATGTATTTATTCAGCTTCAAAATTTTACATAATTAAATATTACTCCTACTAAAACGGCTATCGCCAAGAATATAAAAAAGGCAAAAATTCCGGTTTCGGCGCTATGTCTTAAAATCTTTTTCTTGTCGGAAAAGTGGTGCTGGTATTCCTCGTAAGTTATAAAAAATGCGGCCAGACTTCCTAAAAAACCAAAAATTATTCCCAAAAATATAAACAACATTTATTTTGCTTCTTTATCAAACTTTTCTTTTGCTTCCCTTATTACTTTGAATGCTTCTTCTTTCCCGATCCAGCCTTTTATTTTCACCCATTTGTTTTCAAGCTTTTTGTATATTTCAAAGAAATTCTGGACTTCTTTTTTGAAGTGCTCTGTCAAATCTTCAATAGTCCCTATATGTTCGTTTCTTGGGTCTTTTTGAGCAACTGCGATTATCTTGTAATCTCTTCCGTTTTCGTCTTCCATATCCAAAGCGCCTATTACTTTAATTTTAACAACACAGCCTGGAAAAACAGACTCCGAGATTATTACCAATACATCCAAGTGGTCCCCGTCGTCAGCCCTTGTTTCGGGTAAAAAACCATAATCAACGGGATAAAATACGGAAGAATGCAAAACCCTGTCGAGTCTTATCTCATCCAGCTTTTCATCATACTCGTATTTATTATGACCGCCTTTGGGTATTTCTACGACCGCATTTATTATTTTGGGAGCTTTATCTCCCAACGATAAATTTGAATATGCCATAAACAAAAAAAGACTTCTACAAAATGTAGAAGCCATCACCTCGCATTTAGCGGGTCAAGCGAGCTTCATCGCTTAAAAAGAAGTTTACCAGACATAACTTATTTTGTCAAAAAATAGGTTCTAACGTCGTCCTCATTCGGCAGGCTCAGAGCAATTGCATTTCCCGGAGCCGTATAATTAGCCTCAAAATATCAGTCAGTTTATTTTCTCCTTGACAAATGTATATTTTTGCAATATACTAATAGTGTGATTAAAATTCTTCCCAGGGTTATTGCTTTTGAATGGGATAAATGGAATAAGGATAAAAACTATATAAAACATAAGGTTTCAAATCAAGAAGCGGAAGAAGTATTTTTTAACAGACCCTTAAAAATATTTGAGGATACTAAGCACTCTTTTCTGGAAAAAAGGTTTGTTGCACACGGTATTACAAATACAAAAAGAAGATTGACGATTATTTTTACCTTAAGGAATCAAAAAATTAGAATTGTTTCGGCAAGAGATATGAATAAAAAGGAAAGAGGTGAATATGAAAAAACTTAAACAAATTCCTGAGTTTAAAAACGAAGATGAAGAAAGAGATTTTTGGGCAAAAGCCGATTCAACAGAGTATTTTGATTACAGTAAACCGGTTGAGTTGGATTTGTCTAATCTTAAGCCTTCAACGGAAACAATTTCACTCAGATTACCGTCTTACTTATTGGCACGCATTAAAGAACTTGCAAATAAAAGGGATGTTCCCTATCAATCTTTAATGAAAATGTTCATAAGCGAGAGAATAAATCAGGAGTTAAACGCAAAATAGTTTCTAACGTCGTCCATTTCCCGGAGCAAGTTATAATTTGGATTTATTGGGGTTATGAATAGCATCTGATTATTCTAAATTTATTTTTTGAGAAATAAAGAAGCATAGAGTATCAGAAACATAACTATACCGCCAATTATCGAGGTAATTAAATTTCTTATTCCAAAATTAGATTGAATCAACTTGTCCCCATATTTTAGCTCCGAATAAGTGTTGATTTCTTTCTGAACAAAAGCAAGCGGAATAACAGTTGCACTACTTAATAAAAAGAAGGGAGTTGGTAGTTTGTCTAAGCCTGTTAATAAGAAATAGAGTAAGGCAAGAATAATAGGACTTACCTCTACTTTTAAGCGATTATCTTTTAACCTGCCTGATATATTTGGGAATAAGGAAAAACAAGAGAGAACTGCGAAAATAGCCAAAAGTATAAAAACGAGGAAATTATGTCTATCTTTCGCGAATGATTTCCATTGTCGATAAAACCAATACCAATCGAAAATTCCAAATGTCAAAACAGATAAAATAACGAGTTTGGGTATTGAAATTACATAAGGCAAGGGTCCTTGGTTATTTTGGTTCATAAGCATAATATTCCATACAAATAGAATGTTGTCAACATTATAAGATTGTTAGCTTTTTTATCTTAGCAATCTTTGTTTCATTTTTCCACTGTAGCTTGGATTCGCGTGTAGTTTAACAGGTTTTTAGTCAAATTAAACACTTGATAGGGAAGCAGCTATAGAAATATCTTTTTGTAAATCTCCTTCGATATAATAAAATGCGTTCGAAGTGCATGAACGTCACGGAGCAAAATTGGCCCAAAATACCCCTTGCAATATCAATATTAAAACATTATAATTATACTATATGAATAAGACAGTGTTGCAAATTCCTATTAGCCAGGATTTAAGGGCCAATGCCGAGAAAGAAGCGTTGTCCCAGGGTTTTTCTTCTCTTCAGGAGTTGATTAGGGTTTTTTTGTCTAAAGTTGCATCTCATAAGATTGAAATCACACTTACGGAATCAATATTTCTTTCCGAGAGAAATGAGGAACGTTATATTGATATGACAAAGGATTTTGAATCGGGCATTAACGTTTCTTCCGCTAATGATGTAAAAGATTTAATGCATAAACTTCATGAAGATTCAGTATCATAGGGAATTTGTCAAAAACTATAAAAAAAGAATTTCTCCCTATCCAAAGCTGGACACACAATTCAAAAACCAACTGGATAAGTTCATCAAAAATCCCAACGACCCATCCTTAAGGGATCATAAACTCATTGGAAAAAAGAAAAATTTTCGTGCGTTTTCGGTTTCTGGAGATATTAGAGTTGTTTATCTAATAATTAATGATACCATCTGGCTTTATGACATCGGCTCCCACAACCAGGTTTATTGAAACCAGGTTCTAACATTGTCCATTTCTAGGAGCAAAAGCTGATTATCTGCGTAATTGAGGATAGCATCAAAGGTTTATTCCACACATTAAGTAATTTAATTCAAAAAATAATATTGACATTCAAATGTAAATATGTATAATATAGTATATACAAAAAGAATGAGAATAGATAAAAGCGCAATCTTGTTTGAATGGGATAAGGGTAATATCGGTAAGAATAAAAAGCACGGAGTTAACGATAAAGAGGCAGAGGAAATATTTTTTGATGAAGGGAAGGTAATATTTAAAGATAAACTACATTCAAAACAGGAAGAACGGCTTATTATTTTGGGGAAAACAAAAAAAGATCGTTTACTATACATCGTGTTCACCCAGAGGAGCGGAAAAATTAGAATAATCTCTGCTAGGGACATAAACAAAAAGGAGGTGCATTTATATGAAGAGACAACTTAATATACCGAAATTTAAAAATGAGGACGAGGAAAGAGATTTCTGGGCAAAGTTAGATTTATCGGAGTATTTCGACTCTTCCGATTTTGAAAGAGTTAGCTTTCCTAATTTGAAACCATCAAGTCGTTCTATTTCAATCAGGATACCGGAGTATCTACTGAATAGAGTTAAAGAAAAAGCAAATGAAATTAATGTTCCATATCAATCATTGATTAAAGACTACATTAAGAAAGGTGTCTTGTCATAGATTTTCCAATATATAAGTGATTAAAATAAGTTCTAACGTAGTCCATTTCCCGGAGCTGCGGAATTAGCCTCAAATTACCTTTTGATATAATCAAGTTTAATGAAACGAGTTATTCTTGTTCATGGTTTAAATGGTTATCCTCAAGAAGGTTGGCATCCATGGTTAATTAGAGAACTAGAAAATAGGCAAGTTAAAGTCATAAATCCAGCTATGCCTAATCCACACAGTCCCAAACAAAGATATTGGGTTAGTAAGCTACAGGAGGTTGTAGGTAATCCCGATGAAAATACATTTCTTATAGGTCATAGTTTGGGGTGTATCACAATACTTAGATATTTAGAATCTCTACATGGAAGTCAAAGGATAGGAGGAGTAATTTTATTAGCAGGATTCACGGATGACTTAGACATACAAGAATTAAAAGACTTCTTTAGAAAAGATATAAATTGGGAAGAAATAAAAAAGCATTGTGGTAGACTAATTTCAATTCATTCAGATGATGACCCCGTTGTTCCCTTAGAATATGGAAATATATTTAAAGAAAAATTAAATGCAGAAGAAATAACTGAACATGAAAAGAAACATTTTAGCGGGGATGATGATATTTATGAATTACCAATTCTTCTAGAAAAGCTTACTGAGTTATTAAGGTAGAAAAATAGATTCTAACATCGTCCATCTCGCGGAGCTGATACATTTTGATATAGTTGATTAGCCTTAAAATTTAAGGGCATCGAAGATAAAACCTACTAACATAGCAATCCCCAAAAATATAAAAAAGGCAAAAGCTGCTGTTTCCAAACTATGCCTTAAAACCTTTTTATTATCAGAAAAGTGACGTTGATATTCCTCGTAGGTTATAAAAAAAGCAGCTAGGCTTCCAAGTAATCCAAAAACTATACCCAAAAATATAAACAACATTTATTCGGTTTCCTTGTCAAATTTAGCTTTTGCTTCTTTTATTATCTTGTAAGCCTCTTCTTTTCCCACCCATCCCTTAATTTTTACCCATTTGTTTTCAAGCTTTTTGTATGTTTCGAAGAAATTCTGGACTTCTTTTTGGAAGTGTTCGGTCAAATCTTCAATAGTTCTTATATGTTCGTTTCTCGGGTCTTTCAAAGCAACTGCTACAATTTTATAGTCTCTTCCATTTTCATCTTCCATATCTAAAGCACCTATTACTTTAACCTTAACTACACATCCGGGAAAAACTGATTCGGAAATTATTACTAAGACATCCAGATGGTCTCCGTCATCAGCCCTTGTCTCGGGGATAAATCCGTAATCGACAGGATAAAAGACAGAAGAATGTAAGACTCTATCAAGTCTTATTTCGTCTAATTCCTCGTCATACTCATATTTGTTATGAGCTCCTCTTGGAATTTCTACTACAGCATTTATTATTTCGGGAGCTTTTTTCCCTAATGGTAATTTTGAATACGCCATAAACAAAAAAAGACTTCTACAAAATGTAGAAGCCATTAACGCCTTTTTGGCGGAATTAAGCGAGCTTCATCGCTTAAAAAGAAGTTTACCAGACATAACTTATTTTGTCAAAAAATAGGTTCTAACGTCGTCCATTTCGCGGAGTAAACTAGCCTCAAATAAATTTTTATTCTTGCCTAGTCTTGTCTTGTTTGGTATAATACTTTCATAAAATCTCCTGCAAGGCCGTAAGGTGTTTGCAGGATTTTTTATCTTCTCGTAAAGTAATAAAATTATGAGAAAATGAAAGATAAACGCTGTATTGTTCTTATTGATGGAAGCAACTTCTATTATAAATTAAAAGATTTAAATTTACATAATCTACTTCAATTTGATTTCTCAGGTTTTGCAAAGATGTTGTCTAAAGATCAGAAGATAATAAATGCCAGTTATTATGTTGGAGCAGTAAGAACAGATGGAACAAAGAAAACGAAACAAATGCTTGGTAATCAACAAAAATTGCTAGCCCACCTTAAGAATAATGGTTTTAACTATGTTCTTGGTTACTTACTTAAATCTGATGGGGATTGGCACGAAAAGGGTGTTGATGTAAATATTGCAGTAGATATTCTTGTCGCATCTTATGAAAATATCTGTGACCGTATTATTCTAGTCTCCTCAGATACAGATTTACTCCCCGCAATTAAGAAAGCAAGAGAAAAGGGCAAAACTATTGAATATATTGGTTTTTCTCACGCGAGAAGCTATGCAATGGTTAATAACTGCTCTAGCTACCATTTGTTAAAAAGAGAAGATTTAATGCCTTTCGCTAGACGATTGAAGTCTTAAATAGATTCTAATATCGTCTATTTCCCGGACAAGGTTATATTTAGATTACTTCAGTCCTCCTGAAAGTCTTATATTATAACTTCATGGTATAATTTGTAAGAAATGTTTGGAATATACACAAAAATCACGGCGATTTCTGAAAAACGTAAAGAATTGCTCGATATTCTGCTCGAAGCTGCAAAAACAATGGAGGCGGTTCAGAACTGCAAATTATATATAGTGAATGAATCAACAACAGAACCGGACGCAGTATGGGTGACTGAGATATGGGACTCCAAGCAAAGTCACGAAGCATCCCTTAATAACGTAAGCTCCAAAGACTTAATTTCCAAAGCATTACCTTTTATTGCAAGACCTCCGGAGCAGATAATATTGTCTCCCATTGGCGGAAAAGGAATTTGATAGTAAATAATTAAAGGTAACTTTTTAACCTTTGCTTTAATTCTCCAATATGGCCTGATTCTGGAAAGAATTTAATATTCTAGCGGTTATATAATCTCAGGACGGGAGAGCTAAAGCCTGGATAATATAACTATAGTTTTGAATGATCCCTGACCGACTCGGGGAGCAAATTAATTCACAAAAAAACATTTATAAAACCTTCGTAAACTACGGATTTTACCTCTTGACATAGATTAAATAATGGATTATACTCTTTACCGTAGATAAGAAAAATTTAATCTACGGCAGTATGAGAACGGGAAACTTTATTAATCAATTAAGCGGTGACCTAAGTTATAAAGCTTTTATTCCAAACAAGCTGCCTCTTGATGTTCATATGGATTCAGATCTTCAAAGCCTACTTTCGAAGGCGGATTTAGCTCTTGGAAGGCTGGATGGAGTTGCCGATATTCTTCCGAATGTAAATTTTTTTATTTTAATGTATCTGAGAAAAGAAGCAACTTTATCGAGTCAGATTGAGGGAACCCAAGCAACATTTGTTGATGTTCTTAAAGCGGAAGCAAAGATTGAAGACTCAGAAATTCATAAAGACGTTGACGAGATTTTGAATTACATAAGCACCCTTAATTTTGGAATTTATCGCTCTCAACAATTGCCATTATCGTTAAGATTAATAAAGGAGATGCATAAGGAGCTTTTGCAGGGTGTAAGAGGAGATACAAAATCGCCAGGAGATTTTAGAACGTCACAAAATTGGGTGGGAGGAGTTAGTATTAACACTGCCGCCTATGTTCCCCCTCCACATAATTATGTAATTGATTTAATGGGAAATATTGAAGATTATCTTCATGACAAGTCGCCTGTTCCAATACTAATAAAAACCGGATTAGTGCACGCACAGTTTGAAACGATCCACCCATTTTTAGACGGCAATGGAAGGATGGGAAGATTGTTAATCACATATTACTTATGTGAACAAGGGATACTAAGAGAACCTCTTCTTTATCTTTCTGATTTTTTTAAACGCAATAAGGGCCTTTATTATGATAAATTAACAGATTTTCGCAGGAGCGATGATATAGAAGGGTGGTTAAAGTTCTTTCTCGAAGGTGTGATTGAAACATCTCAAAATGCCGTTGAAACAGCAAGAAAAATTATCAAGTTAAGAGAAGAGTCTTATGCAAAAATATCTACTATGGGAGGGTCATCTGAAAAAGCGATGATTCTACTTAAAAGATTGTTCCAAATACCAATGGTTAGAGTAAAAGATGTTGAAACGATTGTAGATTTAAAGAATCCGAACGCCTTAGCTCTGGTTTCCAAATTTGTTGCAAAAGGAATACTTAAAGAAATTACCGGCAAGCAGAGGAATAGGGTTTATTCGTTTGTCGATTATATAGATATCTTTAATTCCTGATAAAATAGTTTCTAATATCGTACAGACCAGAGAGCAAATTAGCCCTGCTACCCAGAATAAGACAGAATTTTTATTGACAAACGTTAATAATGCTGATAATATATGAATATATGTTCATATATAAGAGGTGCAGCTGCAAGGTTAATCCCGGAAAATACGATTTCACCGATAAACAGGTTTTAGGTTTGGAAGAAAAGCTAAAGCTTTTGGGAGTTAAGGCAAGGCTTGAGCTTCTTTTAATGCTAAAGGAGGGTCCCCATTGCGTCTGCGATTTAATGACTCATACCAATCTTTCCCAAAGTCTTATTTCGCACCACCTCTCGGATTTGGCCTCGGCCGGTTTTATACAAAGCAAAAAAGAGGGAAAGTTCGTAGAATATGAATTAACAGACAAGGGAGAAAAATTAATAAATACGTTAAGGGAATTAGATGATTAAAATGAAAATACAAGTCTTAGGGTCAGGATGCGCAAACTGCAGGAGACTTTTTGAAATGACAACGGAAATCGTCAGGGAATTAAATCTTGAAGCAAGCGTTGATTATATTACCGACGTTTCAAAAATTGTTGAACTGGGAATAATGTCTAGTCCTGTTTTGACAGTGAACGGGAAACCCGTGATGATAGGTTTTGTCCCCAACAAAGAGAAAATAAAAGATTTGATAGTCAAAGAATTGAATTAATTTAGTTATGGATCCTTTTTTCCCGGTGCAATTATTGGCGGATTTTGTGGCTTATAACCTTTTTCATTTGGGTAAGACAAGCCTTTTGGGAAATGCTCTTAATTTTTTTATCTACGACAGCATAAAAATTCTTATTCTTCTTTTGGTAATTATATTTTTGGTTTCTTATCTTAGGTCTTTTTTGTCTCCCGAGAAGACAAGAAAATTCCTTACGAAAAAATTCACTATTTTCGGAAATATTCTTGCCGCTTGCTTTGGCATCATCACACCTTTTTGCTCTTGTTCGGCAGTGCCTTTATTTATCGGTTTTGTTGAAAGCGGAGTTCCTTTGGGGGTTACCTTTTCCTACCTGATCTCGGCTCCGATGGTAAACGAAGTTGCGGTAATACTCTTGTTCGGCCTTTTCGGGCTTCCTGTTGCGCTTTTATACGCTTTTTCGGGAGTGACAATAGCTGTTATTGTCGGGTATGTGATGGGGAAGATGCATCTTGAGCCTCTGGTTGAGGATTATGTCTGGAAGATAAAAGGGGGAAATTTATCCGAAGAGAACAAATTAACAAAAAAAGAAAGAATAAACCAAGCTTACCTGTATACTTTGGATTTAATTAAAAAAGTTTATCCTTATGTTTTGTTGGGTGTCGGAATAGGGGCATTGATACACGGATATGCCCCGTCGAATGCGTTGACAAAAATTGCCGGAAGGGGAAATATTCTGGCCGTTCCTGTTGCGGTATTGATCGGAGTCCCCCTGTACTCCAATTCCGCGGGCACAATACCTATTGTCCAGGCTTTAATTTCGAAAGGCCTTCCCCTAGGAACGGCCCTTGCCTTTATGATGTCCGTAACTGCTCTTTCTTTTCCCGAAATGGTGATCTTACGAAAAGTATTGAAACCAAAACTTTTGGGAATTTATATAGCAATACTAACATTAGGAATTATATTTACGGGGTATCTGTTTAACATTGTAATAAGATGAAACAAAAGCCGAGTTTAATAGAAATTATAAAAACAAGTTTGTTTATAGGAATCACGGGTTACGGGGGACCCGCGATTCTGGCCCAAATGAAAAAACATTTGGTAGAAAAAAACTGTTGGATAACAGAAGAAGAATTTATGAATACCTTAAGCCTTTCGCAGATTCTTCCCGGCTCAACTGGGGTAACTTTAATGGGATATTTCGGTTATAAATTAAGGGGGATTTTGGGATGGATTATCCTCCCCGGTCTGTATATTCTCCCCGCATTTATTTTTACTACAATTTTGGCCCAAATATATTTTGAGTATCATTCGTTAACCATAATTCAGAAATTCTTCATGGGTCTTGGGGCTTTGGTTGTTGCACTTTTGATTAACGCAATTTTAATGCTTGGAAAGTCAGTATTCGGAAAACTCGATAATAGAGACTATAAGGGATTTAGCGTTGCCATTGTTACCTTTTTACTCTCGGCATTTTCAGGCATAAACGTAATACTTATTATTTTACTCGCAGGTGTTCTGGGATTTTTATTTTATTTTTTTACCCATGAATATGAAGGAGCAAAACTGCATTCACACGATAAACTTCATATAAATACGCTACAAAAATATTCCGTAGATATAAAACTTGTTTATCTTTTGATATTTCTAATCATTGCCTCTTTAGTTTTATGGTTTAGCCATTCGGTTATTTGGACACTATCGTCAACATTTTTCCAGATAGGACTTTTTGCATTCGGTGGGGGGTTCGGCTCTATACCTCTAATCAATAGTATTGTCGTCAACGGATTTCATTGGCTAACTCTTCTCCAGTTTAGAGACGGAATTGCAATAGGTCAGATTACCCCAGGCCCGGTTTTTATTACCGCTGCATTCATAGGCTACAAAGTTTACGGATGGATTGGTGCATTCTTTGCAACCATTGCAATTTTTCTTCCGTCACTTTTATTTATTATCTTATTGGGACAATTCCACGAAAAAATAAAACATTTAAAAGCGGTTAAAGTTTTGGTTAAGGGGTTCCAGGCGGGGTTTATAGGAATTATAGCAGCGGTTGCTTTGCAGTTTGGAGAAAAATCGCTTATTAACTGGCAGACCTGGGCAATATTTTTAGCAGCTCTTTTTGTTTTGATTAAACTTAAAAAAGATGTTATCTGGGTAATTTTAGGGACAGCTGTTGTGTCGCTGTTCTTATTTTAGGTGACAATATTTTATTGAAATAAGTTCTATCCCCTTGATCGTATTCAGCGTAAACCATTTCGCTTCTGATATAATGTCTTCTATCAAAAATATGTCGAAAATTAATTTTGAAACAAAACTTTACAAAATTAGAGATTGGACAATTCTTTGGCTTCCTCAGCAAGCAAGCGCAAAACTTCCTACCCGTGCCATAACAATGGTTTCGGGGACTATAAACGGAGTTCCTTTTAAGGCGCTGCTCGAGCCGGACGGAAAGTATTCGCCCGATAAGAAGCCCAGCCACTGGTTTAGGCCCGACAAAAATTTGCTTGAAAAAGCCAAAGCTTCGGCAGGGGACACCGTTCGGGTTTCGCTTGAGCCGACCAAGGAATGGGTAGAACCCGAGGTCCCCAAAGATATAAAAAAAGCCCTGTCCACTTCAAAAAAAGCGGAGGAACTTTGGAATGACATAACACCGAGTGCCCGGTGGGATTGGATCCGTTGGGTCAGGGCCGTAAAAACGGAGGAGACCAGGGAAAAACATCTCGGGGTAATGCTGGATAAACTAAATAAAGGCATGAGAAGGCCATGCTGTTTTAACAGAAATTTATGCAGTGAGCCCTATGTCTCCCATAACTGGGCTCTCCTAGACCCCTCTTGACGCTATATCGTGAAGTGATATAATAACTTCATGAAGAGTTTTAAAAAATATTTTTTTCTAACTTTAATTTTATCATTCATTCTTTTGGGAATAATTTTTATAAATCAATATTTCGTTCTAAAAAAAGCCCACAGTTCGTTTGAAAATTATTATGCTTTCAGGGGGTGTGTCTCTTTGATAAAAAGAACTGCCGGTTACGGGACTTGTAAATTGCAAAACGGCCGGCAGATAAAACTTGTCAAATTTCAGAACAAATGGTATCTAGACAATGATTTGCCTTTGTGTTTATTCGGAAAATGCTTCTGAATCGGTTGACAAAATCCCTCTTGTCTGAAAGCATTAAATAGTGGACAAATTAAAAATATTAAGAAATATTATTTTAATAATTTTTCTTCTTCTTGCGGTTAAAGTTTTATATCCCCATATCTCCGATATCCAAAAACTTTATGCCGCCAAAAACTCGCTTAATTATTTTTGGATAGTAATTGCTATTCTTTCACAACTTAGCCAATACGTAGAAGACGGAATTTTTACGAAATTGATGTTTAAGCTTGTAAACTTCAGGATAAAAATCAAGGATACGGTAAGAGTGGCTTCTTTAGATGTTTTTGCAACACGTCTTTTCCCCGTAGGTCAATTGGGTCCTTTAGCTGCCACTTTTTATTTTTATCACAAATTCGGAATAGACTACGATGCCATAATTTTCCTTAATTTTTTATACAGCGTTGCCGGAATTTCCCTAATGGTACTGCTTTTGCTTATTTCTTTGCCTACAATACCTTTTTCTACTTTTGAAATTCCCGTCCATCTTTATCTTTTCATAACTGTCGTTATTATGGTTTTAATATCTTTTACTGTGCTTTTTCTTTTAATAAGGGTAAAGGATTTTCATAAAAAAATTTTTTTCTATTTCAGTAAATTTGAATGGTTTAAAAAAGTTGAACAAATCCTCGGAAAAGTAGAAACTTATAAAAATTTATTCAAGAATCATAAATTCAGATTTATCGGATACTCGTTCGGAAAAAATTTATTCTATTACCTTGCGGATATAGTCACTTTGGAAGCTTGTTTTTTGGCGTTTCATGTAGAGCCGCATATCTCATTAATAATATTTGCCTATATAATTTCTCAGGTTGCCGGGGCCCTGACGCTTTTGCCCGCAGGATTAGGTTCTACCGATGCAACTCTTGGAATAGTATTTCTCTCTACAAATATCAATCCGGGAATTTCGGTTACGGTTATTATCCTTTACAGACTTATATCTTTAATTCTTCCTTTCCCGTTAGGTATTTTATCTTATTATTCGCTGAAAAAAGAATTTAAAAGTTAAGGTGAAATTTTAAAGTTCTGGTAACGGGGAAACCAGGAAATTTGTTTTCCCGAACTATCGTAAATTCCTACATTCACAAAATAAGTTCCCGGGTTAAGAGTCGGCGGGGTATCCATAGAAATAGTTTTTGTTTCCGACGGATCAAGCGTAATGTTTGAAAATTTTTTGTCTGTAATCCTTTGGTTTTGTGAATTGGAAATAATAATATCCGCGGAGAAAGTTATTTGCACGGATGAATAGTTTTCCAAAGTTCCGTTAAAAGTGGAGGTTGAGCCCTTTTTAAAGTAATAGTCGGACATGGAGTTTTGCGTAAGCTGAACGTTTCCCTTTACCGTTGAGGTTTTTGAAAATGCGTTTGGCGAGGAGGGTGAAAAAGAACCGTAGGGAACGGCCGGAGAGGATTCCGATTTGAAAATATTAAAAATTTTTGCCCCGGATATAATGACGGCAATTGCAAAAACTGCAATTCCGATTTTTAATATATTTTTATGGACAGGCAAAAGATATTTTTTAAAACCAGGCCTTTGCATACGGGAATTGTAGAAAAAGGAAATTAAAATTGTTTAAAAAATCGGTAAGAAATTATGAAGCGGCGGAAAATATAGGCACGGCAACCAGGGGTCTGTACGGGACAGGTTCAAAACGGACATTAAAAGGAAGAGGTTCTTTTATGGGTTGTTTTTCCCTGGGAGAAAGAAATTTTACGACAAGATTTGCGTCCGGAGGAATATAAATCGCCGGAATTGTAATTTCCGGCTCAAGCGAATTAAGGATATTCTGAAGTCTTTGAGGATTTTGTCGCACACGCTCAAGA
The DNA here is from genome assembly GCA_021813145.1 of bacterium. GTDB lineage: Bacteria > Patescibacteriota > Microgenomatia > Levybacterales > UBA12049 > JAKALS01. The sequence goes on from JAKALS010000005.1 coordinate 14,397, forward strand.
GTACTCGAAATTTGGTTCATTTTTCTTACGACTCCGTTTGTTTTTCCCGATTTAAATTCCGCCAAACCGCTTAATATAACCCCGTCCCTATAAGGCTTAAACCACATTGCATCCATTCTGCCTTCATCCGGCATGTCAGATTTTCCAAAAGCCCAGTCTATATAGTGAGGGCCGAATAAAAAAGCATTCGGATACATATCCATTAAATATTCGAAACAGGCATCTTCGTATTCCTGTTGTCTGTTTTTGTTTTTGACCTCGATATCCATTCCTCTTGGAGTCCTGATATTTGGATAATAGATTATTTGCGGCAATGAGGGGTCCCTTTCAAAAGGCGTTTGGAGCATTTCGGCCACTATTCTTCGTCCAAATTCAATCATCCTTTTAACAAAATATTAACGGAGAAAAATTATTTTCACAAGAGGCAAATTGAAGCTGGACTTGTGATTAAGATTACAAAATTATAAAATCGGCTTATGGAACTTGAGAAGGTGTCAAACATAGAATTTTCATTAAGCAAAAGAACTAAGGAAGAGGTTTTGGAATGCTATCTATGTTACTTGTTTTTGCAGGAGGAGCGGGTTTTTTGGAGCAAATACAAAGACAAAATTATAATCCGGTTTTAACAACAGCTTCGGTTGCGGCTTTTATAAGCGGTAGTATGATTAGTTTTTCCCCTATTGAGGAAAAATTTGAAGCGCCGCAGGATGGGGAAATATTTGACAATTTTTAGAAATAATGTCTATATTAGATTAGATGAAAAAGTTCTTAAAAGAATGGGAATGGTTTTCATTTAAAGATTACAGGCATTTACCCGTTTTTATCGGTTTTATAGTTTTACTTTTGGGGCTCACTATAGCAATAACGCTTGCAACAAATGCTACCTCGGGAGGTCAGTCGGGAGCAAGTTACCAAAAATGCGTTCCTCTTCCTCCTTGCTACGCTTCAAACAGATGCCCTGAAATCATCAATTACAGAATTCCCAATATGAGATGGTGCCTTCCGAGCCCTACTCCGTCTATGTTCCCCGTACCTACGCCCGGGGTTTTTCCGACTCCCGGTCAAAGAGGTTGTTACTATGTGCAAGGAGTATGTCCTTTGACTGCATGTAGGCAGGGATATCCTTGTCCGACATGCCCGCCTAGGCTTATTTGTCCCAGCCCGGTACCGACTGCTACGCCGGTTATAAAACCGACCTTTACACCGGTTCCGGTCCATACACTTGTACCAAGGCCGAGGGTTAATCCCTATTAATGCGTTTTCTTCGATGAACAAAATTCAAGTAGTAAATAAAACTGCCGCTTATGCGAAGAAAACGCTTTCCGGAGAAAGTTCCGGGCACGACTGGTGGCATGTAAAAAGGGTATGGGAAACATCAAAACGTATAGGGAAAAAAGAAAAAGCGGATATGTTTGTCGTTGAGCTGGCAGCTCTTTTGCACGATATCGCAGATTATAAGCTAAACGGGGGGAATGAAGAAATAGGCCCAAAAACGGCAGCGGTATGGCTCAAAAGCCTTGGAGTTGACCGAGAAACTATAGAGCATATTACAAGGATAATAAGAGATTTAAGTTTTAAAGGGGCAAAAGTAAAAACAGAAATGGAGACAATTGAAGGGGAAGTTGTTCAGGACGCGGACAGGTTGGACGCTTTGGGGGCAATAGGAATAGCCAGGACTTTTGCATACGGAGGAAAAATGGGAAGGGAAATCTACGACCCGGGCACAAGAGCTAAACTCCACAAAAGTTTTAAGGAATATAAAAACTCAAATGGGCCGACGATAAACCACTTCTATGAAAAACTACTTTTGCTTAAAGCCAGGATGAATACCAAAACTGCAAAAAAAATGGCCGGGGAAAGAGATAAATTTATGAGAGATTTTTTGAAAAGATTCTATAAAGAATGGGAGGGGAGAGTCTAGATTTAGCCGCTTTTTTTCTGTTATAATTGTCGAATGCCCTCGAAATCAGGAGCAAAAACCAAAGCAAAAAAAACCCCTAAAAGAGTAAAATCTGCCCAGGCCACGGGGATTTTGACACATAGAATTTCCGTTTTTGCGACAGGGTTTTTAGCCGCCGCGATATTTATTATTGCCCTGTCTTTTGTTTTAGTCCGGATAAACCAGACTTTTGCCGCAAATTTTGCAGACAATGTTTTAAGACCCGTTATCGGAAATACGGCAACAATAAAAATAGAATCTTTATTTTTTGGCGTAGAAGATAATGTAAATAAGGTAAAATATGCTCTTGTAAAGCCGACGCCCGTTTTATTTACACAGGTTTCGCGGGAAAAAAGTATATATGCCGATTATAGTAATTCTTTTAGCTTAAACAGGATAACCTCTCTTTCTTATTTTTCTCTTTTTCCGGGCGAAGGCCAATGGAGCCCCATCTATAACGGTTCTTCGGAAGCGTATATGGAAAAAACATTCGTAAGACCTGATCCTCAAAGGCCGTATGCGGTGGTATCTCTGGTTAAAATGGACATGAGCCATTTAAGTATTAATGCCGTTGCGGGGACCCGGGAACCGGGTGGTACTCAGAATCCCGGGCCCGGAAAAGTCCCCGAGGTAGTGCAAAAGAGCAACGATCTTGTGGCCGCTTTTAATGGAGGTTTTCAGCAAAAAGACGGACATTACGGAATGATAGTAAACGGGAAAACTTACCTCCCTCTTAAAAAAGGATTGGCAACCCTCGTAATTTACAACGGATATAAACCCCAAATAGTCGATTATGAGGGACAAAGCCTCGGGCAGAATGTAGTTACAATAAGGCAGAATGGACCGATGCTCTTGGAGAATGGACAGGATGTGACTTCATCAAGCGCCTGGAATATGCAGACCTGGGGGTTAACAATCACAAACTCGATGTACACATGGCGTTCGGGAATAGGGGTAACAAAAAACGGAAATCTTATTTATGCCGTAGGACCCTCTCTTGTTCCCGAAACTCTGGCTGCCGCACTAAAAGCAGCAGGAGCGGTAGATGCAATGCAGCTTGATATAAACCCGGTCTGGGTAAGGTTTGTAGTTTTTACTCCCCTGGGTAACGGACAATACAACTATTATCCTCTGACAAAAGACATGACTAACGGAGGCTATCAGGATCTTACGGGTTATCAAAAAGATTTCTTCTATCTTATCAAAAAATAAACCCTTGAAAACTAATGATATAATTTTGTGGTGAAAAAGACGGTAGGCTTGTTCATGCTGATCCTCTCTATTGTTGTAGTAGTAGAGACCCTCTATATTGCAAATAAGATTTATGTTGTAAAAAATATAGTTGCGGTAAAAACACCTTCCCCGACGCCTCTTATTGCATTCGATTTTAATAATCTGAAAAAAACAAAATTTCCAAAGACTCAAATTATTTTTGGAAGGGTCATAAATCAAAATAACGAATATATCTCCCGGGTGTTTTATTATTCGGTTCCTAAAACTCCGGGAAGTACTGTTCTGGAAAAAGTTTCGGGACTCGCAAATATTCCCCAAAAACCCGGCACTTACCCGGTGATTATAATGTACAGGGGTTTTGTTCCGGATAATATTTATAAACCCGGAGTCGGTACCCAGCCGGTTGCAAGCGTCCTTGCTCAAAACGGGTATATTACTCTTGCCCCCGATTTTCTGGGATACGGGGAATCGGATATGCCATCAAAAGATCCTTTTGAAAACAGATTCCAAACGTACACCACCGCGGTAACCCTTCTGTCTTCAATTCCGACTTTAAACAAAGGATTGGACGCCAGCTATTCGGGACAGATAAAAGCGGATATGGGTAAAATAGGAATTTGGGGACACAGTAACGGAGGGCACATAGCATTGTCAACGCTCGAAATAACCGGCGTTAAATATCCAACGGTACTTTGGGCACCCGTATCTACATCTTTTCCTTATTCCATTCTCTATTATACCGATGAATCGCAGGATCAGGGCATGGCGCTTCGTAAAACTCTTGCAGGTTTTGAAGCTACATATAACACCAATTTATTTTCACCTACCAATTATTTAAATTGGATTAAAGCTCCAATTCTTGTAAACCAGGGAACTGCGGATGAAGAAGTCCCTTATTGGTGGTCTCAAAACCTGGTCTCACAGTTACAAAAAGACGGAGATTCGGCCAATCTGATAGAATATGACGGAGCGGACCATAATATGCTTCCTGAGGACGAATGGTCCCGGGCGGTAGGGAATACTCTAAATTTCTACAATAAGGCTTTTAATAAATAGGGGTTAGTTTCCCCGTTTTTGTGTTATCGTCGAATATATATTCGTACCCCTTTTTTATGCGGACTATATTGGTATTGAAATTAGTGTCGTTAAAAGCAAGAGCAGCCGAACCCGAACTAACCGTAATATCCACCCTGGAGCCCTCCTTGTCTACGGTTATATTTGTTTCTCCGCTTTCTACGTTTATCAAAAGGTCAAGAGCGACGACGCTTAAGGGGATGTTCCCGTTTTTTTGAAAGCTTGCTGTTCCTTGAATTTCGTTTGCTACAAAATCAGCCGGAAGAGTTTGTATGATGGATATCTGCGTATTTGAAGATAGGCTAAAACTTCCGATTTTTGGAAATACCACAAAGGCGCTGCCGTTGTTATTTGTATTAATTTCCTCTCCTTGTTCGATTTGCCTTGGAGAATTGATTAAAGTTGCAAAATCCGAAGTCCTTCCCTGCCAGGAAACGCTTCCGGACAGACTTGCCACTTCTCCCTTAAGGGATTCATCCGGAGGGTTTTTAATAGAAAATAGCGTTTTCGGGAAAAAAGGTTTTAATACCTGACTGTTTTGGGGGGCAATCCAAAAGTAGCCGAGTATTATCATAAGAAGCCCCAGGCAGAAAAAAATTAAAAATAAAAGGATATTTTTATTCATTTTTATAATTAGTCAAAGGATTTAAAATTAAATCCCCTTCGTACCCCAATGCCCAAAGAGCCAATCCTTCCAGCTGAAAATTATTCGCCATTGTTATTTTTGCCTGCGTAGAAGCTTTATCGGGGTAAAAAATCGTATGAAAATCACCGCTCGTAGGGTCAAAATAGACAATGTATTTTTCATCTGCCTCTTTGTCAAGAGTAGCGCTGCAGGAAGAGCACGAAGAAATAAGATTTTCCACCCTTTCGTTACTAGCAACAACTCCGGTTCCGGGGATAATAGCCGATCGGGGTACTTGTCCTAAAGTTTCCCATTCGTATCCGTAAAGAGGAATTCCCAGAACTAATTTTTCCGGAGGGATTAAATCGAGAGCTTTTTCAACGGCAGATGTTACATCGTATTCCGAACTTATTCCCGCTCCAGAGACAGGAGCCACAGGGCCCGTCACAAAAGAACTTGTGGAATGATAATCGTAGGCCATAAGAACAACGTTATTTGCAATTTTTGAAATTGCATTGGGGTCTATTAAATTATTTTTTATTACGTCGGTAGGACTTATCTCCACTGTCAGGGTTACTCCGTTTCCCAATTCTCTTTTGACTTCACCGACAAACTTTGTAAAATTTTGCCTTGAAGACGGGGAAGCCTGAGAAGTATATTCAATGTCAAGATTAATGTCGGAAAACTTATATTTTGCAATAATAGGTTTAAGATCCATAACAAGGTTTTTTGCGTGCGCACCGGGACTTGCGATAAGCTCGTTTATGGAATCCACATCCCCGCTTACTATCATAAGAGATAAATTCTCATTATTTTTGAGCGCTTGCGCAAAAAAATTATCAAGTTTCCCGGAATTAAGAGCATTCCATCCGGGTTCTTCCTCCTGAGGGTTTAAAAGTTTTTGAATGTTTCCGTTGCCGTCTACTCTCAGCCCGAAATATGCAAGGGTAGTTATATATTTTAAATGATTATTATTCTCCTTGTCTAAAAGCCAGTAGGGTAAAAAACCTATTACCATTTTTTTTGGCGCCAGGGGATTTATTATTGCGTTGTCTGTTTTGGGAACCAGGAAATTAAGAACTATTAGGATTCCTAAACCAACTCCAAGCAATAAGCCGATTACGGCAACTAAAATTTTCTTCACAATTTATTTTACCATTAAAATTATAGAAGATTTGCTATCGTGCCTCTGAGGCTCTGAACGCTGTAGTATGTGGCAAAGAAAAAAATTAAAGCAAGAGCTTCGTTGGTTAAAAATAAAAAATCGAATAAAGAGTCCCCGGAAAGATAAATCTGTACGGCCGAATACTGAAAAATAATAAAACCGCCCATAGAAAGAAGGGTATCTAAAAAGTCTACATATCTGTCTTTAGGACTAGTCATTCCCGCAAATATCGCAATGCCCAGGATTATAAGAATAGATAAAGAAAGCGGAATAGGAAGCTCTTTATGGACGAAAGGAAGATCCAAAATCATTATTATACCTGCTACTATAAATAATTTTCTGACATTGTCCTCTGTAGCCGGAAGCAATTTTTTCCCGTAGTTAAAAATATCTACATGGTTTGCCATTGGCTTAAGTATAGTCTTAAATAATTAATTGTCAATTAATTGTGTAAGGTTCCTCTTCTTGGGCCTCTTTTTCTTTTTGCAAATTGGCCTTTGCCGAGAGTTTTTCTTTTTGATTTAGCCATTGTTACCTCCTTATTACATTCTATCATGTAAAAGCATCCTTTTATAAGGGGTGTATAATTTAGACATGGAAGATGAAGAGTTGAGACGGCAGCTTATAAGCCTTTTAAAAGGCGGGAATGCGCACATGACTTTTGACGAAGCTGTTTCAGATTTCCCTGAAGATAAAATAAATACCATTTTTACAAATGGGGATTATTCTTTCTGGCATTTGCTTGAACATATAAGAAGAACTCAAAATGATATTTTGGAGTTTATACAAAACCCCAAGTACGAGGAAAAAGAATGGCCAAAAGATTACTGGCCCGAAAAGTCCCGGAAAGCGACCAAAAAAGACTGGGAAAAAACAATAGAGTTTTTCCATAGGGACCGGGAAGAATTGGCGAAGATAATAAATGATAAAAAGACGGATTTATTCAAAAAAATTCCCTGGGGAGACGGACAGAATATTGTCCGCGAAATACAAACCGTTTCTGACCATAATTCTTATCACATAGGGGAATTTGCAATCATGAGGCAGGTTCTAAAAACCTGGGGCAAGGGTCATAACTAGCTAAAGCGATTTATATTTTATAAGTTCCTGCAATAGTTTTTCCATATTAATTTTAGCTGCTCCCGTAACGGAATCGCCGGCACCGTAATATACAAAAAGATCGTTATTCAGGATTACTGCTCCGCATACAAAAACAACATTTGCAACCTGGCCGCTTTTTTCGTATTCCATTTCCGGAGAAAGAAGTGGATAATCAAGTCTTGAAATTACTTTGGATGGATCATTCCTGTCCAAAAGGGCGGCCCCTATTTTGTAATAGCGCCCGTTTGAAATACCGTGGTAAATAAGCAGCCAACCCTCTTCTGTTTCAATCGGCGTAGCGCCTATTCCTATTTTACCGTTATCCCATTTATCAATTCTGGGACCCATAAGGATTTGCCCCAAAAGATATCCGTTTTCAAAATTTAAGTTATCAACATAATCTATCTCTATTTTTTCGTTAAGTCTGTGGAATACGACATATTTATTGTTTATTTTTTTGGGTAAAATACATGAGTCTTTGTCATCGATCCCGGGCGGGGAAATGAGTTTTGGCGTTTCAAAATTCCAATTTTTATTCAAAAAATCCGATACTTTTATGGAAGTTAAAGCAACCCTCGGGGGATTTTCTCCGTCGTAAGCGGTATAACAGATATAGTATTTATCGTCTATTTTTGTAATCCTCGGATCTTCGCAGCCCGAATTGCCCGGTTTCTTCTTTTTTTCAAATTCTTCTCTCGGTGTATAGATAGGCTCTGCAAGCCTTTGGTCTATCCTGAATCCGTCAATGCTTTCGGCGTATCCAAAAACGGATGTATTGTCGTCGGACATAGCCCTGTAGATTATATGAACTTTTCCGTTTTCAAAAATTGCCGCCGGGTTATACGTAGCCCTTGATTCCCACGGATGATTTTTTAAGGGGGAAATTATGGGATTTTCGGAATATCTTTCAAGCTTTATATTTTTTTCCTCATCCGGTTTTGTTATGGAGAATTCCTTTGAAAATTCAAGAAAATCATACTTTGCAAGGCAACAGGTTGTATCGGCCGCTCCGTAATAGACAAAAAGCTCGTTATCTGCAATGAGCGTACCCGAAGGAAAGACTATATTTGGGACATTCCCGTAGAGCTCATAACTTTTTTCCGGGGTTAAAAGTGGATCAGTTGTCCTCCAGATTATTTCGGAAGGATTTTCGGTGTCCATTAAAAGGGCCTCTATTCCGAAAATCTTTGAGCTAGAAAAATAATTTCTTATGTAAGAATATATTAAAAGCCATCCTTCTTTTGTTTTCACCGGAGGAGCGCCGACTTCTATTTGATCCCTTGAGTCTCTTTGCAGGGAAAGGGTGTGGTCGTTTAGGTAAGAATACCATTTATTCCAATATTCCTCTGACCAAATTTCTTCCAGGCTATCAAAGTACGCGATACAAATTTTTGCCGGGGGCCTGTCGGTATTAACGGTAAGTATAGCCGCGTATTTTCCGTTAATCTTTTCCGGAAAAAGAGACATCGCTTTTGCGTTAAAAGGAGTCACCAGATGTTTTTCTTCTATTTTTTTAAAATCGCTTGTGATAGCCAGACCCACTTTAATTCCCGATGCCTGAAAAGGATAAGAAGACAGGGCTGTGTAGAAAATAAAATATTTCCCTTCAATTTTTGTAACCCTGGGGTCCTCGCATCCGAAGATTTCCCATTTTTCCTCGGGTTTTATAAGTTGCATATGATCTGAAAAATGAATACCGTCATAACTTTTGGCATATCCGATTGAAGATAACTGCATCTTGTTGCCTTTATAATTTATCGTGTTCGTTTGAGCTCTGTAAACCATATGAAAATCATTATCTTTTATGCAGCAACCGTTGAATGCGGATTTTTCTTCCCATGGATTATTGATATTAGGAGTTAATATGGGATTTTCGGGTATTCTTTGAAGGTTAATCATTGTGTTTATATACAGGGACCGTTTTAAAGTTTTTTTCAAGTTCCAAATAGCCGGATTTTTTCAATCCTGTCAAAAGTTCGTCTAAATCCTTTGAAGCGACGCATAGAAATTTATCCGCCCCTCCGTAATAAACATATAAAATATCCTTAATGAGAGCCGCACCGCAGGGATAAGCCACCCCTGCCTTATAACCTTCGTTTTCGTATTTATCGGTAGGCTCGAGTATGGGCCTTTTCGTCCTGTAAAGGACTTTTGTCGGATCATTAAGGTCCAAAAGCATCGCGCCTATTTTGTATTTTGAATCGTCTTTGTCATCAACAGCATGGTATATTAAAAGCCATCCTTCTTTAGTCTTAATGGGAGGCGGTCCTGCCCCGACTTTTCTGCTGTCCCAACCGTCTGTAGTAGGTTCAATTTTATATTCGCCTTTTAAGTATGAACCTTTTTTAAAGTCCAAATCCTCCACGAAATCAATCAGGATATTGGGGAAAATTCTGTGGAGGAAAGTATATTTTCCGTTAATTTTCTCCGGAAATAAAACGGCATTTTTATCTACCACGCCGGGTTTTGAAATAATTTTGGGTTTTTTCCATTTCCAATTTTTATTGAGAAAATCTTTTCTTTTTATGGAGGTTAATGCAACTCGCGGCGGGTCAAATCCGTTAAAAGCGACATAAGTCATATAAATAGTATCATCTATTCTTGTAAGTCTCGGGTCTTCGCAGCCCCCGTATCCTCCGCCGGACATATAATTTGCAACAGCTTCCATGCCGTTTGAGTATTCGAACGGTTCGCTTGGGAGATATGCAGGCTGATCGAGCCTTTCATCTATATTTAAACCGTCCTTACTTGATGCATAACCAAGTACGGAAATATTATTGTCTCCCATAGCTCTATAAAGAAAATGCACCTTTCCGTTGTCGTTTAAGGCGGCAGAATTGAATGTCGCCTGTGATTCCCAAAAATGTTCCATAACGGGTTTTATGATAGGATTTTTAAAATGTTTTTTTAATAGCGGGTGCTTAACAGACGCCTTATTGAGAAGCTCTTTGATAAAATTTTTAAAATGAACGGTGTATACGAATTTTTGCTCCGAAGAAAAATATAAGAAAAGATCATTTTTTAATATCGCCGCCCCCAGGGGATATATTTTTTTATCCTTAAGTTCTTTTTTGGGCTCCCATACCGGCTCTTCATTTCTCCAAATAAGTTTTTCCGGATATTTTTTGTCAAACAGCGCCGCTCCTATCAGGTATCTCCCCCCGCTTCTATCGGGAACATTAACGGAATAAAAAACTAAAATACCCTGCTTTTCGTTAAATACGCTCAAAATCTTAAGCGGAAAGCTGTCAAAAGAACGGACTTTCGGCTTTAAAACCTCCCGTGTATTTTGAAAATTCTTTAAATCCTTCGAGAAAGATACTTTTATTGTTTCCTCTCCCAGGTAAAATACATACATATTTTTATGTTTAAATTGAGGAGCCATCATTGCCGTTTCCGTCAGGGGTAATTTTGAAGCTTTATTCCACAAAACAAGATCTTTGGATACCGCTATAAAAACATCTTTTTTCCCGTTGTGGTTCTTGATATATGTAAGAAAATATTCTTCTTTGTTTTTTGATATTCTAAAATCGTTTAATCTTGAACTTTCTTCTTTTTTCCCTTTCGCGGTTATTATTGAAGGATTATTTGGGTATAGCTTGAACTTAATACCGTTTCGGCTTTGGGCCAGCCTTAAAGTTTCTTTGGAGTAACCGTATAAATTGAGATAGATAAAGATATTTTTTTTATCCTGAAGTATCCCTAAATCACGGTTGTCTAAAGGAATACTGTTATTCATAAAGGCAGTTTTAGGTATCCTGAATTTGCGGGTACTATAATTATACTAATGCAACTACATATTTGAGTCAAGAATTTTACCTCTTTCTTACAAGATTTTTCCCCTCTTTAAATATTCTGTTTTTATACTCGCTGTTAAGAAGGTGTAGTATGGAAAGCGGTAAAAAGAAAATAGGCACAAAAAATGTCGTCGCTGCGGTAGCGGGAGCTTTGGTGGGAGCGGGTATCGGAGCAGCCACCACAAAAACACTTTCCGATAAAAAGACAAGGAAAAGAGTATCGGTGATACTGGACGGATTAAAAAATCAGATAATTGATTCTTTGGATTTGGCTAAGGAGAAGGCCGAAGACAAAACGGATGGTACAAAAGAAAAATTTGATGAAAAAAAAGAATCCGTTAAAAAAACATTGAACTCCAAGGCGGAAGACAAAACTAGGTCTTAAATTTTGTAAAAAAGACAAGTAAAATAATAGCCGTAAAAGAAATTAATGAGCCAAAGAAAAAGGGAGCGGAGGGATTTATCCTGTCCCATAAAAAGCCTGCTGCAAAGCTTGCGGGTAGGGTCATGAGCCCTACGGAAGCATTATATATTCCATAACCTCTTCCTCTGTTGTTCTGGGGTACCAAATCTGCAATAAACGCTTTTGCGACTCCTTCTGTTGTGGCGTAGTAAATTCCGTAAAAAGCGAAAAGAAACCAAATTTCTAAAGAGTTATTTGCGAGTCCGAAACCCAAATAAGAAAGCCCATAACAGAGCCAACCCAGTATTATTACTTTCTCTCTCCCTATTTTATCCGAAAGGCTTCCCAAGGGAATTGAAAAAGATGCATAAACAAAATTAAAAAGAGCAAAAACAAGAGGGATTGCAAGAAGAGTAACCCCTACGTTCTGAGCTCTTAAAATGAGAAATGTATCGGAAGAGTTCCCCAAAGAAAAGAGAAGAACAATAAAAAGGAACATATAATATTTTAGGGAAAGGCCTTTCGTTGTATTTTGCCCTACGTCTTTTGTTATCGGCACTTCTTTTACAAAAAAACTTAAAATGGTCAAAGTAAAAATAAGGGGGATTGCCGTTATAAAGAAAATATAATGATATTTAAGAGAATTGTTGGATAAAAAATAAAGGAGTACAAAAAGCAAAATAGGTCCCGCAACGGAGCCGAAGGTGTCCAAAGCCCTTACTATGCCAAATCCTCTGCCCCTTTTTTCGCTTTCGGTCGAGCCCGCTATTAATGCATCTTTTGGCGTATCCTTAATTCCTTTTCCTACTCCGTCTAAAAATCTCAAAAATATTACCCCAAAGTAGGAAGTGAATACCGCAAGCAGCGGTCTTGAAACCATTGACAGAAAGTATCCCAAAAAAACGACGGACTTATTTTTTCCGAATTTGTCTATTATGAATCCCGCTGCAAGTTTAAAAATACTGGCGCTACTTGTCACGAGGCCTTCGGCAAGGCCAATAAATTCTTTGTCGAATTTTAAAACATTTGCCAGATAAAGGGGAAGTATGGGAATAAAAATATCCTGGCTTATGCCGCCGAAAAAACTTAAGAGGCCTACGAAAAACACATTTTCCGGGAGTTTTTTCTTCATGAGCCAATTATACTCTTTAGAGGATTTCTTTTTCCGCCATGAGTTGGAAAGATTCGTATTTGAACTGGTTTTTGTCAATTCTTTTTAAAAATCTTTCCCAGTCTTTATTCTGGGTTTTATGTTCCTTTAAAGCCTTTATTTTCTTATCCATTGTTTTTTCTATATCTACAAAAGTCGTTATGTTTTTATCCGCGGTTCCCCTCACTTTACCGAAAGCGTTGTAATCCAACCCCTGTTTCTCGAATCTTTTTACAGAGGTTCTTGGCATTGCGGTGTGATATAGCCGGGTATGTTTTTTAACAGTGTCTTTATATTTTAAATAAACGTTTGTAGCAGCCCTTCCGATTGCTTTGTGGTCGGGATGATTGGAGCCTCCGGTTTTATCGAAGGTTATTACCACATCCGGTTTTTCCTTTTTGAATATCCCGAATATTTTATTTTCCAACTCTTTATTTCTTGCATACCTTAATTTTCCGTCAATGTACCCCAAAAAAAAGATTTCCGATATTCCTAAAATTTTTGCAGCGCGTCTCAACTCCTGTTCCCTTACGCCTGGTAATTTATCCACAGTCGTAATCGGCGGTGTTCCGGGAAGTCCTGCTTCACCTCTGGTTGCTGTTATGAGTTTTACGGTATGTTTTTCCGAGGTTAATTTTGCTATTGTCCCGCCGCTGGAAAAAGTTTCGTCGTCCGGATGTGCAAAAACCAATAAAAGTTTCATAGACAAAGATTATACAACTTGTTGTAAAATAAAAAAACGGTTATGAAAATTTATAATACTTTAACAAGAAAAAAAGAAGATTTTAAATCCCTGGAGGATAAAAAAGTCCGGATCTATGTTTGCGGAATTACGCCTTACGATACGACTCATTTGGGCCACGCATTTGTTTATGTTTCTTTCGACGCATTCATCAGGTATTTGAAATCTAAGGATTATTCAGTGGACTATACGCAAAATGTGACAGATATAGACGACGACATATTAAGAAAAGCAAAAGAAGAAAATAAGAACTGGAAAAATCTCGGACAATTCTGGACGGATAAATTTTTAGAAGACCTTAAATTTCTGAATGTGGCAATGCCAAATCACTATGTAAAGGCGACAGGCTCGGTAGATAAAATAATAGAAATAGTGGGAGATCTCCAAAACAAAGAACTTGCCTACGAAAGGAAGGGTAATGTTTATTACGACGTAAAAAAATTTAAAAAATACGGTGAGCTATCAAAATATAATGAAGAACAGATGATACTGATATCAAAAGAACGTGGGGCAGACCCGGAAGATCCTCTAAAGAAAGATCCCTTGGATTTTATACTATGGCAAAAACAAAAAGGCGGCGAACCGGCGTGGGAAAGTCCCTGGGGAAAAGGCAGGCCCGGCTGGCACATAGAGTGTTCGGCGATGATAAACAAATTTTTAGGCGACAGAATAGATATACACGGCGGCGGGAGGGATTTGATTTTTCCGCATCACGAAAGCGAGATTGCCCAGAGCGAAAGCTACACTCAGGAAGAACCGTTTGTTAAGTACTGGATGCATATATCTATGGTTATGTACGAAGGCGAAAAAATGTCGAAATCCCTGGGAAACCTGATAATGGTGTCTGATCTTAAAAAAAATTATTCGTCGAATGCGATAAGATGGCTTTTGTTATCGCATCACTACAGAGAACCTTGGGAATTCGATTATTCCGAAATGGACGAAGCGCAAGAAAAAATAAAAAAAATCGAGAAAGCTTTAAGGAAAAATAAAGAGGCTGGATCACCCGATTTGCTATGGAGCGAACTTGAATCTTTTTTAAGTGATGATTTTAATACTCCAAGAGTTTTGGAGTTAATCGAAGCCTCCATTGGAAAAAATTCTTCCTTTGCAAGGAAAAGCCTTAATATCCTTGGCTTTAATTTTTAATTTTCTGTTATAATAGTTGTTTGATGGATCCGGATAAAAATATCATTGACGTAAGGGATTTAGTAAAAAATTTTAAAGGGTTTACCGCGGTGGACTCGATAAATTTTGAGGTGAAAAGAGGAGACATATTCGCTTTTTTGGGGCCAAACGGCGCAGGTAAAACTACGACAATAAAAATGCTGACAACTCTTCTTGGTCCCAGTTCCGGAACAATTTTTCTTAACGGAATAGACGTCGTAAAAGAGGCGGAAAAAGCAAGAAAATCTTTTGGAATTGTTTTTCAGGATCCAAGTCTTGACGACGAACTTACCGCGTACGAAAATATGGAATTTCACGCAATTTTATACGGAATAGGTAAGACTACGAGGACAGAAAGAATAAAAGAACTTTTAAATTATGTCGAACTTTGGGAACGAAGAAAAGATTTAGTCAAAACATTTTCGGGAGGAATGAAAAGAAGACTCGAAATAGCAAGAGGATTGCTTCATCATCCCAAAATCCTGTTTTTAGACGAACCGACTTCGGGTCTTGATCCTCAAACAAGAAATCATATTTGGGATTATATAAAAAAACTAAATTCTTCTGAAAAGATAACGGTATTTTTTACAACACACTATATAGAAGAAGCCGACAGGTATGCAAAGGATATAGCCATTATGGATCATGGGAAAATTGTCACCAAAGATACTCCGGAAAATTTAAAAAAGAAAACAAATTCTAAAGATTTGGAAGCGGCTTTTTTAAGGTTGACAGGAACTACCATCAGGGATGAGGAAGCAAGCGGGATAGACAGACTAAGAATGAGGTCAAGAGTTTGGGGAGGAAGAAGATAATGAATGCCGTCTATATTCTTTGGAAAAGGGAAATAATAAGATATTTCCGTTCAAGGGCAAGAATTGTAGGCTCTTTAGGCCAGCCTTTGTTATTTTTAATAGCTCTGGGATTTGGATTAGGACCTGTTTTTCAAAGAGCAGGACAAGGAAATTATTTTGAGTTTTTGGGACCCGGAGTCGTTTCCATGGGCATACTTTTTACGGGAATTTTTGCGGGAATCCAGATAATTTGGGATAGGCAATTCGGATTCTTAAAAGAAACTCTTGTCGCTCCCGTTTCAAGATTCGAAATAATGCTCGGCAAGGCATTAGGCGGCGCGACTGTTGCTTTCATGCAGGGGGTTTTTGTTTTCGTTTTAACTCTTCTTTTGGGAGTTAGGATTTCATCCCTGGCTTTTCTTCCGATAGCGCTTGTCTCGATGTTTCTCATAGCATTATTTTTTACCGCATTAGGTATTGCAATAGCGTCTCTTTTTGAAGATATGCAGGGTTTCCAGCTCGTAATGAATTTTGTCGTTCAGCCGACTTTTTTTCTTTCCGGAGCATTATTTCCCTTAAGCGGAGTCCCTAAGTTTTTGCAGCTTATTGCAAGTTTTGACCCTCTTTCGTACGGAGTGGATGCGGTAAGGGGAGCCGTTACTGGACAAAGCCACTTCGGAATGGGAATAGACATTACGGTGCTTGTTGTTCTTACTTTTACAGTCCTAGCTATAGGAAGCTATCTCTTTTCAAAAATAGAAATTTAATTTATAAAAACTCCTCTTTAATTTCCCGATTATATTTCACCAGCAACTTTTGAATTTTGGGGTCAATTACAAATCTGCAATAAGGGTAGTCTCTGTTCTTGTCGTAAAAATCAATGTGGTAATCTTCCGCTTTATAAAAATTTTTAAAAGGTAAAATTTCCGTAACAATTTTTTCTTTGTAAACTTTTTCTCTTTCTAATCTTTCTTTAGACTTTAAAATTGTCTTTCTCTGTTTTTCGCTATTATAAAAAATTACGGAGCGGTATTGGCTTCCTATATCGGCACCCTGTTGATTTATTGTCGTAGGGTTGTGGGTATGCCAGAAAACATCAAGGATCTTGGAGAGGGGGATAACGGAAGGGTCAAATTCTATTTGTATACTTTCGGCGTATCCGGTTTCTCCGGTTGAGACTTCCCGGTAGGAGGGGTTCTCTTTTTCCCCTCCTGCATACCCGGGAATTACCTTAATTATTCCTTTTAATCTTTTAAAGATTGCCTCAGTGCACCAGAAGCATCCTCCTGCGAATGTTATTGTATCTTTTTTCATAAATATTTTTTTGCGAAATTGTCGGCTTCCTTTTCCTGTTTTTCAATTTCTTCAAGACTCTGTTTTTTTAATATGGAATTTCTGTGTTTTAATATCACGTGACCTATTTCGTGGGCTATTGTATATTGAATCTGACTTTCCCCTTCACTTAGAAGTTCGTCGCTTATAAATATAAGATGTTGACCGATAAGGTCATTTCCCCGGAAAGTAAAAGCCCAGGCATCCTCCATCGAAGAGAAAAACCAACAGTTTTCCGTTATATATTCCGTTATTTCTTCCGGCATTTTGGATAATACTTCGCAGACGTTCTTTTTCATTTTGTAATTGCCCACGAGTTTTCCGTCAAATAAGTCGTAAATTATTTTGAGATTCTTGTTCATAAAATCAATTGAAAGGTTTAATAAGGGGGGTTATTATTATACTATACTTTGGGAAGTGGATAAGATGAAAAAAACAATTATTTATGTAGTAAGACACGGCCAGGCAAAGGGAAATAAAGAAGATTTACTGCTTGGACAATTCGATGTTCCCTTAACAGAAAAGGGAAAAATGCAGGCATTAAAATCTTCTGATTTTTTTAAGAATAAAGACATAAACTTTATTTATTCTTCGGATCTGAAACGTGCTTTTGAGACGGCCGAAGTAATTGCAGAAAAAATCGGAAAAAAAGTTATCAAAGACAAGCTTTTAAGGGAAAGGGATATAGACGTCTTTGAGAACTTAACTCTTAAAGAGGCAAAAGAGAAAGTGGCGAAAAATAGCCCTTTCTTCACTCTTTCCGACAAAGAAAAATTGACATACAAATTTACGCCCAATATGGAAAGTGCTTTCGAAACGGAAGAACGTTTCAGAAAGTTCTGCCATTTAACTGCAAAAAAACATCCGGGAAAAAATATAGTTGCGGTAACCCACGGAGGATTAATGCTCTATTTCCTTATAAGTTTAGGCCTTGAAAAATACAGGAATCTTTTCGGCGATCCGAATCCTTTTGAAAATCTCGGATTTTTTAAGCTTATGACGGATGGAAAAAACTTCGAAATCATGGAATTTAAAGGTTATAATCCTTAGGAAATAGCTAACGCTTTTCTTACAAAAATTTTACCCTATTTTTTTACACAAAAGCTAGATTGTTATCTACCTTTCATCTGAGGGGGGGGTGACATAATAAAAAATGCCTAACAATAAAAATAGCGGCAGAAATAAAACAGGAAACGGAAAAAGTAACCGTGGTCTTGCGTCTGCCGATAAAGCAACAAGACAAAGGGTAGCAAGCGAAGGAGGAAAAGCGCATGCCAGAAACATGTAACGGCTACCGCCAGGCGGGGGGCTCTCCGCCTAATGAATTTATTATTTACAAATCCCATACTCTACAATTTAATATGATTGTGGGACAAGCATTAAGTAAACAACGAAAATAATGTATAATTTTACATATGGGAATATTACTCAACTGGATTGTAAGCGCAGTAGTAATTTTTGTAATAGCAAATTTGCTTCCGGGAGTTCATATTGCCTCATTTACTACCGCACTGGTTGCCGCGGTTGTATTGGGGATTATAAACGCAGTGATTAAACCCGTTCTGGTTATCCTCACCCTTCCTATAAATATTCTTACGCTTGGCCTTTTTACGCTTGTAATAAACGCTTTTCTTATACTTATTGCCTCCTATATAGTTCCCGGTTTTAAAGTAGACGGTTTTATCTGGGCTCTTATATTCGGAATAGTTTTATCCATAGTGAATTCCCTCGTCCATAATTTTGTCTGATTTCTTACTTTTTTTTAACATTTTTCCTTCCCTTTTATGGAATAATCCGCTCATGGCTGATGAATATCCTCAAGACGAGGAACAACAACTTGCCGAAGACAAAGGCGCTTGGGTTTTTAATGAACCCCTGAGGGAAATGGGGTGTTTTCCGGTACTAATCGCCTTTATTACTTTTTTAGCCGTTTTTATCCTCTTTGTAGTATAACCTATAGTCCTATTGACAATATTTAATTTCCTGTTTATAATCAGGCTGTATGCTCGAAGTTGAAAGATTTCAGGTTGTCCCCGAAGCTCCTTATCGTATCGTACCCAAAACTTTGCCGATAGTTCACTTAATAGATTTCGTAACCCACAGAGACAAGGATATGGCCAATCATCTCATAGAACAAGCTACAAGAGAATATAGTGATCCATACGAAAGATGGGAGGCAGTCAGAAGGTCAAGAGCGGATATTGTTACCGGCTCCAGTATTGTGGAAAAGAATTCCGGCCTTACCTTGCGCCATACCGGGTGGGAGGGTTTTTATGTCGGACGAGGCATGTCATCGGAGGAAATAGTAATGGATCAGGCTCAAATAGGAGCAAGGGTGGTAAAAACGATGGAAACGATGTACCCCGACTCTTATCAAAGAATAAAAAGGATATTTGAAACAAAAAGGGGTTACAGTCTGGAAGACTTAAAAGAGATTGAGATATGGTTTAAGGTTATAAAGTCAAGATTTGATGCAAGAGAATTACCCAGCGAAGGAGAAATTTTCCGAAGGCAGACGACAGAGCTTGTCCAGAAAATGCCGCCTATTGTCCTGGAAAGAGATGTAAATGGAATAACGCAGTTTATTCCTGTTCCGGCAAGAGGAGAGCTATTCGGGGGTCAGACTATTGTAAATATGAGCCCAAAGGAACTCGCGGGTTACAGATTTATGGAAAATGTGGGAATAGTAGGTCAACCTCCCATAAGGGCAATGCTCAAAGCTGCCTAAAATTCACGGGCTTTTACTTCCTCTTTTAATTTTTCAAGCATCTTATCCTTTGTTAAAAGTCCCCTTTGGGCACCTACGGCTCCTATTACCGCGCAGGCATTCAAAGCCCCCCATTCCATGCATTGACTAAGCCCGTTTCCTTTTAGAAAAGATGAAATAAATCCCGATGTAAAAGCGTCTCCCGCTCCGGTTTTTTCCACGATATCACATTTTATTGCCTCCATAAAAAGGCTTTCATGTTTTTCATCCATAATATAGGAACCGTTCTGCCCGTCTGTAATAACAACTATTTTTGGTCCAAGGCTCTTTAGTCCGTACAGGATTTTTTTTATGTAGCTTCGGGAATCAAGGGGAATTTTTATTTCTTTCCCGTATAGAAGCTCTTCCGCTTCTTCTTTATTCACAAAAAGAATTAAGCTTTGGGAAATAATTTTCCAGATAAGGCTCCCTCTGTGTGCGATTTGCAAAGTTCCGGGATTGAAGAAAAGAGGAATGCCGTTTTCTATAGAGAAATTTAGGGTCTTTTCGTAGGCTTTTTCCCAGGAAGGGCCGAGGCTTGTAAGAAACAGGGCTTTTGTTTTTTTGCCTTCGTATTTAAAATTGTGTTCTCTTTTTATGTGTTCTACGAAAAGAGTCCTGTCGGCTCTAAAATTTATTCCTACGGAAAGCGAAGAAGCTTCGCTTTCTATCTGGTTTACAAGCTCCAAATCTACATCTTCTTTAGAAAGTGAATTTATTATTTTTTGGGAAAATTCGTCTTTCCCTATTTCTGCTACAAGTCCGCTTTTAAATCCCAGTCTTGATATTCCAACCGCTACATTTGCCGCATTCCCTCCTATTGATAAATCATATTTTTTTACTTCTATTTTTTCTCCGTGTCCGAAGCGCAGCTCGTTTGTTTTTTCGTCGAGTCTTATGTGAGGATTTTTCTCATCTATGGTCAGAAAAACGTCTATGGTGGCGTTTCCGACGGTCAGTATATCTACGGGCAGCATACTATTATCGTATCTAAACAAAGGTTTTATTTCAATCGGCTTTGACAAGTCCTGTATAATCGAAGTATGGGAAAAGAGGAAGAAGAAAGAAGATTAAGGTCGCCTCATGCAGGTATTTATCCGTTTGACCCGACGGCGGGAACGCCGGAGCAGATAGCGCAAAATCCTCCTCGTTTAAGGTCCTGGGAGAAGGGATTAAAAGAAGAGGTGAAAAGAACTCCGAAGACTTTAAGATTTAAAGCGGGAACTGTTTTGTACAGGGCAGGATATAATGCCGCAGGAGAGCCTATTCTCCCCAAAGATTTTAGGGAGGCAGACGATTTAAGGTTGGATGTTTTAAATTTTGAAAGAGATTTTAAAGTCGCGGAAAGTTCTATGGGGGAAGGCAAAAGAAAAGCAAGAGTAGTGAAGCCCTTAGGGATAACGCAATACGGCCCGATAATAGAGGTAATAGTCGAAAGGAAAGCCGGTGAAGGAAGAATTATAGAAGAAAGAAGATTCGTAAGCTTATTGGATAGAAGTCTTCCGAGGGATAACCCGAGGAGAAGATGGGCTGCCCAAAGGGAAAATTTCTAGAGAAGTTTTTTATTTTCTGATCTTTTTAATTTGTCTTCACGCATTTTTACAAAAAGGTCGAAAACGGGAGCCGAAAGTTTTGGGTCTGCCTGAAGAAGACTTTCGATTCCCCAATAACTTAAAACAGAACTTTGTTGATTGGCCAGTATATCGTTTATGCTCCTTAAGGTAATGTATTTTATACTTGTAGCCCAGTCTCTGGGTAACGGCCGGTTTAGCCATTGCTCCGCTTGTATTTCGGACATCTCTAAAGGCGCATAACCGCGGTCTCTTAATGTGCCCAAAGTTACATTTCCCGGAATAAGAGATAAAAGCTGATAGAAAGAAGGCGAGTCGGGTCCGGGATAGCAGAAAGGATAATAGTTGATAGCAGGGACAAGTCTTTTTTTGTCTATAAAATCCGAGAGTATTTTAAATAATTCCGAAATCTGCGGGAGGTTTGTATATTCGGATGAATTAAAGAGAATTTTTCTTCCGGGTAAAAATTTATCTATATGCTCCACAAGTGTTGTCAGATAATCATTGCCCATTGTCCAACCGTGTTGACCGAAGCTGTGGAATGCTTCGTTTTCGGGTTGGATTTTTGTTATGGTTTCCAGTTCTCTTTTTGAATAAGAACTTATTAGATGATGCATCATGGAGTCGGCAAATTTTAAGTAGGCAGCCGATAGGGGACTTTCCATTCCGATTACCGACTTATCCGCAGGCATGATATCTTTATACATCGGGGGAACGTGGTCTTCGGGCCAGCGGAAAACTTTTATGCCGATATTGAGGCAAATATTTAAACCGTTTTGGATACAGTAATCGAAATAAGGTTTGTAAAAGCCGAAATCAAAATTTCCATTTTCGTCTACGGCGTTATCCCATCTTACCCCGAGCCGTACTTCGTCCGCTCCCAATTCTTTATGTATAAACTTTAATGCTTCGACTGATTTTTCCGTGAGCCTTTTTCCTTCTTCGGTTTTATAATTGGAAGCCGATAACCCGTAAAGCTGTTCCGGGGAGAAGGAAAAGCTTATATCCATATTTTTCAGTTTTTCTCCGTTTCTCTCTACAAACGCTTCATTGCTTAGCTCAGCTTCTTTCCACTCATCCGGCTGGTCAAGGAATACGTCAAAAACCCTTGAAAATTTATTTTGCATATTGACTCCTTCGGGAGAAAAAGAGGCTGTTCCCGCAAGGCCGGCGGAAAGAAGTTTTAAAAATCCTCGCCTTGAAACCGGGGGTAAAGTTTCAACAAAGCCCATTAACTTTTATATTTTAATTAAGAGGGATTTTTATTTCAAGTTATATTTTTTCACCGCAAGTCCTTACGGATTTTATTACCTGCTTAAAGATATGTCCTTTTGGGGTAAGCGAATATTCAACTTTGGGGGGGACCGAAGCATACACTTTTTTTTGTATATATCCTTCTTTCTCCAGCTGCTGAAGTCTTTTTGAAAGCGTTTTCGGGTTAATGTCTCCTACGCTTCTTTCCAGCTCCCCAAACCGTTTGGTTCCGCCCAAAAGAGAATTAAGGATTAGAATCGTCCATTTGCTGCCTATAATTTTTGCAACTTTTGAAACCTCCAAAAGATCTGCGTCCATACTTTACTTTCTGTAACTACTTGACAAAGTCTAGCATTGTTACTATACTTTGTCAAGTATGGATAAGGTTAGGATTTTAGGAATAGGAGGAAGTTTAAGAAGAGGCTCATTCAGTAAAGGACTTCTTTTGGAAGCGAAAAAACTGGCTCCCGAAAATATAGATTTTGAAATTTGGGAAGACTATAATTTTCCTCCGTATAACCCGGACATAGAGATTCCCCAAAACGTAAAAGAATTTAAGGATAAGATTAAAAATGCCGATGCCCTCCTTTTTTCCATTCCCGAATATAATTATTCGGTTCCCGGGTTTATAAAAAATGCAATTGACTGGGCGTCGAGGCCTTATGGAGACAATTCTTTTGAGGATAAGGCTGCCGCAATTATGAGCGAATCTACAGGTACGACAGCAGGCTCAAAAGCACAATATCATTTAAGGCAGATTTTTGTTTTCTTAAATATACATGTTTTGAATAAACCCGAATTTATGGTTCCAAACGCGAGTGGAAAATTCGATAAAGAAGGAAACCTGACGGATGAAGAGACCAAAGCAAAAATTCTACCTTTTCTTAATGCCCTGGCAGAGTGGGCAAAAAGGCTTAAATAATTTTCCTGTTTATTATATAATTCTTACATACCTTTCATTTTTTAAAAATAAAATATTTTCATGCTAAAAAGAATTGTTAAATTAATTCCTTCCGGGTTTGCGTACGCGCACTGCGATATTCCCTGCGGGATTTATGACCCTCACGCCGCTCAGGTTGCGGCATTCACAGTCATAAGAATGACCCAGCTTTTAGAGGATTTGAAAAGAGAGGGTGAAACAAAAGCGGAGCACGACGTAGCAAGAATTACTCATGTAAAAGAGGAGCATTCAAATATTCTGGAAGACGAACTCGAAACTCTCAGAAACGACTACTTCAAGGAAGAACATTTTAAAGAATTTCCCAATCTTAGCGAATTGTTTGTTAATACCCTTAAATTTTCGGCCAAAGCAAGACAGGGAATAGATATGGAGGCAGCCCAGGGTGCGCTTTCGGGAGTGCAGGAAATAGCTGAAATTTTTTTCAAAACAAAGGGAGTAGAACCTGTAAGAGTGAAATCGGTATACCCTACAGGCGGAGAAATTGTTCTCTACAAATAATGCTTCTTTTAAGAAAATTTAAAATCCTCGGGCATTCGATGGAACCACTGATTAATAACGGAAACGAAGTTGTTGTAAGTTTTATCCCTTATTTTTTTAAAAAACCCAAAACGGGAGATATTGTAGCTTTTAAAAAAAAACAGGAAATATTTATAAAAAGAGTTGTAAAAGAAAAAAACGGGGAATATTTTGTTGAAGGAGATAATAAAAAGGACAGTTTAGACAGCAGGAGTTTCGGTTCCGTCAAGATTAATGATATTATAGGTAAGGTAATTTATATAGTGAAATGATATTTTATCTTTATACCTTACTTGCTATTATTTTTTTGCTTTTTCTTCTTTCTATGGTCTGGCCGCCCGACAGTCCCTGGGCTCCATGGTGGAGAACCTCCAAAAAAACCGCAAGGAAAATGTGTAAATTCGCGGGTATAAAAAAGGGAGACATTGTTTATGATTTAGGGTGCGGAGAAGGAACGGCTTTGTCTATTGCTTCAAAAGAATTCGGGGCGAAGGGCTTCGGAATAGAAATTGACCCTCTAAGATACGTCTTTGCAAGACTACTCATAAGAGTTAACGGTTTATCAAAAAACGTAAGAATAAAAAGAGGAAACCTTTTTAACGAAGATTTTTCTAATGCCGATGCTGTTTTTGTGTATCTTGTTCCAAAGACTTTGGAAAAACTTGTACCTGAATTTAAAAAACTTAAAAAGGGCGCAAAGATTATAAGTTACCGTTACGAAATAAATCTTAAGTTATATAAATATGATAAAAAAAGCGGAATAAGAGTTTATATTATTTAGCTCGTAGAGCCAGCCATCGCAGCTTATTTGCCAGTTTATATAACAAATAAACATTTTTATTTATCACAAGATCGTAGCTCCCCAGAAATTCCGTCAGTTCACCGCCGTATCCCTGTTTAAACCGATGAAATCCGTACCAGGGATCTTTTGTATCCGGGTTGGGTCCCATTGATCCCCACATATCAAATTTTTTTAACCCCAGTTTCTTGCCGTATTTAATCGCTTCCCACATCATAAGGTTTGAGGCCATGACTTCACGATGATTAGAGCTTGAAGCCCCATACGGATAATAAAGTGTATCTTTGTAAACAAAAAGGATCCAGGTAACCAGGATTTCCCCTTTGTATTTAGCGGTAAACAAGTGTGCGGTCAGTCTTTCCTTATCGAAATTTTGATTTTTGATTTCTGAATTTTGAATTTTTAATGTTTCCCACATCAACCTGTGATATTTTTTGGTATGGGCATAAAAGCCCTGCCTTTTTGTTGTTTCCCAGGTTAGCTCCAGATATTTTTCAAAAGCTTTGTCGGAAAATTCTTCTTCTATACTAACCTGGTGTTTTTGGGCAACCTTTATGTTATATCTGGTTTTCTGGTTCATGCTTTTTAACAATTCATCTTCGGTTTTTGTTAAATCCAGTAAAAAGGTATATCTGGTAAAAAGGGGATGGGCGGAAGGGACCAGATTAAGGCTCATAACTTTTATGTGTAGCTCTTCGGTTCTTTGTACGTTTGGCTCAAGCTGTATAAATATGCAATTTTCTTTTTTCCCTAATTCTTTAAGTTCTACGGCCATCTGTTTTGTTGGCATAGGGCCTTTCGGGAGATAGCCGATATTAAATTTTGTATGGGGCACGGGATGGATTGTTATAAACAAACCTTTTTCTCTTATTACTTTAATTCCTGTTTTTCCCCTGAAATTTGCCCATTCTTCACTTTGAAGCGGATGGTTGGTCTTGTATAAATTATTTGTCATAAGAAATCCGGGCCGTCACTATTATTATCCACAAAACGAAGGTCGTTTGAAATAATCTCTTGGGGAAGCTCAAGGACAAAGCGGGAGACAACGTTTGTTGTTTTTTGTCCGAAAAACAGTCTTTTCCTTGCGTATGTTAAGAAGAGTTTTTTTCTTGCCCTCGTCATTCCTACATAACATAGTCTTCTTTCTTCCTCAAGCTCATTTTTATCCATAAGGCTTCTGGAATGTGGAAAAAGGCCTTCTTCCATTCCGACCATAAAAACCACAGGAAACTCCAAACCTTTTGCCGCGTGAAGAGTCATAAGATTGACTGCATTTTTTTTATCATCCGAGTCATCGGGATGGTCGGGCATATATTCCTGTTCCACAAGAGCAACATTTTCCAGAAAATTATCTATCTGCGGAAATTCTATGGCTACCGAACGGAGTTCTTTTATGTTTTCAAGTCTCTGAAGATCGTCTTCATCTTTCTCGTCAAAGAGAGACAGATATTCGCTTTCTTTTACAATTTTATCCAGAATATCTATGGTTTTTTCTTTTGTAATAACTTCAGAGGTAAAATATTTCTGTGCTTGGGAGAATTTATTAAATCTCCCTTTGCCCAACTTTTCAATTCTTTTTAGAGAAATCTTATCTTTGGGATTTGCCAGGACCCTTACCATGGCAAGTATATCTTTTATCTCTTTCCTTTCATAAAATCTTGTTCCCCCTATCAAAAGATATGGCAGTCCGAAATGAAGAAAAACTTCTTCTACGCTTCTTGACTGTGCATTAGTCCTATAAAGTACCGCAAAATCACTGAATTTTAGGTCAGGATTCTGGTAACGCAGACTCGATACCTGTTGTATTATAAATTCTGCCTCTTTTTGTTCGTTTATTGCCTCGAATAATTCTATGTTTTCTCCGCCCGAATTTTGGGTCCAAAGCTTTAATACCGGGTGGCCCGTATTTTTTGCTATTATCGAGGATGCCGCGTCAAGAATTTTTTGTGTCGAACGGTAATTCTGCGAAAGAGAAAAAGTTTTCGTTCCTTTAAAATCTTCTTCAAACTTTGAAAGATTTTGAAAATCCGCTCCCCTGAAGCTGTAAATACTCTGGGAGAAGTCTCCGACAACGCAGATATTTTTAGCATTTTGAGCAAGAAGCCTGGTCAATTTATATTGTGCATGATTTGTATCCTGATATTCGTCAACCATTATATATTGGAATTTATTCTGGTATTTTGAAAGTATCGCCGGATTTTGTTCAAACATTGAAACGGTTTTTAAAATGAGGTCGTCAAAATCCAGAGCATTATTCTCCTTAAGTATTTTTTGGTAAACTCCGTAGACGCTTGCTACCGTTTGCTGAAAATGGCCTCTTGCATAGTTTGGATATTCAGACGGGCCTATAAGTTCGTTTTTAGCTTCCGAAATAGTAGTCAAAACAGATGAGGGTTTATATTCTTTTGCCGACAGCCCCAATCTTTGAAAGGCTTCTTTAATTGCATCCTTTTGGTCCTGGCTGTCGTAAATTACAAAACTCCTGCCTATTTCCATGCTGTTTCCTTCTATCCTTAATATTTTTGCACAGAGGGAATGGAAAGTTGAAACCGTGGGCTTTGAGTTTAAAGGAAGGCCGAATTTATTAAAGAACTTTTGTATTCTTTCTTTCATTTCGTTGGCTGCTTTGTTGGTAAAAGTGACCATTAAAATATTTTCCGGGTCTACGGATTTTTCCGCTATCAGATAAACCACCTTATAAGTAAGTACTCTTGTTTTTCCCGAACCTGCGCCCGCCAGGATAATCATAGGCCCTTGCGAGTTTATTACCGCTTCTTGCTGCTGAGGGTTTAAGTCCTTGAGAAAGTCTTGTTTCATACCGTATAATGATACCATCACACTATACGTGACTCAAGCATGGATAAGGTTTTTATAGTAGCAAACCTCAAGTCTTACAAGAATCAACAAGAAGCCCAGGAGTGGTTATATAGTTTAAGGACCAATAATTCAAAAATAGATTTTACAAAAAAAGAAGTCATAATTTGCCCTCCCTTCCAGCTTCTTGCGGATTTTTCGTCATTTATAAAAACCAATAATTTGCCTTTTAAGTTAGGGGCCCAGAACGTTTCCCCTTTTCCCGAAGGAGCTTATACGGGAGAAATTAACGCCAAACAGTTAAAAGATTACTGCGAGTACGTAATAATAGGACACTCCGAAAGAAGACAGTATTTTAAAGAGGATGACGAAATGCTAAAAACCAAAGTACAGCAGTCTTGGAGCAAAGGAGTGATTCCTATTTTCTGCGTCCAGAACGAAAACAACCCAATCCCCGATGAGGTCTCAATTGTTGCCTATGAACCTGTTTTTGCGATTGGAAGCGGCACTCCGGATACTCCCGAAAATGCAGAAATGGTAGCGCGTTCTATTAAAGAGAAAAAAGAAAACATTAAGGTACTTTACGGAGGAAGCATAGATTCGTTAAATGTTAAAAACTTCACATCCTCATCGAACTTAGGGGGAGTGTTGGTAGGAAGTGCAAGTCTTGATCCCCTTGAATTTATAAGGATATCGGAAAATGCGTAAGAAAATAATCCCATTAATACTTGGAATACTATTCATTTTTTTAATTGCAAGGGCCGTGACCGCGGCTCCGGGAGCTTTTTCTTTTCTTTTCCAACTTCTTTTTAACAGGGGAGTAGCATTAAAGCAAAACGGCCAAAGCCAGATTAATGTTCTTCTTTTGGGAATAGGTGGAGGAAATCACGACGGGCCGAATCTTACGGATACTATCATACTTGCAAACATTGATCAGAAAAAAGACAAGGTGACGCTTATTTCTATCCCGAGAGACATGTGGTTTCCCGATATAGATCAGAAAATAAATGCGGCATATGCGATAGGCCAGGCAAAAAAACCGGGTCTTGGGCTTTTGATGGCGGAGGCGGCTGTAGGGAAAATTACCGGACAGGAAATAGACTACGGGGTGAGGATAGATTTTTCGGGATTTGTTAAGGCAGTAAATCTTGTCGGAGGACTGGACATAAATGTGGATAATACTTTTGACGATTACCAATACCCGATAGACGGAATGGAAAACGCAAGCTGTGGCCATACCCAAGCGGAAATACAGGCGATGTCTAATGATTCCCAGGACCAGCTCGTTAAAGACTTCCCGTGTAGATATAAACACCTGCATTTTAATAAAGGTCCCCAACATATGGACGGAGAAACTGCGCTTGAATTTGTAAGGTCGAGACACGCCACCGGTGTTGAGGGAAGCGATTTCGCAAGAAGCAAGAGACAGGAAAAAGTAATAAAAGCGTTTAAAGATAAAATTCTTTCCCCGCAAACCCTCCTCAATCCTTCAAAGATAATAAGTCTTTACGACACACTTAAATCAAGCATAGATACCGATATAAGTCAAAATGAGTACGACGACTTTATAAGACTTGCAGAGGAAATGAAAAATGCAAAAATACAAAGTGCCGTTATAGATACGGGTGATCCGGCAACAAACCGTAACGGACTTTTAAATGAGAGCTCTGTCCTTTCGGATTACGGATATACTTCGGCTCTTTTACCGGTTTTGGGAAACGGAAATTATTCGCAAATACAAAAATACATATCTTGTGAAATCTCAACCGGAAATTGCTCTGTGCCTCCTGCCAAATAATTGTGAAAATGAAAAAAATTATTGGATTTTTCCAGGAACCTTTGTTCTTAAAAATTCTCCTTTTTTTAATTGTGGGCTTAAGATTATTCCTGTTTACTTTTCCGAGTTTTAAAATAGACATGGGAGATTGGCAAGCATGGGCTTCAAGAATTAATCAGACGGGCCCCTTAGATTTTTATTTGCCGGGAATGCTTGCCGACTATCTTCCGTTTTTTTATCTCCTGCTTTTTATATTCACAAAAATATTTGTATTTATATTTAACAGTCAGGCAATATTTTCTCAAGCATTTGATCTTTATATAAGACTCATAAGCAACAGCTTTGATTTTTTAACCGCCTATCTTATTTACAAGATTTTAAAAAACCATAATTCAAAATGGGGTTTTTTGGCAGGGCTTTTGTACCTCGTAAATCCCGCCGTAATTTTTAACAGTTCCGTTTGGGGTCAAACTGATTCTATTCCAACCTTCTTCTTTATATCGGCAATTTACTTTTTGAATGAAAGGAAAAAAGCAGCTGCATGGTCTATCGGTTCCGCCTTATCTCTTTTGGTAAAACCTTTAAATGTGGCTGCCATGCCTGTTACCGGAGTACGGCTTTTAAAAAACTTTTCATTAAGAGAAATTATTTTGGCGGCAATTTTTGCCGTCTTAATTTTTTTCCTTGTTACGGTACCCTTTTTTATTAAAGATCCGCTTTTTGGAATCTTCGGACATCTTTTAAATTCATTAAGTGTTTACCCGTATACATCTTTAAATGCTTATAACTTTTGGAGTCTTGCCGTTGGCTGGTGGAAACCGGATTCGGGCCTTTTTTGGGGAATTTCTTATCATTTTTTAGGATATATAATTTTCTTTTTAATTTTGGGAATTACCCTTATCCCATACGTAAAAATTAAGGGACGTTTTGAGCTTGATTATTTCGCAGCGGCGGTTTCTACTTTTGCGTTTTTTTTATTTTTGACAAGAATTCATGAAAGGCATCTTTTTCCTCTTTTTTCACTTCTAATTATTTCCGCTTTTCTATTCAGGTCAAAATTTCTTCTATTTTCCTATGTAGCGGTTTCTGTTATTAATTTTTTTGACCTTTTTTATTCTTATTATTACTATAATTTTGTTTATCAAAATCCGTTGTCGGCAAATAATTTTCTTTTCTTAATCTCGCTGAATTTTGCAAACTTATTCGCACTGGTTCTTCTTTTTCTTTTCGCTTTTATATTTATATTGTATATGAGGACTGCTTTTTTAAAGCCTGAAAAGTAGTATAATTATTTTTTGCATGATAAAAAAATATTTAAACAGAAAATATCTGCCCGAGTTTCTCATTTTTTTCTTCGCCTTATTTACGAGATTTTTCAGGCTCGATGTCCCCAAAAATTATATTTTCGACGAGGTTTATCATGCTTGGACGGCGGGGCAAATGTTTATGGGTAATCCGGCTGCATGGGAGTGGTGGAATACTCCTCCGGCCGGCGTTGCCTATGAATGGACGCATCCTCCTTTGGCAAAAGAGTTCATGGTTTTGGCAATTGCCGCTTTTGGTAATAACAGTTTTGCGTGGAGATTTTTTTCTGCCCTTTTCGGGTTCGGAGTAATAGTTCTTATTTATCTAATTGCCTACAAGCTTTTTAAAAGCAGGACAATAGCGCTTTTTGCATCTTTTGCGGCCTCTTGCGACGGGCTTTTGCTTGTAATGTCAAGAATAGGGATGAACGATATGTATTTCCTGTTCTTTGCGATGCTTGCTTTTCTTTTCTTTCTTAACAAGAAGAATTTTCTTATGGCAGTTTCCTTGGGTTTGTCGGTTGCCTCCAAGTGGACGGGGTTATTTGCCGTAGGCATATTGGGAATTATTTTTCTTGCAGAGCTTTCGCTTTTGCTAAAGAGGAAAAAAATAAAACAAAAAGAGGCTCTTAAAAAAATAATTATTTCGCCTATTTATTTTATCCTTATTCCCTTTATTATCTATCTTCTTGTTTATCTCCCGTTTTTTACAGGACACCATACTCCTCCCGGGGAACAGCCGTCGCCTTTTAACGTAAATACTTTTATAGGACTTCAGGAGCAGATGTATTGGTATCACACCGATTTAAAGGCAACACATCCGTACCAGTCCGTACCGGTGCAATGGGTTTTTGATTTAAGACCTGTATGGATTTATGTAAATTATTCAGGAAGTACGATTGCCAATATATACAACCTCGGAAACCCTCTTTTTATGTGGTTCGGGTTAGCTGCCATGATTTTTCTTTTATTTGATTACATTAAGGAAAGAAATTTAAATCAGGGAATAGTTATTTTTTCTTATCTTGCTTTTTTTGTCCCGTGGGCGGCCTCTCCAAGAATCATGTTTTATTATCATTACCTTCCTGCAGTTCCTTTTTTGGCGATTGCTACGGGGTATGTTCTAAATAAATTATTTGCTTCCTCTTCGGGCAGAATTGTAGTGGCGGTTTATCTTTTTACTCTTGTTGCTTTGTTTATTTACTTTCTTCCTTTATGGACGGCAATACCTGTTCCCAAATGTCAGATTCCGGGACCTAATTGTACCAGCTGGTATGATTCCTTCTTCTGGCTCCCGAGTTGGAAATAAACTAAAAATGAAAAAATTGGAGAGTTTTTTAAAAAGCAATAAAAACTCTTTGCCCCTTTTTTTGGGAACTCTTTTGGTATACGCACTGTCAGGAAATGGAAAAGGAGCCTATTACAATTATTATGTACTTCTTTCTCAAGCGTTCCTCAGGGGAGATTTATATGTCAGCCAACACCCAGCTTGGCTTAATGAATTGGTGCTGTTTGGCGGACACTATTTTGTCGTATACCCACCAATGCCGGCAATACTTCTGATGCCGTTCGTCTTTATTTTCGGGTCTTCCTTTTCCCAGCCTTTACTATCCGCCATTTTGGGTGCTTTAAGTGTGACCGCTTCATATTTTGTTATTAAGAAATTATTTAAGAGAAAGACAGCTTTTTTTATGACCGCTCTTTATGCTTTCGGTACTATGGAATGGTTCCACGCCTCGGTGGGTTCCGCTTGGTATATAGGCCAGATAGCGGGAATGCTTTTTATTTGGCTTTCGCTTTTAGAACTATTGACTAAAAAGAGACTGTTTTTTGTGGGATTTTTTATTGGACTGGCCTACACTTCAAGATTGCCTACAATCCTGGCCTTGGTTTTTGTCCTCTTATATTCTTTTGAGGATTTTATAATCTTAAATAAAAATAGAATAAGGTTAAATCTTAAAAATTGTTTTTTATTCGGATTGGGATTTTTGCCTGCTTTATTATTCGAGGCAATTTATAACTTTTTAAGATTCGGGGTCTTTTACGACGCAGGTTATTTTTTGCTTTATAGAGCAGCTGAATTTAATGAGCCTTGGTATAAATTCGGTTATTTCAGTATAAGATATATTCCGGTACATCTAAATGAAATTTTTACCGCCTTGCCCAAATTTATTCCAACTCCTCCATATGTTATTCCGTCTATTTTTGTTATGGCCCTTTGGTTTGTCACGCCTGCATTTTTAATTATTCCCTTCGCAGATTACAAAAAAAGACTTGCGGTAACCTCTTTGGTTACTGTTTTAATTATGTCTTTGCCTGGACTTTTGCATGGAGGCAATGACTTTACTCAATTTGGGTACAGAAATTCTTTGGATTACCTTCCCTTTATGCTCTTTCTTGTGGCAAGCGCCTTCGAGAAAGAAAAGCTGCAAAAAATAGGGATTGTTCTTATTTTGTTAAGTATTATTGTTAATCTTTGGGGCGTTGTAATGATTAACTTCTTGAATATTTGGGTTATTTAAAGATTTTACAAGGCAAACAAAAGTGCGGCTCCGATAATGGTAATTACTCCTCCTAAGAGTCCCAGTCCCAAAATAGTGCCGTCGGGTCCCGGTGATTTACCTCCGGGAGCCAGGGCCGGGGCCGAAGGGCTTGGCACCGGAGTCGGCGTAACAACGGGAGCCGGCGTAGACGTAGCGCTTGGAGTCGCCGTCGGAGCGGGAGATAGGGTGGGTTCTACCGTAGGAACGGGCGTCGGGCTTTGGGTAGGCGAAGGCGTCGGGCTTTGGGTAGGAACGGGAGTAGGCGTTGATGTGGGCATAGGCGTTGCGGTAGGAGTAGATGTAGGAGGATTATTAACGGGATTAACCTGGCTTCCGGAAGCGTAGACCACAAAATTTTGGGTTACAGTTCTTAGTATCCCGTTTGCATCTACGGTAGTTATAGTTATCGTATGGTTTCCGGGAGAAAGCGGAGTCTGCGGCCTGAAAGACCAATAGCCGTTTCCGTCTGTTGTAACCTGCGCGGTTATTACATCGCTTGAGTGAATCTCTATTTTTACGGTCTGGTTTGGCTGGCCTGTCCCTTCGAAAAGAGGCTGCTCGTCGGAAAATCCTTCATTTGTTTTGGGTGTTATTATTTTGGGAACACCGTATGAAACGGCGGGTTTGGGAGTCGGAAAACTTTCCTGGTTGCTTTGAAAAGTTGAAGAGCCCGAAGCCGAAGGCGGTGGGCTGGAAAGGGGGCCCTGGCTGCTTGAAAAATCATAATCGTTTGACAGGGTTACGGTCGGCACGGGATTTATCTGGTTAATGGATAGTGTTACATTCGATGTAAGGCCGTCTCCGTAAACAAGCATTTTAAGTGTTGAAATATTGGAAAAATCCAGATATGAAGAAAGGTCAGATGTCCTTACCGAATTTAAGGGTATCAGATAAGTTCCGTCCGGTTTTATAAGGGACGAGATGACTTGTGCATTATCCGCGGTTATATATACTATAGCTTGCGAAGGAGGGTTTCCGTTTGGCATTATAACTTTTCCTATTATCGGTTTTTGGGCTGAAGGAGGAGAAGAAATAGGCGTTCCGGTAACGACCTGGAAAGGAAGGCCGTTATTCAGAAAAGTATTTTGACCGCTTGTTATCGAAAAATAGTATTTTGTTTGGGGACTTAAATTTCTCACGGTAATGCTGTGTATGCTGTAATTTGAAAGAGTGCCTGTCTGTTGGTCCCGGTCGTCAAGGGCGGTTTGCCCAAGCGTTGACGTGCTCCCGTAATTTAAAGAGCCTATTACGCTAGCATCGGTTGAATAAGAAACGGTAAAAGAGGAGTCCGTGATATTTGTTATTCTTACGTTTTGCGGGCTTGAAGAAGGTGAAGCATTGCCCACTACAATTACTCCTTTTTCTACCAAAAAGGAGGTGACTCCTATTCCCACAACAATTAAGAATACCCCCAAAAGAGTAGGTATTCTTTTATTCCAAATAGATTTATTCATGGCACTAACGTTCCACCGGCAGAGCTTTGAGGGCTATTCGCCGGTGCGCCCAATGGAAGAGCGGATTGCGAAGAAGCGGGCGGTGCCGAGACAAATGGGGTAGGGGAAGGGCTCTGGGCGGTTTGTAGCTCGTAAATCGGATTCACTTGGGTTCTTTGTTTAAGCTGGGATATAGTAGCAGTATCAAAATTAGGGTTGATTGGCGCGATCTGAAGATTCAATAACGGGGGTATGGTAGATGAAACAGAGCTATGATAAATACTGAAAGCTATCCAGGCTATTATCAGAAGGAAAGAGGGGACAATTATTATCAAGATATCCTTTTGTTTCATATTTATTGTTTATAATAAGCTGTTCCTTTAATATTTACAATCATGGCCGGACCTCCCGAGGATGTATTTTTGGCAATAGAGACGGTATTTAAAGAAATAATTCTTTGCATACTCAAAAGCCCCTGTGTAAATTTGTTGATATTTTCGTAAGAGCCGCCGGCTGAAAGGCTGAACGTATAAGAATAACTGTCTTTTGCCGTTATGGAAGGGTCGGGGACTTGTGCTTCAAAAGTCTGGAGCCCGTTCAAACTGACTCCAGAATTTTGTGCCACTGCCTGGATTTGCGCTACTAAAATTGCGGATTCCGGAGTTTTTGGCACGGCGTTATAAACGTAGGATAAATCGGGGGTAATCTGTGCATATTTCTGTTGGAGGGTATAAAGATTGTTAATTTTTGTCTGTAGCTGCTGGTCCACGTACATATCGTCGGAGAGTTGTTTGTTTAAATTAGCGATTGTCGATATCGTGGGGCTGATCGCAAATAGTCCGAAAAAAGACAATGCGGCAATTGTAAGGACCAAAGTCGTAAACTTCTGTGTTCTTTCTTCTTTAAAATCCGGAAGCATTTCCAGATATTTATTTTTTTGAATGTCTTTAAAAACGTTACTGCCCCGTACTTGCATATACATAAGCCGGTTTAAGATCGGCTGTTATATTTATACTTATCATGGCGCTTGAAGGCTTATTTTCTATTTTGTCTATGCTTATTGTGTCTATTGCCGGATAATTTTTTAAGGCATCTACAAAATCGGAGAGGGTAGAAATGGAATTTACATTAGCGTCTATTGTTATTCTGTCTTCAAAAAGGTTAAGGCTATTAAATGCTATCCCTTTGGGCGTAAGGGTAACGATATCGTTAATAATCTTCAGTCTTTGAGATGCAAGGCTGGAATTGGTTGATATAAGAGTAAGCCGTCCCTGCAAATTTCTATACTGCGCCTCGTTGTTTTTAAGATAATTCACTATTGCCTGTTCCTGGGTTATTTTTGAATGAAGGTCTATAAGTTTTCTGTCGAGGGAAAAACGGTAAATAAAAGCACTCAGGGCTACGACCTCTGTTATTATTACCAAAAGTCTGCCTATTGTCAGCGCCCAACCCACGAATCTGTCTACAAAAGGAGTTTCTCTTTTAAGAAGATTTATGGAGTCCGGCCTTTTTTGCAGCATAAGTTTAGTCTAGGGTTTTTTTGATACTTTGTCAAAGATTTCGAGGGGAAAATTTACTTTTTTGCTTTAGGTTTTTTCGGGGCCGTTTTAGACGTTTTTGCCGGTGTTTTTACGACCGTTTTTTTACCTTTTAAAAGTTTTGCTAGTTTTGATTTTAGCCTGTTTGCTTTATTTTCGTGGATTAGTCTGTTCTTCGCGGTTTTATCTATCATTTTTACGGCTTTTTTTATGTTTGCTTCGGTCGGAGATTTTTCGGCGAGTTTTAAAGTCTTCCTAAAAAGAATTTTAGCGGCTTTGTTGGCCGCTTCTCTTTTCCTGTCTTTCCTTAACTTTTTCTTAGCCGATTTTATTACTGGCATGGGCATATTTTATCATGTTATACTTATAAACACAACAGATTTATGCCTAGGGATTTTTTAAAGAGAAGTCTTGGTCTGCTACTTCGACAACAAAATAACATAATTTCGGCCGCTTTTGTCATAATGGCGACAATTATTTTTTCCCAGGTTTTGGGACTTGTCAGACAAAGGCTTCTTGTGGGAATATTCGGAGCGTCAAATACCCTAGGGGTCTATCTTGCTTCGACAAGGATGCCCGATTTCCTTTTTCAGATTATAATAGCGGGAGCCCTCTCCTCGGCTTTTATTCCCGTTTTTTCCGAGTATCTGGGTAAAGGTAAAAATGAGGAAGCCCATAAGCTGGGGTCAACCTTACTTTTGGTGGCCCTTGCAATTTTTACCGCATTTTCCCTGGTGCTTTTCATATTCGCAAACGACTTTTCAAAAATGCTTGCCCCGGGATTTTCCGCAAAGCAAATAGAGCTTATGGCGAATCTTACAAGAGTAATAATATTCGGAGAAATTCTTTTTATTTTAGGAAGTTTTCTTTCCGCGATTCTCCAGTCTTATAACCATTTTTTTATTCCCGGAATAGCGGCAGCTATGTTTAACCTCGGAATAATTATCGGGATTGTTATTCTTTCTCCTTTTGTCGGAATCTTTTCCGCAGCCTGGGGAGTCGTTATCGGAGCATTCATATTCGTGATTGTCCAACTGCCTCTTATGAAAAACGTTGGTTTTTCTTTTAAGCCTACATTTTCCTTAAAAACAGGAGGAGTTATGGAGGTATTAAAGCTCATGTGGCCAAGAACTATTTCTATCGCAATTTTTCAGGTAGGTACCCTTATAACCGTAACTCTGGTTTCTTTTCTTCCCAATCCCGGCAGAAATTATGTAATTTTCGATTACGCCCAGACACTTGCTTTTGCCCCCGTAGCACTTTTTGGCCAGGCAATAGCTCAAGCATCCTTTCCGGTTCTCTCCAAGGAAAGGGAAAAACTTTCCGATTTTAAAACAACTTTTATAACAAGCTTTAACCAGATGCTTTACCTTGTTCTTCCTATTTCGGCTCTTCTTTTGGTATTAAGGATCCCCGTAGTAAGGCTCATATACGGGGCTTCGCAATTCGACTGGGCAGCTACCGTTTTAACCGGAAGGACTCTCGCGTTTTTCAGCATCTCCATTTTCGCCCAGGCTCTTGTCTATCTTGTGTCAAGGGGTTTTTACGCCCTTCACGATACGAAAACACCACTTACCGTCGGAGCTCTGACGACAGGACTTATGCTTTTGATTGGCGCTCTTTTTATTTTTATTTATCATTACGGAATAGAAAGTATCGCCGTTGCCTATTCCATAGGCAGTATTTTAAATATTATTATCCTGTTTTTGTTTTTGGACAGAAAGGTCGGAGGTTTTGACAAAAAACCTCTTCTTATATCACTTTCAAAAATAACCATAGCGACCGTATTTACGGGTTTTGCCCTGTATATTCCCATAAAGCTTTTGGACCAGCTGGTTTTTGACACGACGAAAACAGTAAATCTCATTTTGCTTACGGGAATATCCAGTTCTGCAGGGCTTTTGCTTTATCTTTTTCTCACGTGGTTTTTTAACGTCGAAGAAGCAAAAACTTTTATACTGATGTTCAAAAAACTGGGGGACTGGAGACAGATTCTTATGGGAAGCGAAGAGATAATAGACGGAAAACCCTTCAACCCTTAATCTGGTATAATTCCCCCTAAGGCTATGGAACAAAAATTTATAAGAAATTTCGCAATAATTGCGCACATAGATCACGGTAAATCCACCCTTGCCGACAGACTTTTAGAATTAACGAATACCGTTTCAAAAGATAAATTAAAAGAGCAGTTTTTGGATCAGAATCCTATTTCGAGAGAGAGGGGAATAACCATTAAGTTAGCCCCGGTGAGAATGGAATATGCGTATGGAAATCCAAAATCAAAGTACATCTTAAACCTGATAGATACACCCGGACATATTGATTTTTCCTATGAAGTTTCAAGAACCCTTGCGGCATGCGAAGGAGCTTTGCTTCTTGTGGACGCTACACAGGGCATACAGGCACAGACGGTGGCGCATTTCAGGGTCGCGCAAAAACAGGGTCTTTGTGTAATTCCTGTGATTAATAAAATAGATTTACCAACGGCAAGAACAGAAGAAACTGCAAAAGAAATCTGCGAAATGTTCGGGTTCAAAGAAGAAGAAATTTATTATATTTCGGCAAAAACCGGAGAAAACGTCGATAGGCTCCTTCCTGCAATTATAGAAAAACTTCCTTCTCCAAAAGGTAATTTGCATTTTCCGTTAAGAGCCCTCATTTTTGACGCCGAATACGACGAGCACCGGGGAGTTGTTGCTTTTGTAAGAATAGTGGACGGGCAAATCGAAAGACACGGGAAAATAGAATTTCTGCAAAACGGGGTAAAAACAGAGGCTTCGGAAATCGGAACCTTTTCCCCTTTCTTAGTCCCGAAAGACGCATTGCAGGCGGGAGAAATAGGCTATGTGATTACCGGCATAAAAGACATAAGGAAAGTAAGGGTAGGAGACACCATAACGGAAATTTCAAATTTCAAATCACAAACCGCAAATATAGAAGCTTTGGAGGGATACGAGACTCCAAAACCCATGGTGTTTTTCGGGGTATATCCGAGGAGCACGAACGACCTGGTAAAACTAAAGGAGGCAATAAATAAACTGGCATTAAACGACGCTTCTTTAAGTATCGCAAACGAGTATTCGATATTTTTAGGAAGCGGGTTTCGGATCGGCTTTCTCGGTCTTTTACACGCGGAAATCTTTAAAGAAAGATTAAAACAGGAAGAAAATATAGAGCCCATTCTTACCATGCCCCACGTACTTTACGAAAAAAGGGAAGACGGGGGAATGTACGAGCCTTATATGTTCCTTACGATATTTACTCCCTCCGCATACGTTGGGCCGGTTTTGACCGTTGCCCAGAGAAAAAAAGGTTCCCTTTTGGACATGACATACTACAAAGACAACGCGGTTTTAAAATACGAAATGCCCTACAGTATGTTTATAAGGAATCTTTCTTCGGAGATTAAAACCGTTTCTTCGGGTTTTGCCAGTATCGACTACGAACTTTCGGATTATAAAGAGGCAGATCTTGTTAACCTTGAAATAACGATAAACGAAACGGAAATAGATGTTTTATCTGAGCTTGTTTACAAAGACGAAGCGGATTTTCTTGCAAGGGAAAAGACGGAAAGATTAAAGGAGCTTTTGCCGAGAAAACAAATAAAACAGGTAATTCAGGCAAGGGTAGGGGGAAAAATTCTTGCAAGGTCGGAGGTGCCTGCTTTTAGAAAAGACGTTCTGGCAAAAATGTCGGGAGGCGACAGGACCAGAAAAGACAAGCTTTTGGAAGCGCAAAAAAAGGGCAAAAACAGAATGTTTACCACTTCAAAAATAGATATTCCCCAAGAGGCCCTTCTTCCCCTTATTACCGGAAAATAAGTATTCAGGATTTCAAGAAATCAAAATCAAAAATATCGGGAAAATCTTATATCCGAAAATCCGAAAAATTAGAGTGCGAAGAAAAGAAGTATTCCTGCTACCGAGATTATTGTTCCTATTATGCCGGCAGCCATTATTTTGTCACTGGGTCCTGTTGCCGGAAGAGTTTTTCCGGGCGTAGGCGTAGCCTGGGCCAACAATGTAGGAACGGGAGTTGCGTTTATTGTTATCGTCTGCGTGCATGTGGAAGTATCACTTACATTGCCAATATTATCCGTAAGCTGCGCGGTCGCCGTAAAGGTTCCCGAACTGTTGTATGTATGGGAAGCCTGAACGCTTACAGAACTGCTGCCTATCCCGCCGGTAGAGGTAATATCCTGTGTGGCGCTGTCTCCGTAGTTGAATGTTACTTTATTTATTGTATTAGCCGAAGAAGTTCCGGTTGCGGTGAAAGTTAATGTATAGGGGGCAGTTCCCGTCGCAGGGCCCGAAAGTGTAAGGCTTTGGCAAACTGGAGCCTGTCCATTAACTGTGGGAGTAGGAGTTGGGCTCTCAGTTGGAATTGGCGTAGCCGTAGGCGCGGGGGTAGGCGTGGGTGTGGGAGTAGGGGTAGGAGTAGGGGTGGGTGTGGGAGTAGGTGTAGGAGTAGGGGTAGGCGTCGGACTTGCGGAAGGAGTAGCCCCCTGGTTGATTGTTATATTTGCCGGGCTGACTGTCGAGAGGACATTTTCGTTAAACTGGTCGGTCGAAGCAATCGAGAGAACTTGTGTCTGAGACGTAAAAGTTACCTGTGTGGGAGCCGCATCCGTCGGGGCAATTGCCTGAAATGCGATAGTCCCTATTTTTGTGGTCGTTTGTACTATATTCTGGGGGCTTCCTCCTATTGAAAGGGTAACGGATACCGTTCCCGGTCCGTATACCGGACCTTGAAGCACCGACGGAAAGGCTACTACATTAGGACACAAAGCATCGTCGGGTTTTGCTGGACATACGGCTGGACCCGCAGCCGCTGTAGCCAATTTTGTCGGGTCGTAATTTATTACCATTTTTACAAAAGACACCTGATTTGAACCCGGATTCATCATAATGTCGAGGTTGACAGGATCTCCCACGTTTACGGTTGTTGCCTGCGGATTGAAGCCCAAGGTTGTAGACTTTTGTGCGCTGGATTGGGTTTTCTGCTGTTGTTGCACAAGATAAACAGTCAGGGGAATAATAACAAGCAGGACTGCAATAAATCCGAATAACAGCAATTTTTTGCCCGATGGTAAGGACATAATTATGTTCTAAATTTATGGTATAGAAGAAAACCTCTAGTGTCAAGTCTTGGCAGCAAATTTGCATATTGACAAAAAATCCAAGTATGTTGTATAAATAAGCAGTCACTTACAACGAGTGATATTTTTTGACTATGACTGCAAAAGCAAACATAAAACCTCTTTTTAATAATGTGCTTATAAAACCGGTCGAAGCGCAAGAAAAGACCGAAAGCGGAATAATTTTGCCCGAAACCGCAAAAGAAAAACCCCAGATAGGCGAAGTTATGGCTGTAGGTCCGGGGGATATAACGCCAAAGGGAGAACAGGTAAAAATGGTAATCAGGGTCGGACAGAAGGTTATGTATAAAAAATGGGGAGGAAACGAAGTAAAAGTGGGAAACGAAGAGTGGACAATAGTTGACCAGAAAGACATTCTGGCAGTATTGGAATAAATCGGCCCGGAATTGGGATTTGGAAATTTTCAGAATATGGCTAAACAGATTAAATATTCAAAAGATGCAAGAGAAGCCCTTAAAAAGGGAGTGGATCAGTTGGCAAATGCGGTTGTTACAACCCTTGGCCCCAAGGGAAGAAACGTCGCTTTGGATAAAAAGTGGGGAGCTCCTACGGTTGTTCACGACGGAGTGGCCGTTGCAAAAGAAATAGATTTAAAGGACCCTTTTGAAAATATGGGAGCACAGCTTATTAAAGAAGCAGCCTCGAAAACTTCGGATGTTGCAGGCGACGGTACAACGACAGCTACCCTTTTGGCCCAGACGATAATCAACAAGGGCTTCGATAAGGTCAATACCCAGGTAAATCCGATGATAATGAAAGCCGGAATGGAAAAAGGAGTAGAAGAAGTTGTTAAAAAAATTAAAGAAATGGCGGTTCCGGTTAAAGAAGCGGATGTCGCAAAAGTAGCAACAATTTCCGCGCAAAACGAGGAAATAGGTAAAAAAATTGCGGAAGCAATGGAAAAAGTGGGGAAAAACGGTGTAGTTACGGTAGAAGAAGGAAGAGGAACAGAGCTTTCGGTTGATTATAAAGAGGGAATGGAATTTGATAAGGGGTATGCTTCGGCATA
Organism: bacterium; assembly: GCA_021813145.1. Taxonomy (GTDB): domain Bacteria; phylum Patescibacteriota; class Microgenomatia; order Levybacterales; family UBA12049; genus JAKALS01. The sequence continues at coordinate 56,342 of JAKALS010000005.1, forward strand.
CCTTGTTACGAATCCGGAAAAAATGGAAGCTGAGGTAGACGATCCATATATTCTTATAACCGATAAAAAAATCTCAAACCTGCAGGAGCTTTTGCCTTTTTTGGAAAACCTGGTAAAAGTTTCGAGAAACCTCGTAATTATCGCCGATGAAATAGAAGGTGAAGCTTTGGCGACTCTCGTTGTAAACAAACTTAAAGGAACTTTCAATGCTTTGGCGGTAAAAGCTCCGGGATTCGGCGACAGAAGAAAAGAAATGCTCGAGGACATTGCTATTTTAACCGGAGGGACCGTTATTTCCGATGATAAAGGAATGAAATTTGAAACGGTTACCGTCGAACAATGCGGAAGAGCGGATAAGGTTTGGGCCGATAAGGAGAACACAAGAATAATAGGAGGAAAAGGAGACCCCGAAGCTCTAAAAGCAAGAATAGCCCAGATAAAAAGGGCAATGGACGAAACGACTTCGGATTTTGACAAAGAAAAACTTCAGGAAAGGCTTGCAAAGCTTTCGGGCGGCGTGGCAGTAATTAACGTCGGAGCAACGACCGAAGTCGAAATGAAAGAGAAAAAAGAAAGGGTAAACGACGCGGTTGCGGCAACTAAAGCAGCACTTGAGGAAGGAATAGTTCCGGGCGGAGGAGTCACGCTTCTTAGGGCCAGAAAAGTTTTGGATAAAATTCTAAAGGAAGTAAAAACCGAAGACGAAAAAACCGGAATTTCCATACTTTTGGAAGCATTATCTGAGCCTATCAAAAGAATAGTCGAAAATGCGGGAGGGGATTCAAATGCAGTTTTGGCAAAAGTAGAATCCTCAAAGGAAGACGATTTCGGATTTAACGTTATGACAATGGAATACGGGTCAATGATTAAAGCAGGAATTATAGATCCCGCAAAAGTAACGCGTTCGGCGGTGCAAAATGCCGTATCGGTTGCCATGATGGTTTTGACAACGGAAGCATTGGTAACCGATATTCCGGAGGAAAAGAAAGAAACTCCGCAAATGCCCGGCGGAATGGATTATTAACCTCATTTAATTGATTGTCAAATCGTTCGTTTCTTGCTATATTATTGGGGTATTTTTAAATGAGAAGGCTTCTTTTTATTGTCGTTCCTGTCCTTTTGGCAGTTTTAATTTTTGCCGTTATTTTTATTTTAATCAACAAAAACTCGGCCCCCGGCGCTTTACAGGTAACGTCGTCTCCCATAAGTAAAGTTTATCTTGACGGAAAACTGATAGGTCAGACCCCTCTTTGCAGATGTCAGGGAAGCGATATGATTTCTTCGGGAAATCATACTTTAAGACTTGTCCCCACGCAGGGAAACTTTGATCCCTTTGAGGAACAAATAACAGTTACGCCCTCCGTTCTTACGGTTGTCGACAGAACTTTCGGACAGGGAGCATCCTCCCAGGGCTCTATAATAAGCCTTTCTCCGATACAGGATAAGACTGCCGCGCAACTTCTTATTGTTTCTTTTCCCGATAATGCCCGGGTTAGTCTTGACAGCAATCCGTCGGGAAATACCCCATTACTTTTGCAAAATGTTACGCCTTCGGATCACGATATTCAACTAACCAAAGACGGTTATGTGAGTAAAACGGTAAGAGTAAGGGCGGTACCGGGCTATAAACTCGAGGCAATCGTGTACCTCGGGGTAAACCTTACCACCGCAACCTCTTCCGCCCTTTTGTCGGCCAGTCCTTCGGCAAGCCCTGCACCCACTCCCTCGACAACAGTAACGGTTACAATTCTTCAGACTCCTACGGGATTTTTAAGAGTAAGAAGCGAACCTTCCTTGGGAGGAACGGAAATAACTCAAGTTAAACCCGGAGATAAATACCCGTTTGTTTCGGAGCAATCCGGATGGTACGAGATAAAACTTAATAACGGACAAACCGGCTGGGTAAGCGGCCAGTATGCGCAAAAATCCTCTTAAGGGCCTACAAAATATACGATAACAATTACCAGAAAAGCCCAAAGGGTAACCGTAAAAAGAAGGGGTATGTCGGATAAAAGGACTCTTTCCGGACTTTCACCTTCATTTTTTTCGTAAATATCCTGGAGATATCTCATAAGTCCGTAAACTACGGGAATTATTGTTATCATCAGCCATTTCCTCTGGAAAAAAGTAGGGAGAAAATCGGGCATAAAAACACCAAGGGCGAGTTTGAATCCTCCGGGGTTTTCAAGGAACGTAAATAGGGAGTAAGAAACGAATGTCGAAGTGGCAAAAATCGAGGCGTAAACATCAAGGAGCCTTTCGGAATAATGAGAAAGGGACTTACGGGTAGAAGCAATATCATTTTCTTTGTCCCCCGATAAAAGTGTGAGCTCAGACCTTCTTTTGCCTATAGCCAAAAACAGCGAGATAGATATGGTCGTGAGCAAAAGCCATACGGATATATGGAATCCGCTTGCAAATTCTCCTCCGTAAACTCTTAGTATATAACCAGTAGCGATTAGAAGAATATCCAAAACGGCTACCGATTTTAAGAAGGAGGAATAAAGGAATTGGATTATTAAATAACTAAGTACCAGGGCAAAAAATGCCGGAGTAATTTCTCTTGCGACTATAAAGGAAAATACAATAAGAAAAGCGGCAAGTCCTATTGCAAACGGGACGGGAACGTCGCCATGGGCGAGAGGCCGGAATTTTTTAAAAGGATGTACCCTGTCTTTTTTTATGTCAAAAAGGTCGTTTATTATATAAGTTGCTGACGAAAGTCCGCAAAATACAAAGAATCCGAAAAGAACCTTTATAAAAACCGGCGGGTCAAAAAGTTCCCCGGCAAAAGTTATGGCGGCAAAAATCGCGAGGTTTTTTATCCATTGCCTGGGCCTTAATAATCTTAGTGTATTAAATGCCAGTTTTATCATTGTTGCGTCTTATAAAGAGCTGCAGGAAAAGTATAGCTCCTCCTGCAATAATAACAAGCATTATTATTGCGAAAAGTTTACCCTTGCTTGATAAAACAAGAGACAACGCACCCAATATAGCAGAAACAGTCCAATAAAACAACGCGATACGCCTATGCCCGAATCCCAAATCCAAAAGTAGATGGTGGAGGTGTTTTTTATCGTGCCAAAAAGGAGAATGTCCGGTTGCTATTCTTCTGGCAATCGTAAAAGCTCCGTCCGTCATGGGAACTCCCATAACAAGAATTGCCGTTGCGAGTTTTGCTCCCGAAAGTATGGAGGCAACCGCCAAAAGAAGATATATAGCAGTTGCGCCGTATCCCGGAAATATTTTAGCGGGATAAAAATTGAAAATAAGAAAACCTAAAGATGCTCCCGCTATTATAAAAGAGAGAGTTGCGCTCATGAGGCTGTACTGGTCCAGAACCGGAAAACGGAGACTTAAGATTCCGATAATTATTGCAGAAATTGCCACAATTCCCGGCATCTGCCCGTCTACACCTTTGCTCCAATTCAACATGTTCATAACCCAGACTATCCAAAGAACGGCAATAAAATAAGAAAAAAAAGTAAGTTCGAAATTATTGAGAAAGGGAAGTTTTAGGGTATTCAAAAAAAGTATTCCCCCGAAAGGGTTAGTTATAAAAGGAATATTTACCCCGGCCCATACGACCACAACTGCGGAAAATATATTGATAACAAACCGGAAATACGGAGAAATGTCGTATTTGTCGTCGAACGTCCCTATTAAAAGACAAATTAAGGCAGCGCCGTAAATCGCAATCGTAATTTTTACGATAGGTAAAAATATCAGGCTTGTAAGTAAAACTCCGATAAAAAGGGGGATCCCCCCTCCTCTTGGAATCGGCTTGCTGTGGACAACCGCGGGATGTTTATGGGTTTTAGGGTCATCCATTATGCCCCATTTTCTTATAAAAACAAGAGAAACGGGGGTGGCGATAACAGTAAAAATAAAAGCGGCAAGAAGAGGGAAGACAATAGTGTTTAAAGGATTAAACATTTTTATAAAACTATCTGTATAGTTCTTACAACAAAAAGCATGGTAAGAATGGCGACGATAAGACTTATAACGGCAAGAAGTCTCGAGACGAGGGGCGTCTTTTTATAAAGAACGGAAGATACGATTATGTTAACGATAAGGATAAAAAATGAGATGACAGTAGGAATAAAAACTCCCCAGGTCGGGGCAAGCCTCGGCGTTCCCCACGGCAGTTGGTTATAAACCGGCATAAAAGGCGGAAGCCCCTTATAATTTATCAGTATGTAGGGAAGCGGGAGGATTATAAGGATAATTGTTGTCAGGAAACCTCTAAAAGTGAGCTTGTCCTGCCTTATATCACTAAAGAACTCTTTCATATATTAAAACGTTATCGATTTCAATTTTTTCTTTGTAGTTAACAAGAGAAAAGGGAATGGGTCCGACGTTTGGCATGATAACAATAAATTTCGGTTTTTTCAATGCTATTGCATTTTGTGTATTTGAGACTCCGTCCGGGTAATCTTCTACGTGATAAGCAACCGCATATTTTCCCGGAGGAAGTTTGTCCGTAAGTTTATAAAGCATAGCGTTGTTTCCCCAGAGAAATATCGAGTCTTTTTTTGTGGTATTTGCATTTATAAAGGCGGCAACTTCGTATGTAACGGGAGTTCCTCTGTCAAAAAAATTCTGATATGCCGTAACGCTTTCCCGTCCCAAGACAAACGAAGTAAAATTGACATAATAAGCCGCAAATTTATCGTAGAACCAAAAATTCTTCAATACCAAAAATAAAGTTATAATTGCAACAACGGACGTGATAACCTTAAGTTTCCTGTCATAAAAAATAAAACCCAACAAAAGAACAAATGCGGGTAGCATATTCAGAAGGTAATGGGTGTAAGGTCTTTGGGAAAAGAAAGAATTAAAAAGGGAAAAAGCAAACCAACTCCATATAAATATCGCCGTCTTATCCAGCGAATGTCTTCTTGCATAAAGATAAAGACAGAAAAGGCCCAGTAAAATTATTTTGAGTATCAAGAAACCTTGGGGAATTATAAGTTTATTTCCGTAGCCGACATATCCGATATTGGAGAAAAATGTCGCTTTTAAAAAGGGTGAAATAGCGCCTTCAAAAAAGAAGAAAAGTACGGTAGCAAGAATCGGAATTGCAAAGCCGAGAGTAAAAGGTACCATTTTTATAATTTCCGCTTTTAGCTCTTTTACTTTTAACAATTTTTTAAGATAAAATTCTTTGTCGGTTAAAGCGATAAATACAAAGAACGCCGCAAAATCAAAAACTGCAACTATTTTAAAAAGAAATGAAACGCCGAGTAAAAAACCTGCGATAAATTGTATTTTGTATTTGTTATTCAGTATTTTTTCATCGATAGATTTTAAGATAAAGAGGGCTGCGATAACGGTGGGGAGAAGCATAAAATTTTCTGCATTTGCTATGTTCCCTTCGATAATCGGGAGACCGAAAAGAACGGCATAAAGCCCGGTAGCAAAAAATATTATTTTGTCTCTGTTAAAAAGTTTCTTTGCCAGGAAATAGAAAATAATTACACTTAAAAGTCCTACAATCAGCGAGAAAAGTCTGACGTAAAACTGGTCGGAATTAAACAGGCTATATACAAAATATAAAAGCGGCGGTTTGTTATCCCAGATATCCCTGTATAAAAGCCTTCCCTGATCCATCGCCATCCCTAAAACCTGATATATCCCTTCGTCGCCGTACCAATAGGGTTCAAAAAGCGACGGGAGCCTTAACAGAAAAAAGAAAAAAGAGGTAAAAAGAAGAAACCAAAATTCTTTGCTTCTTTCAAGCCTTTGTAATAAATTCATATTTTTAGCTTATCACAAATCAAAGTTTTTCGGTAACTTTATATTCGAGCCTTTTTCCGAGCATCAGCTGGGTGTGTGAAATGAGTGCCGGTAGGGCGGAAAGGAAAAAACCGACTATGGGTAAAAGTAAAAATTCGAGCGGGAAAAGGAGTTGTTTTGTCTTTGTGGGAGCGGCTGCTTTTGGCCTGTTCCTAAAGTCTATGATTATCATGCTAAAAGTCGCAAAAAGGCAAAGTGTAAGAATAAGTCCCGCAAGCTTCGGAAGGTTGTAGCCTAGCGTAGTTCTTGAAAAAACAGGATTAACAAAGGGCATGATATTTGCCGCAATAGTGATAATAAACCACTGTACGGGCCATAAAAGATGGTCCATCAAAACGTTATAAATCATCATTGTTTTTCTGAAAAAAGGAACGTTTGGAACCGTTAGCCACCATTTAATAAACAGTCCGTCGTCCGATACTCCCCATGACCAGCGTCTCTCCTGGTTATACTTGTTTTTAAGGCTGTTCATATAACTTGACGAAAGAGGAGCATCCATGGAGGTCTTTAAAAATATCGGCGACATCCAGATGTTCCCCGACTTTTTATAGAATGCCTTAAAAAATATCCGGTAATCCTCGGGTATTACGTCCGTATCCCAATAATCAATGTCGTGGAGGAGTTTGAATGAAAGCGAATAGGTGGAATTTGAAATAAGTCTGTCGCCCTGGACCAAAAGACCGGTTCTCCAAAGGCTTCCGAAAAATGCAATAATCCTGACGGGAGCGGGAACGCTCCAGAAATTGTTATAGTTCACGTTTGCCGACTGCCAGAATTTATTGTATTTTTTCGGATCTCTTAAGAACTCATAGCTTAGATAGGAAAAATATTGTTTATCGAAGATCGAGTCTGCGTCAACGGAAGAAATTGTAGCGTAATCGATGTCTATTTTCCCGCTATCTACGAGCCTTTTATAAGCTAGTCTGCCTCCGTACGCTTCGTTGGACGATTTTCCTTTTACTTCTCCCGATAAATCGGGGTGAAAGCTTGCAAAGATATCGCCGAAAACATTTTTAAATTCTTTTATGAGGATTTCCGCTTTTTCCTTGCCCGATTGTTCGCGTTCTTCCATTGCAAGTACAACGAAGATCCTTTTTGTAGGGAACGTCTGAATTGCGAGGCTTCTTATAGTTTCCCTTAATTTATCGACGTTTTCCTTATAGTTGGGGATTACCACAATATGCGAGACTTTTTCGAAATCTTTAAGTTCTTTCGCTTCTTTAAGCCAGTTCTTTCTTTCTGCCTTTTGAATTCTCTGGGAAGAAATAAAGGCAGTTATGACAAGAGAAAAGGATTTATAGAACCAGTAGACGTCAAAAAAAAGAATAAAATAGGCAAGGACAAGCGGTATAAAAAAGGAGCCCCATAGGGGAAAGAGTATCAGGGTCCAGGAAACAAGTCCCGGCATAATCTCCAAAGCTCTTTTTGTTTTTATGGGGTATCTCGAAAAAATCTTAGAAAAAAAATTTGTCATATGTTAAAAATTTTTCCGGCGTTTTCGGTTGTCACAGAATTAATTTTATCAAAAGAAACACCTTTGATACCGGCTATAAATTCGGCCGTAATTATAACATAGGAAGGCTCGTTTCTGCTACCTCTATGGGGTACGGGGGTAAGCCAGGGTGCATCCGTTTCGGTTATAAGCCTTTCCAAAGGAGAGTATTCTACAAGGTCTCTTAATGGAGTATCTTCGCCCGGAGCGATACCTTTATATGTGATATTTCCGTCAAAGCCGACGTAAAACCCGAGGTTAAGCACTTTTTTAAGGTAATCTAAGTTTCCGGACATGCAATGAAACATTCCGGGAATATCCGGCAATTCTTTTCTATAGGAAGAAAGAATATCTATTATGTCCGAAGCTGCTCTTCTTGAATGTATCTGCAAAGGCATCCTCTTTTTTATTGCAATCTGCAACTGCTTTTCAAAAATCTTCTTTTGAATTTTGGAGTCTACGTCGTTATGGGCAAAATAATCCAGGCCTATTTCTCCGATTCCTATCACCTTCTCTTCGTTTAGAAGTTTTTCAATTTCCTTTTCCCAACCGTCTTCAACGCTATTTGCGTCATGGGGATGTATGCCTACTACCGCATAAAAGTTTGCATTGTTTTTTGCCAGTTCGACGGCTTTTCTGCTTGTTTTAAGATCTGTCCCCACGTTGACAATTTTTTCGACTCCCTTTTTTTCGGCTCTTTTAACAACCTCATTAAAATCATTTTCGTACCCGGGATAATTAAGATGGCAATGCGCATCTATCATGAATTTATTATAACAATTAAACGCCCCCTCTCAAAGCTGATTCTTGCGTAATTCTTACAAAAATCTAACGGTTTAATCATAGTTTGAGTTCATTATAGGAGCATGGAAGGAAACAATATGAATCAGGACGAACAGTATTTAAGACTGCAGACACTCGATGAAGACGTCAGGGATAAAGCCCTGGAAATTGCATATTTACTTATTAGGGACGGGCTAAATTATAACAGCGCAATTCTCAAAGCAATAAAAATTGCCATAATTTGGGGGGAAATTTATGGCAAGGATACAAAAAACTAAGGCATACAAGCCTGCCTAGAAAAAGAGGAAACTGCCGTTTCCTCTTTTTTAGTGGCTTACGAATAAAATTGGTTTCTTTTGAGAGTGGAATAGCTCGCAACACTTATTGCTCCGGAGGCGGCCGTTCCCAAAGCTGCAAACACAAGAATTTCGCCGTTATTTAAAAGATTTTGTTCTTTCTTATTCAAGTTTTGGCTGTTATTTTCTACGCTCAAAGCTTCCGAGATAAACTGCTGTCCCGAGGAATAGGTGTCTTTCGCTTCAAAAGCCGTCACTGCAAATCCTGCTCCTGTTGCCGTAAGCCCTATTGCTAAAACGGCCGCAGGTATTAAATTTTCAACTTTTCTCACAAGTTGTGATTATAAGTACAATTACTTGTGCCTGTCAATACTGGGAAACTTGACTTTACCCGTTACTTAGGAGAATAATTTAAATATGGCCAAGAAGAAAAAGTCAAATCCGAAATATAAAAGCTTCCGCCTTTACGGCAATCATAATCCCAGGAATTTATTCTGGTATATAGTTTTAGATTTGGTTTTTGCCGTAGCCCTGGGATTCATACTTCAGCCGCAAATAACACAGGTTTTGGCCGCGTATTAATTGTCGGATCCGCCTTCGCCTCCGTCTGCGGGAGGAATAATGGAACGGTGCACGGGAACAGGTGTCTGTAAAGTCGTAGGACTCGTGCTTTGTACGGGAATTTGTGTGGGGGTAAGCGAAGGGGGTACGGTAGCAGCCGGATTCGAAAAAGAAGTTTTTACGGTCCTTGTGTTTACCGGGCTCATAAGATAATAAAGGAAAAAAATTATTCCGAGCGCCGCCAATAAAATCAGAAGCCTTTTCCAGTTAAGCGAAGCATCTCTCATTGGTTCTTAAGAGCATTTTCGCATGCGGCTTTTGCCTGAGGATTGGTTATCTGTTCGCAGGGAGAAGCGGTTTGAGGTCCCGCCGGGGAAGCCTCTGTTTTATTTAAAAAGTTTGACATATCTGTAAACTGAATGTTTGAAGGCGGTTGGAATTTTGAATTATCCGCAGTCCAGGGGGAACATTTGTAGTTTACTTTCTGGTTAAGATCGACGCCTTGATTTTGGTTTTGAGCGCTTGGCAGGGGAGTTTCATTTATCGCGGTATCAAGCTTCATCTTTATTCCGGAAGGAGAATTGCTTGTCCAGACATAAACATAGGTCCCGTCGGAAACGGTATTGCCTGTCAGTGTTTTCCCGTCCTGTTCTTTAAGACTGAAGTTCCCCGCAAATTTATTCCCGTCAAAATAATAGGTTCCCGTAGCCGAATTATCGGGATAACTGAAGTTGCAGCTTTGACTTTTTCCGGAAGCCAAAAGGCTTTTTAAGGTTCCGAGGGCCGTTGACTGGGTTGCTTTTGGCGTTGCCGTTACGGTTGTTTTTGGAGAAGCCGGTTTAGATTTTGAAAGACCAAGATACACACCGCCTCCTACAAGAAGAAGAACTATAATTACCGCTCCGGCAATTACAAACTTATTTTTCATCACCTAGGGCGAGTATATCCCCAAAATTTTATATAGTCAATACTTTTTTCCTACAGGATATTGTGTCTGCTATTATTTTTTAGTACTATTTTTTAGTTCAATGGAAGACTTTGACCAGCTGATAAATATGGCAATAAAGGTTTGCCAGACAAGAAATTACGTTACCCCGAGAATTCTCCAGAGAGCCCTAAAAACGGATGCCGCAAAAGCGGAAACGGTATTTTCCGAGCTTGAAAAAATGGGAGTACTCTCTTATTTTTGGGCGAAAGAATACGAGGGATTACAGGTAAGTAAAGTCGACAGGAAAAAACTGAGGGAATTTTTAGTGAACTAAATCTTCAAGTTTTAGTATTTCCTTCCAGTTTTTCCAGTTAAGTCTCCTTTTTTCTTTTACGGACCCGTTGTAGGGCATTTCATAAAGAATGTGTTCCCAGTAAGGTTTTCTTACGCCTTCGGGTTGCGGTTTATCGTCTATTAGGTAATCTCCAAAGACGAGAGTCTTATCTTTAGTAAGAATAGTCCTTTTTACCCACTCATAACCCAGATTTTTTTCGACCCAAGCGTATTTCTCCAAAACACAATTTTCGTATTGGTGTATAAAACTGGTGCATATAAAAACTTCATGCCCCATTTCCGTCATTTCTTCTATGGCTTCCTTTCCGCCCGTCACTAAGGGGAGATTTTCAAAAAATCCTACGGAAGTGAGTATTCCAAATATCTGTTCTTTCAATTCTTTCGGATACTGTTCATGGATATAAAAAGTGCTTCTTCTTTCAAGAGGTATATAAAAATGTCCGGGGTATTTTTTTCTGAATTTTGTAAGAAATTCCCCTTCGTAATCCGCAAGGACATTGTCCATGTCAACAAGAATTATTTTTTTATTTTTATCCATTACTCAAATTCTGGGAAAAAGGGGGGCTTCCGATTTGATTGTAGAGCCCTCAAATTGTTCTTCTATTTTTTCGGACGTTTCAGGCAAAAATGGCCTTAACAGTTCTCCTATTTCCTGTATCTGGTCGACTGAATGTTCAAGTACCCCCTTTAGTCTCGGGTTATTATTTTTTGCCAACTCCCAGGGTTTTTCTTCATTTATATATCTGTCCAATTTGGTTATCTTCTCCCAGATTAAAGAAAGCGCGTCGTTGAATCTGTATTCGTCCAATGCCTTTTTATATTCCCCCTCAACGGTTGAAATATGCCTTGAATCTTCCGTTTTGGCCTTTTTAAAATTGGAAGTTTCGCAAAGTTTGGCAACTCTTGCTATTAAATTTCCCAAGCCGTTTGCAAGGTCGGAGTTATATACTTCCACAAGACGTTTTCGGGAAAAATCCCCGTCCTGGAAAGGCGAAATTTCCCTAAGAAGATAATAGCGTAAGGCATCTGCCCCGTATTTTTCTATAAATTCCAAAGGGTCTGCTACGTTGCCCAGGGTCTTTGACATTTTTTGTCCGTCTACCGTAAAGTATCCGTGGACAAAAAGGCTTTTTGGAAGGGGAAGTTTTGCGGAAAGCAAAAAGGCGGGCCAGTAGACGGCATGGAATCTTATTATCCCTTTTCCTATTACGTGCAAATCCGCAGGCCACCATTTTTTATATTTTTCTTCGTCCCAGCCAAAGCCTACACCCGACTGGTAAATATTCAAGGCGTCAAACCAGACATACATTCGCTGAGCCTCGTCTCCCGGAACCGGAACTCCCCAATTTTTTGCCCTTTTATTGCTTCTTGAAATACTGATATCCTGAAGGCCTTCTTTTAGAAAAGACAGGACTTCGTTTTTTCTGAAAGATGGGATTATTAACAGTTTATCTTTTTCCACTAATTCCCGGATTTCTTTTTGATATTTTGAAAGTTTAAAAAAATAATTCTCCTCCGAGACTTCTTCAAGGGGTTTTCCGGGATGTTCAAAACACTCTCCGTTTTCGTTTAGCTCGTTTTTCTCGTAGAATTGTTCGCACCCTACGCAATAAAGCCCTTTATACTCCTTTTTATAGATATCTCCGGCCTTAAAGCATCTTTCCCAAAGTTTTTGGGATGCTTCATGGTGCTGTTTTGAGCTTCCTTTTTCAAAAACATCGAATCCTACGTTTAATTTTTCCGCCAATTCTTCAAAAAGCTTTGAATTTTTATCAATAAACTCCTGTACGGGAATTTTTGCGGATTCGGCTGCCTGGACATTTTTTATTGCGTTTTCATCCCCTCCCGAAAGAAGAAGAGTATCTTCTCCTAAAATCCGGTGGAATCTTTTTATTACATCCGCCTGGACAAATTCCAATGCATGGCCTACATGCGGTTTTGCATTCACATAGGGTATCGCTGTGGTTAAATAAAACTTGTTCATAGTTTCTTCAAGGATTGTAGCAAAGCTGTCAAGCTAAAACAAACAATTTACTTTCGCTTCACAAACATTAATTCGATAACAGACAAAAGAACAAAAAGAAGAATTATAAAAAAGGGATAGGCAAGATTTATAAGTTTTAGGATTGCGTATCCCAAGGCAAAACACGCGACTAAAAAGCCCCTTCTTTTATTGCCGAAAATAAAGGAAAAAGACGTGAAGAGAAAAAGAAAGGAAAACCCGAGAGCAAAAGGTAAAATTGTAAATTGCAAATTGTAAATTGAAAATTGCATGTCCGGGGGATAGTTAAATATTAAGTAAACGGAACCTGCTAAGAACAACAAGCTCAAAACTAATAACTTTAAGGGTCTTCTTCTTCGCATACTTTTAGTTTAGCAAAAATACCGTTGTGATTTAACAAACTGAAAAGTAAATATTCTTGTACAACTCCGTTTTTATAAAGAAGGGAGGTGAGAATGTGATTAAAAAGGGATTAATAGCGGGAGTTGCAATCTTATTGGGGGATATAGTAAAAAAAGGGGGTTGACAAAACTTTGGCAGTCATGGTATATTACTGCTAACCTCGTTTGAACGCTCACTTTCAAGCGGCAGTTATCTTCGCCGTCAGGGCGTTTAACGGGGAGAATTTATGCACGATCTTACGCAAAGACAGGTTGAAATACTCAAAAGTTTGATCGAAGAATATATAGAAACCGCCGAGCCCGTCGGTTCTGAAACGTTGGAGAAAAAACATAATTTAAGTGCTTCTCCGGCAACCATTAGAAACGAAATGGTAAGACTGACAGAGCTCGGTTATTTGAAAAAACCGCATATATCTGCGGGAAGGGTTCCTACTCCTTCGGGAATGAAGTTTTACGTAAAGCAACTTATGAAGGAAAAAGAGCTTTCGGTTACCGAAGAAGTTGCCCTAAAAGAAAAAGTCTGGGATTTAAGAGACAGGGAGGTAGATTTCTTAAAACAGATTACAAAAGCACTTGCCGATAAAACAAGGGCCCTGGCCGTGACCACGACATCCGACGGCAATTTTTTCTGTTCGGGTTATGCGAATATCTTGGACATGCCGGAATTCTTTGACATTGATATTACAAAGGCTTTGCTTTCCGCTATTGACGAAAGCGATTATTTAAGAAGTCTTTTTTCGGGACAAATAGACGACGGAGAAATTCATATCCTTTTGGAAGATGAACTGGGTCCAAGATTAAACGGTCCATACGGATTTGTTTTTACAAAATACCAGACTCCGAACCATCTTGTGGGAGAAATAGGTGTTTTGGGCCCCTCAAGGCTTAATTATAATTTTATAGTTCCTGCCGTTAGATACTTCGGAGACTTAATCGAAGAAAGCGCAAGGGGATGGTAGACGAAGGCGGGTTAAAAGTTTATAAAGTCAAATGAAAAAAGATGAAAAAGATAAAAAACAAACTGAAGAAAACGAAGAATTTGAGAACCTTGAAAACCAGTTAAAAAGAGCGCTTGCCGATTACCAGAATCTTGAAAAAAGAATGGCATCGGAAAGGTCCGAATGGGTAAAAACAGCCAACAGGGGATTGCTTCTCAGGCTTTTACCCGCATTAGACAATCTGATGCTGGCCCAAAAACATACCGAAGATAAAGGAGTCAGTTTAAGCGTAGACCAGATTCTTAACGCCTTCAAAGACGAAGGAGTCGGGAGAATAGAAGTTTTGGGAAAAGATTTCGACCCTAATCTTATGGAAGCGGTTTCGACCGCCGAAGGAGAGGAAGGAAAAGTTGTCGAGGAAGTAAGAACAGGTTATACTCTTTTTGGACAGGTTTTGAGACCGGCGCAGGTAATAGTCGGGAAAAGTAACGGGATTTGAAAACCGGAAATTAAAAATTGTAAATTATAAATATATGGCAAAAATAATAGGAATAGACTTAGGAACAACAAATTCATGCGTAGCGGTAATGGAGGGAGGAAGTCCCAAAGTTATCCATTCCGCCGAAGGAAGAAACGTAATACCTTCGGTAGTTGACCCGGTTACCCATGTTGTGGGGGATGTGGCAAAAAGACAGATTGTCTTAAAGCCGAAGGAAACAATTTTTTCCATAAAGAGGCTAATGGGTAAAAAATTCACGGACTCCTCCGTTCAGAACGACATGAAATGGCTGCCTTATACCATTAAATCCGGAAGGGAGCAAATGGCAGTTGTCGAAGTGGCAGGAAAAACATACACTCCTCAGGAAATATCCGCAATGATACTCCAAAAAATTAAAGCCGACGCAGAAAACTATCTCGGGGGGAAAGTAACACAAGCAGTAATTACGGTTCCCGCGTATTTTGACGACTCTCAAAGACAGGCGACAAAACAGGCAGGAGAAATAGCGGGACTGGAGGTTTTGAGGATCATAAACGAACCGACAGCCGCCGCCCTGGCATACGGGCTGGATAAGAAAAATGCCCACACAATAGCAGTTTACGATTTGGGAGGAGGAACATTCGATATTTCTATTTTGGAGCTCGGGGACGGAGTATACGAAGTAAAATCTACAAACGGGGATACGCATTTGGGAGGAGACGATTTCGACCAGGCAATACTGGACTACATAGCTGAGGAATTTAAAAAAGAAAATAATATAGATTTAAGAAAAGACCCTCAGGCTCTCCAGAGATTAAGGGAGGCTGCGGAAAAAGCAAAAATTGAGCTTTCAACTGCCCAGGAAGCCCAGGTTAACCAACCTTTCATAACTCAGGGCCCGAATGGTCCTTTGCACCTTACGATGACTATCGGAAGACCCCAGCTTGAAAAAATTGTTGACGATCTTGTCCAAAAAACAATAAAACCCGTAGAACAGGCGCTTAAAGACGCAAAAGTAACGGTAAAAGACATAGACGAAGTCGTTTTGGTCGGAGGAATGACGAGAATGCCCAAAGTTGTCGATACGGTTACAAAATTCTTCGGGAAAGAACCGAATAAAAGCGTAAACCCCGATGAGGTTGTCGCGGTAGGGGCGGCCGTTCAGGGAGGAGTTTTAGGCGGAGAAGTTAAAGACGTTTTACTTTTGGATGTAACTCCTCTTACTTTGGGAATAGAAACTCTGGGATCGGTTTCTACGCCTCTTATCAGTAAAAACAGCACTATACCTACATCCAAATCGCAGGTATTTTCAACGGCGGCAGATAACCAGACCCAGGTGGAAATAAACGTTTTGCAGGGGGAAAGGCCTATGGCAGCGGATAATAAATCTTTGGGAAGATTTGTTTTGGACGGAATTCCTCCGGCCCCGAGAGGAGTTCCCCAGATAGAAGTCGCTTTTGATATAGACGCAAACGGAATTTTGGACGTAAAAGCTACGGATAAAGCTACGGGGAAAGCCCAGAGCATAAAAATAACGGGGTCTACGGGGCTTACAAAAGAAGAAGTCGAGAGAATGACAAAAGAGGCGGAAATGCACGCTTCGGAAGACGCGGCTAAAAAAGAGGCGGTTGAAGCAAGAAACCAGGCGGATTCGCTTATATTTACGGCAGAAAAATCCCTCAAAGATGCCGGAGATAAAGTCTCGGAAGACGTAAGGAAAGATGTCGAAACAAAAATAGAGGCATTAAAGGGAGTATTAGAGGGTTCCAAAGAGGAGATAGAAACAAAAACCAAAGAGCTTTCCGATGCCTTAACAAAAGTCGGAGAAGCTATGTATTCACAAACTACCCAGGGCCCGCAACAGCCGGGACAGGAGAATCCTGCGGCAGACACAGAAGCAAAAACAGAAAACCCTACGGGTTCGACGGAAGAACCGGTAGAAGGTGAAGTGGTAGAGTAATTGGATTGATTGAACCAATAAAGAACAGGAAATTGAGGCGCGTAAAACGCGCCTTTAATGTATAATAGAGGCTAATTATGGCAACAAACAGTGATTATTACGAAATTTTGGGAATACAGAAAGCAGCTTCCCAGGACGAAATAAAAAAAGCCTACAGAAAGCTTGCTTTACAATATCATCCCGACAGAAATAAGGGCGATAAAGCCGCGGAAGAAAAATTTAAAGAGGTCAATAAGGCTTACGAAGTTTTATCCGATCCCCAGAAAAGGCAGACTTACGACCAGTTCGGGGCTGCTGCTTTCGAACAGGGAGGCGCCGGAGCCGGAGGTCCTTTTGGAGGCGGGTTCGGAGGCTTCCAGGGAGGACAGCAAGGGCCTTTTACTTATACATATACAACCGGAGGAGGACAGGGTTTCGACTTCGGAGGATTTACGGATCCTTTCGAAATTTTTGAACAGTTTTTCGGAGGGGGCTCGCCATTTGGCCAGAGGCAAAGGCGGGAGGTCTATTCTTTAAGGATAGATTTTATGGAGGCGGTAAAAGGAGCTCAGAAAAGGGTAAATCTTGCAGGCAAGGTCCAGACGATAAAAATTCCCGCAGGGGTTGACGACGGTTCCAGAATAAGATTCGGAGAATACGACGTGATTATAAATGTTACTCCCGATAAAAGGTTCAGAAGACAGGGTTACAATATTATTTCGGATTATGAACTGCCTTTCGTAGACGCGGCTTTGGGGACCGAAATAGAGGTGGAAACCGTACAGGGTAAAGTAAAGCTTAAAATACCCGCGGGAACCCAGCCGGAAACATTAATAAGACTAAGAGGGAAGGGAATTCAGGTATTAAGGGGAAGCGGACACGGAGACCATTATGTACATATAAAAGTGACGGTTCCCAAAAGCCTGTCTTCTAAACAGAAAGAACTCTTGAAAGAATTTCAAAACTCGAAAAAATCCGGATGGTTCTAGATGAGGTCTGTGACCCATTTTTTAAAGTCTGCGGCGATTTTATAGTCAGGTAAATCTTTTAGGGATTCGTCCAGGAATCCTCCTACGGCTCTTGCCGCAAGTACGGTCCTTAATTTCTCTATATTGTAATTCCTTCCGATAAGCATGCCAAAAATCTTTTTGGCAAAGTCAGGATTATCTAAGACGGAATAAGTTCTTTGGATAATATAGGAAATGTCGTAGTACTCGACGGAATTTTTCATTGCGTGTTCTCCGTCTATAAGACCTATTTTCCCGTTTAGGTTAATCATGTGCCAGGGTGTAAAATCCCCGTGTCTTGCTCTTTTTTTTAGGAAAACATGATTTTTTTCCACTATATTCAGCAATTTTTCTATTTGATATTTTACTCTTACTTCCGGCGGAATTCCTCCATACCAGGATTTTGTTTTTTCAAGAAACCATGCTCTATAATCTTCGTAGTCTTTTTTTGAAAGTTCTGCTATTTGCAAGTCTTCTATCATTTCGGAAAACTCTATGATTTTTTGGATATCTGATTTGAACTTATCGGCCGAAGCATTATTTTGGGGCCTATCGGCAAGTTTTTCCCCGTCAAAATAATCCGTAATTAAATAAAAAAGGTTCTCGTAAGTACCGCTTTCCAAATTTCGGGGTACCCAAAAATCTCCGGTTCTTGGAATCAATCTGTTGAATTCCTCATTCCATTTGTATTCAATTTTTGTTACGGCGCTTATGCCTTCTGTCGTAGAAAGTTTCAAAAAATAATTCTTGTTATCTCTTTTAAGTATTGCGACTGCATGTCTTTTTTCCTGCCAGATTTTTTCGACAGAAAAATTTTTCTCAAAAAATTTCCTAATTTTTTCAAGATCCAGATTGCGTCCCTGCCGGTAGTCAAGAAGTTTTCCATTCACGTTAACTTCAAAAGCTTTCATTAAGTAAATTATAGCAATAAATGAGTCATACCGGCCTGGTGTTGAATTTAAGAATATGCTACGATTGATGTATGAACTGTACGCCTACGGAATTGGGTTGTATTCCTAATGATCCGGTTGGATTTGTATCCAAATTTTACGGGATAGGTTTAAGCGCAATAGCCGGGGTAGCTCTGATTTTTTTGATATACGGGGGATATACTATTCTTTCTTCGCAGGGGAATCCTCAGAGTTTAAATAAAGGGAAAAGCTATATTATGTATGCAATTATAGGCATATTGTTTGCTGTTTTGGGATTTGTGTTTATCCAAATAATAGCCGTTAACGTTTTGGGAATTCCGGGTTTTAAGTAGAATATGAAACTGCCCTTTCGATTAAGAATCAGAAAGTATGAATTAAGAATTACGAATTCAAAAAAAATTCTTCTGGTTTTTGCTTTAATTCTCGCTTCTTTATTTTTTGTCCATGCCTCCCATGCCTTTGCGCAAGCCGCACCGAGTCCTTCTTCTGTCCCGGCCGACGGTACATGGGTGCAGGATCCGGATGTAACTTTTGTAGGTAAAGTAGGAGCAAGGGCAGGTTCTTTTCTGGATTGGACTCTGCAAAATTACAACTGGTCTTTTGTTTCCGGGGGCCAAAATCCGCTGGCTTCATTTTGGGTGACAATCAGGAATATCGTTTATGCCTTTCTTATTCTTTTTATCCTGATTACGGCATTTATTTTAATAGTTACAAGAGGTAAGAGTGTCACGATTATGCGGTTTATTCCGAGATTTATCCTTGTGATTTTGCTTATTACTTTTTCCTTCGCCCTTACCCAGTTTATTTATCAGATTATCGATATAATCCAGGGGTTTTTCCTTGTAAACCCCGACCCTAGTACCGTGGCCGCCCACCCTTATATATGGCAGGGAAACCTTTTATATATAGGTTTTGATTACCAGAATTTTATAGGGTACAGAAGATACGGGCTCCCTTTTGACGAATCCGCTTTTATTTCCCTTCTTCTGGTAAAGCTTACCGCCATTACTTATTACGTTATGGTCGGAGTTTTGCTCCTTCGAAAAATAATACTCTGGTTTTTTATAATTATTTCTCCGATTTTCCCTTTGCTTTTACTGCACTCTCCGATAAGAAATACCGCAAAAATATGGATAGGAGAATTTTTCAGGTGGCTTTTATATGCTCCTCTTTTTTCGATATTTCTTTCAGGCCTTGTTTATATTTGGAGAAGCGGAATTCCGCTTAAATTTAATTTTGATAATTCGGTTGTTTACCCGACGGCAATAAATATTTTACTCGGCGGTCCGGGTCAGACTCTTTCGATGAATAACAGCGTAAATAACGCCAATACGTTTGCCCTTTATGTGGTAGCGCTTCTTATGCTTTGGGTAGTCATTATTCTGCCGTTTTTACTTTTGCAGATTTTCCTCGATTACATGGGTTCGATATCTTTGGGTGAAAATAATTGGGTCAAGCAGCTTGTAACTTCCGGCTCGTCATTTGTCGGACGGGGACAACCCCCGGCTCCTGCCCCTTTGCCTTCGCAGCCTGCAGGAATAGCCAGAAGCATTCCTTTTACGGCAAAAGTGGAAATACCGGAAATACGCTCCGAGAATCTTTCTTCAAGTCTTGCCAATTTACACTCTGTTTCGCAAAGCAGCGAAATTCTGCAGCTTACAAATCTTTCTATTCCCACAATGAGAGATATTGCAAAGTATGAGACTTCCGCTATTTCCTCGGATATATCAAGACATCAGGAAATTGCAAAAATGCACGAAACCCTGGAAAGAATTGCGAATCCGGCCGTAATGGGAGGAATGGATAAGCAGAAGTACGCAATCGTTAAAGACAAATTAATGCAGGAGCAGCAAAAGGGAAATCCCGTTGCGACTTCCATACTTTCGGCCGCAAATACCGTTTCATCATCGTCTACTACCTCCATTCTCTCCAAAGAGCAGGATACGACAAAATTAAATACGGCGCTTACGCATATAGCAAATCCCGATTTTGCGGATCCTCTGGAAAAACAGAAGCTTCTTACCATTAAACAGCATCTTGAAGACGCCGAAAAAACAGGTGACCCTCTCGCAACATCCATACTCTCTTCCGTTAGAAAAGGGAAGGCAGACGCGGATCTTAAGGAAAAACTTAAAGAAGCAAAAGACAAAGGCAATTCGCTTGCCGCAATGATTCTGGCAGAAGCGGGCATAGCGGACCTAAAGAAAGCCTCCGCCGGCTCGTTCCCGGTTGTAAACAGGGTGCAGTCCGTAAATCTTGACGATTACGAGGCCGTAAAGAAGATGTGGGTTGAAAATTACCAGAAACTCGAACCTCCAAAAGCATTGGGCAAAGACAGAAGCAGGAAAGAATGGCTAACCGCCGATGTCTCAAGAATCAACGAAACTATTAATCTTCTCGTCTCTTCCGACCCTCAAAATGTAAAGAAAGGAATGGAATCGGTAGGGACAATCCTTCCGTTTCTCTTGATAGGAGGATTTTCCCAGACGGAGGTAATAGCTTATCTTAAGGCAAAACTGGAAGCGGCAAAAGAAGTTTTGTCTTCCATCTCAAACAAAGAAGAGGAAGAAGACACAGCTTTAGATAAAAACAATAAAAAGGAAGAAAAACCCAAGGAAATGCAGGAGCAGGAGGAAACTGGGCAAGATTTGGGAGGGAATAATTGATATAATTATTTAAACTGCCTATGCTTGGAAATCTATTTACTACAAAAAAATATGTCGGCGAAGAAGCACCCCCTGTTTTAAATAATCAGCCTGTTCAACAACCCCCACAAATACAACAACAGGAAAAAGACATTGTAGGCTCTTCCATGACTCCCGTGACCCGCCAGGATTTATCGGTTCTTTCGCATCTTGACACAAGGGCTTCCGCCGTTTTGTCGCAAGCCGAAAAAGAGGCAAAAAGAATCAAGCAGTCGTTGATAGAACCCGAGCAGATTTTAATAGGTCTTACTTTTGACGGCGAAATATTTTCCCTGCTTTCCAAATTTTCGGTAAATGTCGCGGCTTTGTCGTCGGAAATAAGTTCAAAAGAAAAAACGGGAACTTTTGAAGGGAGTCCGACTTTAAGTGAAATATCAAAACAGATTTTTGAAAAAGCTTATTCGATGGTAAAAGAAAGGGGAGTCGAATTCGTAAGCCCCGAGGATTTGCTGGTCGCGCTTTTCGAGCAGAATGTTTCGGTTTCCTCGCTTCTGCGGTCTCAGGGTATTGAGAAAGATAAGATAGAAGCGGAACTGACAAAGTCCACAAGCTTTGTCTACGGAAAAAAATCCGCTCTTGAGACATACGGATTAGACTTAACCGAAGAGGCAAAAAACGGCGGACTGGACCCGATAACGGGAAGAGACAGGGAGGTCGAAAGAGTAGTCCACATACTTTTAAGAAGAAGTAAAAATAACCCGATTATCATAGGAGAGGCGGGAGTAGGCAAAACTGCAATAGTAGAAGGATTGGCCCAGGAAATAGTTACCGGAAAAGCCCCAAAAGATTTACAGAACAAAAAAATAATACAGCTTGATTTGTCGTCTATGGTTGCGGGAGCGTCTCATCGGGGGGAATTTGAGGAAAGGCTAAGGAGCGTAATAAAAGAAACCCAGGCGGCCGGAAATGTGATACTTTTTATAGACGAAATACATACATTAATAGGGGCCGGCGATACGGAGGGTGCTTTGGACGCTTCGAACATCATAAAACCCTTTTTAGCAAGAGGACAACTTCAATTAATAGGGACTACAACGACAATGGAGTATAGAAAGCATTTTGAAAAAGACAAAGCATTCGAGAGAAGGTTCCAGCCGGTAACCGTCGACGAGCCGGACGAAGAAACTGCAGTTTTGATGCTTAACGTCTTAAAACAAAAATACGAAAATTTCCATAAAGTTGTAATAACGCCGGAGGCGATAAGCGCGTCGGTGAAACTTTCCAAAAGATATATCGGAGAAAGATATCTCCCGGACAAGGCCGTAGACTTACTCGACGAAGCAGCCGCAGAGGTGAGACTGGAAGACCAGAACGGGAAAAGGGCAAATAATAACGTTACCGAAGAAGACGTCCAAAAAATAGTATCAAGCTGGACCGGGATTCCAATAACAAAACTCACCGAAAACGAGAGCGAAAAGCTCCTGCACCTGGAAGATCTTATCCATAAAAGGCTGATAGACCAGGAAGTTGCGGTTTCGACCGTAGCCGAGGCGGTAAGAAGAGGAAGAATAGGCCTTTCAAATGCCAACAGGCCGATTGCCTCGTTTATTTTCTTAGGCCCTACCGGTGTGGGAAAAACGGAGCTGGCAAAAACCCTCGCATCGATACTTTTCGGAAAAGAAGAGGCGATGATAAGGCTTGATATGAGCGAATACATGGAAAAGCACGAAGTCGCAAAATTAATAGGAGCCCCTCCCGGATATGTAGGTTACGAAGAAGGCGGGCAACTGACCGAAGCGGTAAGGGCAAAGCCTTACTCGATAGTTCTTTTGGACGAGGTTGAAAAAGCACACCCCGACGTATTTAATATTTTACTCCAGCTTTTGGAAGACGGGAGGCTTACCGATAACAAGGGAAACACTGTCTCATTCAAAAATACGATCGTTATAGCAACTTCAAATATTGGAAGCGCTTTAATCCAGCAGCAGCTTTCCCAAGCTTTTGCCCAGGCGCCGGGAGAATCGCAGGAAGAATTGGAAAAGAAGAAATTCGATGATCTGTCAAAAATTCTTGTGGGAGAGCTCAGGAAGTTTTTCAGGCCGGAACTTTTAAACAGATTTGACGGGGTGGTGATTTTTGAGCCCCTGGCCCAAAAAGATATGGTTGAAGTCGCAAAACTTCAGGCGGAAGGAACGAGGAAGCTTTTGTTAGCCCAGGATATCGACATGGAACTTTCACAAAACGCACTTTCACAGCTTGCAAAAGAAGGCTACGATCCCGTCTACGGGGCAAGGCCTCTAAGAAGGCTGATACAAACGGGGATAGAAAATCCGATAGCCGTTCTTATAATCAATAAAACTTTCCAAAAAGGGGATAAGATTCTCGTCGACTACGACGCGGCAAAAGACGAATTTACGTTTACAAAATCGGTACAGGTAGCGCCTCAGGAATTACCCCAAAATAACGGAGTAGAGCAACCGGTAATAAAAGAAGTTCCTCCGCCTTATCAGGATCCCGTTCAACCGGACGGAACGCAAATGCAGCCGCAAAATTCCCAAAATTCTTTATGAACCTTAAAAAGTTCAAAAATTTTTTAATTAAACGGAAAACTTATTTTATTTTGGGGATAATAATTTTTATTCTTTTTGTTGTTTCTTCGGCTTTTCTAATAAATACTCTTAAAACAAAAGAAACGGCAGACAAAACTTGGCAGATAGAAGTTAACTACAGCCACAGCAAAAAAAAATTTTCGCTATCAAAAATAAGCCTTATAAACGGGAAATACATTCCGGATCAAAGAGCGGCTTTATATTCCCCTTACAATCTAAAAGTTTTTGATAATAGCGGAAAAGAAATCTTTTCCGAGAAGGTTAATCTTTCCCAGGAGATACTCTACGATTATTTCAACAGCGCTTCGGCGAGCTCTTCTTTTACGAATGATGTTAAATCGGTATTTTTTGTTCCTTTCGGTGCAGATTCCTCGAAAATAATTATCTACAAAGGCAATACGGATATCCTGGAAATAAATCTTCCCAAAAAAACCTCTTACGGTTTTACTCCTAAGGCATATGCCCAAACCGCCAGTATTTCCTGCGGCCCCGTAACTACGGTTTTTATAAACGATAATTATACAAATACCAATCAGTTTAAATCGGATGTTTCTTATCTTGAAAATCTATACAACACGACCCCTCCTTATAACGTAAGCCCGAGTATTTTCGATTTTAAAGAAGTGGACCAGGCGCAAAACTTCGGCTGTGCAACTTCGGGGATAAAATGGTGTATAGAAAATAAGATTTCCAATATAAAAACAGCGGGTCTTGCCTCTTATCCTTCCGCGCAAAAATTTATAGTATTGGTAAATAACCCCAATGCTTTGTCGGTTGACGGGGGGCTCGCTGGCCTTGTCAACGGAGTGGGGGGAGATACGATAATCTATACGAATTTTATATACCCGGGTCCTACGGGCGCAAAGCCCTTTGCCGCCGCTTCCCATGAGCTTGAAGGACACGCAGTCGGTTACCTTTGGGACAGATACGTTTCAAGCGATCCCAATTATTCTTCGATACCCGCCGGGTTTCCGCAAAGCAACTGCTCGACGGGTCCCCAGGGTGAAAGTTTCTGGCCCCAGGCGGGTTCAACGGGAGTTTACAAAGGGTGCGCGAACGGCAGCCAGTACGCTCCGTATCCTTTAACCTGCCGGTCGCAAACTCCCGCTTTAATAAGCGGAGGGACAAACAATACGATAATGAGTGCGATAGGTTGTTCGCCGAATGAGTTCGACCCGGTCGAGCAGGCGTGGATTAAAAATAATATTCTTCCTTATTACAAACCCTGTTCGGGAGGACCTGTCCAGACAATTTCTCCAAGTCCCGTTCCGACAACTTCCCCTTCTTTGACTCCCTCGCCGACTGGTTCTCCGACTCCTGTTCCCGTTGTGCATTCCATAAACGGAAATGCTTTTGTCGATTCGAACAACAACGGCCAAAAAGACAGCAACGAACAAAATTTTCAAGGTCTTACGGTCACACTTTCCGGCCCCTATTCCGGTTCTTTGGTAACAGACTCTTCGGGAAATTATTCATTTAGTAACGTCCCCGAAGGACAATACACGATAAGCGCTAATGATTCTTATTATCATATTAGCTTTGGCTCCCATACATTTACGGTAACCGCAAACACCCTGGCGTTTACAATAAATTTTCCCATTCCTCCTTCGGCGTTGAATACCCCAACGGCCGAACCCACGCTGGTTTCTCCCTCTCCAACACAAAGTCCCGCGCCTTTCCCGACTATCCAGGCAACAGAGGTGACTCCCACTCCTGCTCCTATTCCTTCGGCCGCAAGTTATACCTGTGTTTTTGATCCTTCATGTCAAACGGGGCAAAGCTCCATCCAGATATGTCCTTTAAAATGCACTCCGAATTAAAATTCAGAATTTGACGCTAGGTAACAAATCTTTTACACTTAAACTAACTGCCCCTCCTTCGCCAAGGCTCCGGAAGGGCAAGCCGTATGGGATTACTTTTATTGCCTTTTGAATTTTTAAAATTCTGGTTTTTTGAAGCACCTTTTTCGCTCATTTCTTTTTTCGTATCCCTGAACAAGGCGTTTTTACAGCTTTTTTCGCTGCCTCTTCTTATAAGAACGTATTTTAAGCCCTGGAAAAACGAATACAGGCAGGGACTCGTGGGGTTTTCCATAGGCATGGGGATGTTTATTAAAAGTTTCGTAATAATTGCCGACTTGGCGCTTTTGCTGCTTCTTTTATGCGTTGAAGTTTTTTTATTTTTTGCATTTTTAGTCTGGCCGTTGGGGACTGTTTATATTCTTTTTATCTGATATGGAAAAGTACGCCAAAATTTATAATTTTTACGAGAACCTTTTTGCAAGAGTTTTAAGATATTTAATAATAATTCTCTTATCTGTTTTTGTAAGTTTTTCGTTTATTAACCATACTTTCCCCAAATTAGAACTTTTCCTCCTTTCCGTTTTTATAATGTTTGAAATTTTTCTGGAGCTTAAGATTGCAAGGATAAATCCGAAAATAAATGTGTTTTCGGCAAAAAAACCCCTGGATTCCTTTACCCTTGCGGCAATGGCTTCCTTTGGAAAAAGCAGTTCCAAAGCAATCGTAAAAGGACTACTTAAAAAGCAGCAGATTTTATTTATGTTGAAAAAAGCCGACATAAAAGAGAAAGAAATGGAGTTTATAGATATAGATAAAAAGGAACTTTCCGAGTATTCTCTGGAATTGGCAAAAACGCTTAAAGGTGAATACGTCACCACGATGGATATTTTTGCAGCTTATATAATACTTTCTGAGGATAAGACAAAGCTTCTTTTCAACAAAAACCTCAAAAAAGACGAGTTCCTGCACATTCTTTATTGGGCAAGGACGGGTTTTGCTTACGAGGAAATAAAAAAACCCATAAGGGCAAACTTTTCGGGGCAGGGAATAGCGGAAGACTGGGTTTTCGGATGGACTATAGAAACGAAAAAATACATGAACGACATAACTGCGCAGGCGCTTTCAAAAAAACCGATGTTTTTGGGACGGGGCGAAGAATTGGCGCAAACGCTTGAAGCTTTATATAAGGGAGACGGGGTAATTTTAGTCGGAGAGCCCGGATGCGGAAAGGAATCGATAGTGGAGACCATTGCATATCAGAGTTTTGACGGAACACTCGCAGGTAATCTTTATCACCAGAGATTTTTTCAGCTTATGGTAGATTCTTTTCTGGCAGGAGCGCAAAATCAGGGAGAATTTGAAGAAAGGCTTGATGCGGTAATAGCCGAAATCGCACACGCGGGAGACGTAATAGTATATGTCCCGGATTTCGAGGCGATTCTGGGCGGTTCCACTTTCGGAATAGATTTATCGGGCGCAATAATTCCGTATGTCCAAAAAGGAGTACTCAGAATGATAGGAAGCGTAACCCCGCAGGTATACAAAAAATTTGTGGAGCCCAGAACCACTCTTTTGGACGTTTTTAAGGGAATAAAGTTCGACGAGCCTTCAAAAGACGTCGCGCTTTTAATGCTCTTTAAAAAGGCGTTTGAAATAGAGCAAAAATATAAACTGGCCCTCACCTACAGAGCCGTTATAGCAGCTTACGATTATTCTTCGAAGTACAGCAAGGAAAAAGTTCTTCCGGGAAGCGCTGTCGACCTTTTGGACGACACTTCAAATTCGGTAAGGCTTAGCGGAGGAAAAACGGTAGAAGAACAGGATGTTGTCCTTGAAGTGGAGCGAAAAACGAAAATTCCCGTAGGCGCCCCGAAAAAAGAGGAAAAAGAACTGCTTTTAAATCTTGAGCAAGAGCTGCACGAAAGAATAATAGGCCAAGACGAGGCTGTTTCTTCGGTTTCGGAGAGCATGAGAAGGCTAAGAACGGGGCTTTCAGAGAGTAAAAAACCCGTTTCCTTCCTGTTTTTGGGGCCGACGGGGGTCGGTAAAACAGAAACCGCAAAAGCCCTTTCCTTTATTTATTTTAAGTCGGAAGAGGCGATGCTAAGATTCGACATGAGCGAATACAAAGGGGAGGAAGGCATAAAAAGGCTTTTGGGTTCGGCTCCCGGAGAAGGCGACGAAAGGGGAGAAATAGAAAAAGTTTACGACAATCCTTTTTCGCTTATCCTTTTGGACGAATTCGAAAAAGCGGACCCAAAGATTTTGGATTTATTCCTCCAGGTGCTTGACGACGGCAGGCTTACCGATAACAAAGGTAAAACTATCTCTTTTTCAAGCGCAATAATTATTGCAACTTCCAATGCGGGATCAGAGTTTATAAGGGAAGAAGTCCAAAAAGGAACGGTGATCGATAAAAAATTCAAAACTTCTCTTTTGGATTATTTGCAAAAACAGGGCTTATTCAAACCGGAACTTTTAAACAGGTTTGATGACATAATAACGTTTAAACCTTTGGATAGAGACGAGGTTTTGGAAATTTCAAAACTCATGCTTTCAAAAGTCGTAAAGACAATGGAGGAAAAAGATATAGACGTCGATTTTGATAATAAGATAATGGAAAAAATAGCAAACGAAGGATTCGACAAGGAATTCGGGGCAAGGCCTTTAAGAAGATACATTCAGGATAACATCGAAGATTTAATGGCGCAAAAAATTTTAAAGGACGAAATAAAAAGAGGAGATAAAATTACTGTTACAACGGACTCTTCAAATAATCTTTTAATCGAATCCCAAAATTCTTCTTAGTTTCGGGTCATTTAGTATCCTTTCAAAGGCTTCTTCATGCACTTCGACAGGATTTGACCTGTCGACCTGTCTTTCTCGTGCCGGTTTTCTTGCGGTCTGTGAAAGTTCCTGATTTACCCGCTCGTTTGCGGTAGCGCTTCTTCGGGTGTTGGTATATTCTCTTTGGGGCTTATGGCCGTCTTCCTGCCTCCAGAGCATCCAGCTTTCGTGTACGGCTCCAAAAACAGTCTCAAGTTTTTCAAAAAACCTTGTTCCTTCCCGTACGTCCTCGGAGGGTCCTTTTTGCGATGCCCATTTGGCTCGTGCCGCAAGAGCCACATAATTTTTAGTATCGCTTCTGTCTAAAAGTGAGGTTAATTTTGCCCTTAAGGGAGTTCCCGTTCTGGCGTCAAGGGTAATAACTATTCCGTAATTTCCGTATGTTCCGTCAAATTCGGTTCTGATTTTTGCTTCCAACCCCTTTGTAAAATCGGGCATTCTGTCGAATAACGGAACTTGGTTGCCGTTGAGCCTTTCTGACATTTAGGGAATTATAACTTTTATAAATTAAAATTTCAAACCGTTGAGCTTTGAATTCAAATCTGGTATACTTAGACGCATTATGCCGGCAATACAAAGAAGTGAATTTGCGCTAGCGCTAAACCAGGTCTCTATGGAGAGAGGCATCGACCCGAACGTGGTTTTGGAAACGGTACAGAATGCAATTCTGGCAGCTTATCGAAAAGACCACCCCGGGATAGAAGTAGAAGAATACAGGGCCGAACTTGATCCCAATTCGGGAGAAGCAAAAATTTTCCATGAAGACGAGGATGTTACGCCTCCGGGATTTGGCAGAATAGCGGCACAAACGGCAAAACAGGTAATTCTCCAAAAAATCAGGGAAAAAGAAAAAGAAGCAATAATTACGGATTACAAGCTTAAAATCGGTACCATCGTAAACGGAATGGTTTTAAGATTTGCGGGCCCCAATATTATTGTTGATGTGGGAAAAACAGAAGCAATTATGCCTCCGTCCGAGCAAATCCCAAATGAAAAATACCATTTAAATCAAAGACTCGTGGTGTACCTTTCGCAAATACAGGAAGGGCCGAAGGGGGAAGAGGTAATAGTTTCAAGGACGGATAACGGACTTCTGGAAGGCCTTTTCAGAAGAGAGGTCCCGGAAGTTGCCCAAGGTTCCGTAGAAATAAAACAGATTGTAAGGGAGCCCGGAAACCGAAGCAAAGTTGCGGTTTATTCAACGCAGTCGGGAATTGACCCCGTCGGAAGTTGCGTCGGTCAGAAAGGAGTAAGGGTTCAGGCAATAATTCAGGAATTCAACGGAATTGAAAAAATAGATATCATTCAATGGCAGGAAGATGCAAAAAGCTACATCGCCCAGTCTCTTTCTCCGGCAAAAGACATAAAAGTTGATATAGACGAAAAAGAGAAAACCGCAAAAGTAACTGTTCCCGAAGAGGAACTTTCCCTGGCCATCGGAAAAGACGGACAAAACGTAAGACTTGCCTCAAAACTGACTGGATACAGAATAGAAATAGAAGGTAAACCCGCAGAAAAAACGGAAACTCCTGAATCCGAAAAAGCCAAAGACGCAAAAGAGATCAAAGAAGCGGCCCAAACCGTAAGTGAGGAGGCAAATCCTCCTGCGGCAAAAGAGGAAGCTGAAACAGTAAAATCCGGCGAAGAACCCGGAGAGGCTTCTGCTCCTTTGGAAGCGGCAGGGACTTTGGATAAAGAGGCGGCAAAATCCGAAGAAGCCGAACAGACAAGTAATAAAAGCTGAATATGAAATGTAGCTTGTCTTTAAACATTATAACTTTATGGCTAAGAAATCTGAAGAAAAAACTGATGACAAGATTCTAGATTTTCCTCCCGTTGTAGCGGTTTTGGGACACGTTGACCACGGAAAAACAACTCTTCTCGATACTATCCGAAAAACAAATATAGCTTTGCGTGAGCACGGGGGAATCACCCAAAAAATCGGAGCTTCGGCTGTCGAGGTAGAGCACGAAGGAAAGAAAAGAAGAATAACTTTTATAGATACTCCCGGTCACGAAGCATTTTCTTTAATGAGGGGAAGAGGCGTACAAGCGGCAGATATAGGGATTCTTGTAGTATCCTCCGTTGACGGTGTTATGCCCCAGACAAGAGAAAGCATTCAACTTTTAAAGGCTTCCAAAATTCCCTTTATTGTTGCCCTTACAAAATCAGACGACCAGAATAAAAATCCCGAAAAAGCAAAACAACAGCTTTTAAAAGAAGAGGTTCTTCTGGAAAATTACGGAGGAGATATTCCCGTAATCGAGGTTTCCGCAAAAACGAACACGAATATACACGAACTTTTGGAGCTTATTCTCTTGGTTTTTGACGTAAAAAAAGATTCGGGTTTTTATAATTTTTCCTCCGCCAATCCTTTTTCCGCAATAGTAATAGAGTCTAAGCTCGATCCTAAATCCGGGCCGAGGGCTTCGATGATTATAAAAAACGGAGTCGTAAACCTTAAAGATGAAATAGTTTGTGAAGATGTTTCGGGAAGAGTAAGGACAATAATAAACGATTTGGGCCAAAGGCTCGAAAAAGCAACGGTTGGAGATGCGGTGGAAATCCTGGGATTTGAAAAAGTTCCCAAAGTCGGAGGAATCGTACAAAAAAGTTCCGAATTAAAAGTTCAAAATTTTGAAACAAAGACAACAGAACCTGAGCAAATAAGTCAGGTGCCGGAGGGACAGTTTATAGGTTCAAATGCCGATGAGGACATGTTGACGGTTGTAATTTGCGCTGACACGCAGGGTTCTTTGGAGGCGATACAAAACCAGATGCCCGAAGGGATAAGAATAGTTCTCGCAAAAACGGGAGACGTCGAAAGTTCTGATGTGCTATTTGCAAAATCCGTAGGTGCAATAATTTTGGGTTTTAATGTAAAAATAAAACCCGAAGTATTAAAACTTGCCTCGACCGAAAAAGTTCTTGTCAAGAATTACACCATAATCTATGAGATGGTAGACGAAATAAGGGATTTCCTTGAAGGTAAAATAGCTTCCCTGCAGGAAGAGGTATACGGAACCGCAAAGATACTCGCGAGTTTCCCTTTTGAAAAAACAAAGGTAATGGGGATTTCTGTTACGGATGGAAGGATTGCAAGGGGAGACAGAATAAGGCTTATAAGAGGCGAAGAAACGCTGGGCGAAAGCACGGTTTCTTCAGTGAGACAGGGAAAAGAAACAGTCTCTAAGGTTGAAAAAGGCCAGGAGGCGGGTATTATAGTATCTCCGTTCCTTGACTTTACTATAGGAGATATGTTAATATCCCATCGCTAATAATTATTATGGACAATTTAACCTTAAGACAAATAACGGAGGCCATAGAAAAGAATAAAACTATAGGTATTGTTACCGCAAAAAATCCTTCGGTTGACGATATGGCTGCTGCGCTTTCTTTATACCTTTCCCTGAAAAACGCCGGAAAAGACGTAACGATAGCAACACCCGAAAATCCTCTCGTTGAAGTATCATCTCTTGTCGGAATAGACAAGGTCCAGACATCCTTAAACAGTGCAGCGGGAGACCTGGTAGTTTCTTTCCCTTATGAAGAAGGCGAAATAGACAAAGTCTCTTATACGCTTGATAACGGATACTTGAATATTGTTGTAAAGGCAGGAGAAAAAGGTCTCTCTTTTAAAGATGAGGAAGTGCAGTTTACGAGAGGGGCAAAAGGAGTCCCAACGCTTCTGTTTACGGTGGGTGTCCAGAGACTGTCGGATGTTGCAAAACTTTTCGACGTCGCCGACTTAAAGGACACTATGGTAATAAATATAGACAATGAAGCGGACAACCAGGGATTCGGAGATATCGTAATGGTTTATCCCATGCTTTCTTCGCTTTCGGAACAGATAACAAATCTTCTTTTGGCAGTCAATCTTAAAATAGACCCCGATACCGCACAAAATCTTATGTACGGAATTTCAGACGGTACAAATAATTTCCAGAATCCCAAGACAAGCGCCCTTGCATTCGAGATGGCCGGAATTCTTATGCGAAACGGTGCAATAAGAGTAAATACCAGCAGGAAAGAGGAAAAAAATGTAGATCCTTTCTTTAAGCCCCAACAGCAAAGACAACAGCAGCAGTCTCAACAGCAAAGACAACAAGAGCTGCAGTCGGAGTTAAAAAAACAGGAAAATAGAGCGCAAAACAAAGACGATGACGATAGTCCCCCTGACGATTGGCTTGCCCCCAAGATATATAAAGGGTCCACCAACTTTTAATGACCGTTGATAATGTTAAAAGAAACTGGTATAATAGTCAGGTTAATTAAAAGCAAGAATTAGAAATTTATGCCGCTTAGTACTTCGGAAAAACAAAATATAATTAAAGAATTTCAAACTGTCAAAGGTGATACGGGAAGTCCCGAGGTGCAAATTGCGCTTTTAACAACAAGGATTACCCGCTTGACGGAACATCTTAAAGAACATATTCACGACACCCACAGCCGAAGAGGACTGTTGTCTATGATAGCAAAAAGGAGAAGGCTTTTAAATTTTCTGGGAAAGGTGGATAAAAAAAGAGCCTCGGAAATATCCAAAAAAATTGGATTAAAGGACTAAGTTGATGGAAAAAACCTCAGTAGAATTGGAATTAGCAGGGAAAAAATTAACCCTGGAAACAGGTGAATTGGCCGAACAAGCCACTGCATCTATTTTAGCAAGACTCGGAGACACCGTAGTTCTTGTTACCGTGGTTGAGGGAGGGCCAACAGAGCTTGATTATTTCCCTCTTTCGGTAGATTATGTCGAAAGACTTTATGCCGGAGGAAAAATA
Source organism: bacterium (assembly GCA_021813145.1). GTDB lineage: Bacteria > Patescibacteriota > Microgenomatia > Levybacterales > UBA12049 > JAKALS01. Next base: position 88,933 of record JAKALS010000005.1, read on the forward strand.
AAAGGTTCAAGATGGGTAAAAAGAGAAGGAAGGCCTTCCGATGAAGCAATACTTGCCGGAAGACTTATAGACAGAAGCATAAGACCATTGTTTCCCAAAGCTTTTAAAAACGAAGTCCAGGTAATAGTAACGGTTCTTTCCGTAGACGGAGAAAACGAACCCGATATATTGGCAATAAATGCGGTTTCCGCAGCTTTGGCAATTTCAAGAATCCCATGGAACGGTCCTATCGGAGCGGTAAGAATGGGATATGTAAAAGAAAACGGAAACGCAGCGGAATATCTGGTAAACCCCGGAGGACCGGAGGCGGAATTTTCTGAACTGGATATAGTCGTTTCCCAGTCGAAAGATAAAACGGTAATGATAGAAGCCGGAGCTTTGCAGGTTAAAGAAGAAGTACTTGCAGAGTCTATTAAAAGAGCCCATAAAGAAACCCAATCGATAATTTCCCTAATAGAAGACCTCGCTAAAAAAGTTGGACAGAAAAAACTTGAAGTCCCCGAAGAACATCTTTTGCACGAAGTGGAAGCGTTAATTAATAAAACCTACAAGGAAGACGTAGACTCGCTCATAAAATCAAGAGTAAATAAAGAATCCGGCGGAGACGAAATGGACGTTTTGGTTTCCAAGATTTACGAGGAAGAAAAACTTAAAAACCCCGACAGCGTAATAGACAAAAAAGTCATAGTAAAGGCGATAGAGAAAGTAATGTACAAAATGATTCGCTCAAATGTTTTGGAGAAGAAAAAGAGGGCGGACGGAAGAAAAATGGACGAGATAAGGCCTATTCAGATGAGAGTCGGAATTTTACCAAGGACACACGGAAGCGCCCTGTTTCAAAGAGGAATAACACAGGCACTTTCCATCGTTACTTTGGGAAGCCCTAGGATGGAACAGCTTATAGAATCCGCGGAAGGCGAAGAAACAAAAAGATATATTCATCATTACAGCGGGCTTCCATATTCTTTCGGCCAGACGGGAAGAGTCGGAACGCCTTCAAGAAGGGAAATAGGGCACGGGGCATTGGCGGAAAGAGCATTGGTTCCGGTAATTCCAAGTCAGGATGTTTTTCCTTATACGATAAGAGTTGTATCGGAAGTACTTTCCCAGAACGGTTCGAGTTCTATGGCCTCGACGTGCGGTTCGACTCTTGCCTTAATGGATGCGGGAGTTCCTATTAAAAAACCTGTTGCCGGGATTTCCATAGGAATGATGTCCGACGATGAGAAATATGAACTTTTAACGGACATAATAGGCCTTGAAGATTTTTCCGGGGACATGGACTTTAAGGTTGCGGGAACCGACGAGGGCATAACGGCAATCCAGCTCGACGTTAAAATTCCGGGACTTGAGGATGAACAGATAGAAAAAATTCTTGAAAGGGCAAAAGAAGCAAGGCTTCAAATTCTCGAGAAAATGCACCAGGTATTGCCCGAACCCCGAAAAAATCTTTCGCAGTATGCTCCGAAGATTGAAGTTATAAAAATCCCGGTTGAAAAGATCGGAGAACTTATAGGACCGGGCGGAAAAACCATTAAAAATATAATAGCAACAACGGGCGCGACGGTAGACGTAGAAGACGACGGAACAGTTTCGGTTTCGGGAACAACCGACGAGTCTTTGCAGGCGGCAATGGACTGGGTTAAAGGTCTTACAAGAGAAGTAACGATTGGTGAAAGTTTTGAAGGCGAAGTAAAAAGAATTCTTCCTTTCGGTGCATTTGTAGAATTTTTGCCCGGGAAAGAAGGAATGGTCCATGTATCGAAGATGTCCACGGAATTTGTAAACAATCCCAACGATGTAGTTTCCATTGGGCAAAAAGTAAAAGTAAGGGTTGTCGAAATAGACGACCAGGGCAGAATTAATCTTTCGATGCTTCCGGAAGGAGCACAGTCCGAAGGCCGAAACAGGGGAGGTTCGAATGAGGGTGGAGAAAGAAGAAGCGGAGGTTTTCATGACCGAAGAGACACACGGGTAAGATCCGAGCATCCGCTTTCCCAGCAGTTAAGAAGAGAAAGAGGTACAGTGGACTGGAGAAACAAAGGACAAAGACCATCCTACGGAAACAGAGACAGAGACAGGAAACCACGATATTAAATTTGAAATTTTCCACTTTCCATTCTTCATTTAATTCAAAAATTTAGAAATTGAAAATTGAACGGTGGATGATAAATGATAAATGGAAAATCTTTATGGTATTATTAAGATATGGATTCTGCCCTTTCTTTGGATACACAGATACAAAAACTTCAGGAAAAAATTAAGACCGCAAATTTACCACCGGAGCTTTTGGAAAAAATAAACGGAATGATAGGACTTTTGTCCGCAAGCCTTAAACAGGGAGGAGGAACCTTTGTAACCTACGAAAGTATTTCTTCTTATATAGACTGGGTCTTATCTCTTCCTTTTAACAAGGAAACAACAGACCTTTTGGATTTAAATACGGCAAAGCAGGTGTTGGATAAAAACCATTACGGATTGGAAAGCGTTAAAAATATAATTTTGGAATATATGGCATCAATAATATTAAGCATAAAAAGTAACCCGGAGGATAAAGTCATTAGGGCACCCATTCTTTGCCTGATAGGGCTTGTGGGTACCGGAAAAACTACACTTGCTTCCTCTATTGCACAGGCTCTGGGGAGAAAATTCGAAAGGATCCCGTTTGGAGGAATGGGAGATGCCCGCGCTTTAAGAGGACAATCAAGGGCATTTGCCGACGCGGAACCCGGCCTTATTATTAAAAAAATTGTCGAGGCAGGGAGCAAAAATCCCGTAATACTTTTGGACGAGTTGGACAGGGTAACCGAGTCTGCAAGGTCCGACATAATGGGGGTTTTGGTAGAACTTTTGGATCCCGAACAAAACAGAGCTTTTACGGACCACTATATAGATTATCCCTTTGACCTTTCGCACGTTCTTTTTATTGCAACTGCAAATAATACGACAAATATATCTACGGCGGTTTTAGACAGGCTCGAGATTGTACAGATGCCTTCCTACACGGACGCCGAAAAAGAAACAATCGCAAAAAGTTATCTGTTCCCTAAGATCAGGCAAAGTACCGGTCTTTCGGATAACCAGATAACAATAGACGATACGCTTTGGCCTGCTATAATAAGGCCATTGGGATTTGATTCGGGTATTAGAAGTTTGGAAAGGACAATCCAGGGAATTTGCAGAAAATCCGCAAGGTTAATAGTCGAGGGCAAATCTCCCAACGGAGTACGCATTACAAACGAAAATATAAAACAGTTTATACCGACATAATATGGAAAAAATAACATTTACGCCTTTGGGGGGAATCTCCGACGTTACGAAAAATATGTACCTTTACGAATATAAGGACGAGATTTTAGTGGTCGACTGCGGAATAGGCTTTGCGGACGAAACAATGGTAGGGGTAGACCTTTTGCTTCCCGATATTGCCTATTTATTAAAAAGATTAAATGAAGGCGCAAAAATTTCGGGAATGCTTTTAACCCACGGGCACGAAGACCATATTGGAGCTTTGCCTTTTATTCTTCCCCAGCTCCCGCAGTTTCCCATATACGCTACTCCCTTAACCGCTGCTTTGGCAAACGAAAAACTGAAAGAATTCCAGGTACAAAACAGGGTAAAAGCGGTCGAATTTAACGGAGGCAAAATAGAACTGGGAAGTTTTTCCGCTTCTTTTATAAGAATTACTCATTCCGTTCCCGACAGTTCAAATATTTTTATAAGGACTCCTCTTGGAAATTTTTACCACGGAAGCGATTTTAAATTTGATCTTACGCCCGCCGACGGCAAAAAAACCGAATTCGACAAAATAGTCGAGTTTTCAAAAGAAGGAGTTTTATGCCTGATGTCCGATTGTCTTAGGGCCGAAAAACAGGGATACACACCGTCCGAACTTTCTCTTTCCGAAAGCTTTGAAAGGGAAATTCAAAAAGCAAAAGGGAAAGTTATAATAACGACTTATTCATCCAATATTTCAAGATTAAACCAGGCAATAAAAGCGGCTTCCAAGTACGGAAGAAAAGTATGCTTTGTAGGGCGTTCCCTTTATAAAGTAAGAGATGTGGCCAGAGACTTGGGCTACATGAAAATAGACAAAGGAATGGAAATATCCGTGGAACAGCTTAAAAACTACAAAGACAGCGATATTGTCCTTATTGTTGCCGGAAGCCAGGGGCAGGAAAATTCGGCCCTTTCAAGAATAGTGAACGACGAAAGTGACGAAATAAAAATAAGGCCTAACGATGTGGTAATTTTTTCTTCCGATCCTATACCCGGGAACGAGGTTCTTGTAAATAACGTCGTAGACGCAATTTCAAAAAAAGGTGCGAGAGTTGTTTATTCGGAGGTTTCCGGAGAATTTCATGTGTCGGGCCATGCCGCTTCAAACGATTTAATGTTGCTAATGAACCTTGTAGATCCAAAAAAAGTTCTTCCCATAGGGGGAACCTACAGGCAGATGGTCGCATATAAAGATCTTGCAAGAAAGCAGGGATTTGAAGATAAGGACATCCTTTTGATAGACGACGGTTTGCAGGTAAATTTTTCAAACAACGATTCTTCGCTGGGGAAAAAAGTAAGCCTTAAAAATATATACGTGGACCAGGTTTCAGGGGAAGAAGTTGAGCAGTATGTATTAGTGGACAGGAAAAAGATAGCAAAAGAAGGTATAGTCGTAATAATGGCAGAAATAGATTCGGAAACAGGAAAAGTTGCAGGAGCTCCCACAATTATTGCAAGAGGATTTTCTTCGCAGGATAGCTCGCTTCTGAATAAAAATCTTACAAAAGAACTCCAGAATAATTTTTATAGCAAAAAAGAAAGAATAAGAGATTGGATTTACGTAAGAAAATTAGTTGCCCAGATAGCGGAAAAGAGCATTTTTAAAACCCTTCATAAAAGGCCTCTTGTTCTGCCGGTAGTTATCGAAATCTGAGATAAATAAAATTAATTGTTGTGATTTACCGGACAATTTTGTAAAATCCCTCTTATGTCCATTGAGGCATTTTTTGAGAGTCATCCTGCCGACGAATCTTTTGCGGAAGGAGTCAGTTGGCCCCCTAAAGACAGGGTTTCTCCAATAAAACATCTTTCGGGAATTTTAATAAACGAGGGCGCCGAAGGACTATCGGGAATAGGTAACAAATATTTTACAGCCGTTAAAACAAGGAATATGGACGTTTTGGAAGGGATAAAAATTCCTTTTGCCGCAAATACGGCATCGATTTATACCGGAGTCACCTTGTTATCGATAGAGGATATCTTAAGTAACAAGGAGTTTGACCAGAGAGTATTTAATTCCAGGCTTGAAATGGCTTTTGGAAAAACCGACCTTAGGGCAACTACCTTTGAAAATCCATATTGCGATTATTTAACAAGACGTGAATATATGCATATGGTAAGAGGGGCAATGGCAGATAAAACCCTCGCTTCTTTTTTTATTACGGAATTAGAACTTTTACCTTCAAGCCTTAATGAATTTTTACAAAAAACAAAAGTTATAGAGCCTATCGTGGAACTCGTATTACCCGATTATGTCGAAAGAGCAAAGCTTCTTATTTCCCCGAACTTGTAGTCCTAGCCTTAAGAATATATAATATGGTGTATGCCAAGAAGAAAGCATTATCGAAAACATAAATTCAAACTTAAGCTTAAAAAAGAAACAATTTATTCGATATTTGCCTTCGGACTTTTACTCTCCGGACTCTTATTGTTATTGTCTTTTTCAAAAAGCGGGGATTCCATGGTATACGTAAACGGGGAAATGGAAAGATACTTCGGGGTATTTTCATTCCTTTTCCCGGTTGCTTTAATTTTTTTCGGCTTCTTATTTTTAAGGCTTAAAATGTTCCTTTCGAAACCCAACGTAGCAATAGGCTTTCTTTTGTTTTTCCTTTCATTATTGGGGGTTGCGAGGGCAGGAATAATAGGAGAACAGCTTTATCTTCTTATTGCCGACATTTTGGGGAATATAGGCGCAAGGCTTGTTTACATTGCCGGAATTTTAATAGGACTTGTTGTGTTTTTTGATACCTCTGTTGATGAGATTTTTGAAATTCTTACCCATCTTAAAGAAAACCTGGGAAGATTCGTCCCTTCAAAACTTTTTTCATTCTTCAAGAATAAAAAAGAGCCTGCTTTTGCAACAAAACAGATGAAAATAAAAGGCATGGATAAAGAATTTTCCAGCAACACGCCTGCGATAAGAGATTTACCGATTAACGCACCTCCTCCTATTAAAAAAGAGCCTCTCATTCCCGATAAGCTGGTTGTAAACACGGTAGGCGCCGGAGGAATATGGGAATACCCGCCGCTTTCGCTTTTATCCGACTCTTCCAGCCAAAAGGCGGACAGGGGAGATATTAAAAAGATTGCCGCAACTATAGAAAGGACCTTGCAGTCATTCGGAATAGGCGCAAAAGTTGTCGAAGTGAATCTTGGACCTGCCGTAACCCAGTATGCTTTGGAAATTGCCCTCGGGACAAAAGTATCGAAGATTACTTCTCTGGCAAACGACCTTGCCCTTGCTACGGAAGCTCCCACCGGCCAGATAAGGATTGAGGCGCCTATTCCGGGGAGAAATCTGGTAGGGATAGAAATACCGAATAGAAGCCTTGAGGTGGTAACCCTAAAAACGATGCTTTCCTCGGACGTCATGAGAAAAGCTAAATCAAAACTTACGGTTTCTATGGGACTGGATGTTTCGGGAAATCCGGTCGTTGCCGATATAGGGAAAATGCCTCACGTATTAATAGCCGGAACTACAGGTTCCGGAAAATCGGTAATGATTAACTCCTTTATTTCTTCCCTGCTTTTCAGGGCGTCTCCCGACGAGGTAAAGTTAATTCTCATAGATCCTAAGAGAGTAGAACTTACCGGTTATAACGGAATTCCGCATCTTATGACGCCAGTAATAGTCGAGGTAGAAAAAATATTGGCTTCTTTAAAATGGGCTATGGATCAGATGGACCAGAGGTACAAAATTTTTGCGGAAAACGGGGTAAGAAATATAGAAGGCTATAACGAGCTCGCGGGTTTCCAGACACTTCCTTATATTGTGATATTCATAGACGAACTCGCAGACCTTATGGCATTTGCGCCTGTTGAAGTCGAAGATGCCATAGCAAGACTTGCCCAAATGGCAAGGGCAACGGGAATTCACCTTGTCGTCTCGACACAGAGGCCTTCGGTAGATGTTATAACGGGCCTTATAAAAGCCAATATCCCAACCCGAATTGCCTTTAACGTTTCGTCAATGATTGACTCGAGGGTTATAATTGATACTCCGGGTGCGGAAAAGCTTTTGGGCAGAGGAGATATGCTTTATATCCCTCCGGACCAGGCAAAGCCGACAAGGATACAGGGCGCTTTTGTTTCCGAAAAAGAGGTCAAAAGACTCGTCGACTACTTAAAATCAAAAGCTCCCGAAATCCAGTATACGGAAGAGGTAACCGAGACTCCCCTCGTTCTTAAGAAAGGAAACGCTTCTTCGACGGGAAGCGATGGGAGAGACGACTTGTTTACAGAGGCAATAAGGATAGTATGTCAGTATGACAGAGCATCCGCTTCGCTTCTGCAAAGAAGATTATCGATAGGTTATTCAAGAGCAGCCCGCATTTTGGACCAGCTTGAAGAGGCTCAGGTTGTAAGTCATGCGGAGGGCTCGAAACCCAGGGATGTTTTGGTCAGAAATGCAGAGGAACTTATCCAAAATCTGGGAGAGACCCAGTAAACCATCAAAAGCCTCATAATTTATGATTAAGGTAGGACAAAAATTCCAGGAGGCAAGGATCGCCAAAGACCTTACCCTTGAAGACGTTTCAAAAAGCACGAAAATAAAAAAACAGTTTCTCGAAGCCATAGAAAAGGGCGAATATGAAAAACTGCCTTCGGTAACTTATGCTCAGGGGTTTGTAAGGAATTACGCAAGATTTTTGGAAATGCCCGAGGCTGAAACCCTGGCGCTTTTTAGAAGGGAATTTGATGAGGAAAAATCTCTAAAAGTTTTGCCTTCCGGTTTTGCCAAAACAAAAGAATTCCCGGTTTCGAGATTTAAGGTAAAACAAACAATAATTTTCGGTCTTCTTATCTGCTTTGTAATTCTTGCGTATATTATTTTCCAGTATAGGGGAGCTTTGGTAAACCCTTCGCTTACCGTTTCTTCTCCTTTGGAGAATTCGCAGATCGACTCTTCGGTAGTAACCGTTACAGGAAAAACCGACCCGAATGCAACGGTTTACGTTTCCAACTATCAGGTAACCGTCGATAATAACGGAGTATTTTCCAAAGTAATCAACGTTTTTCCGGGAAAAACAACATTAACGGTAACCGCCGTTAATCCCTTCGGAAAACAAACCACAATAAAAAGAGATATAGAGGTAAAGCCCGGCTCCTGACGGACTATTGTTATCTCTTGACACAGGGGCCTTTTTAAGATAAGTTATCTATACCATGATAGACCCTGCCCAAGCTACACTTTTTTTAGTAATTATAGTTTTGACTATATTACTCCTCGTTTTGGGCATACAGGTGTATTTTATCCTGAGAGAACTTAGAAAAACGCTTGCCAAAGTGAACAAAGTTTTGGACGATACAAGCCTAATAACGGAAAGCGTTTCTAAGCCTATATCAAACCTGTCATCCCTTACGATGGGATTAAAAACAGGGGCCACAATCGCAAAAATTTTCGGTGCGGGAAAAAAGCACAAAAAAGAGGAGTAACTTATGGCTGAAGGAAGATTTTCAAACGGATTTTTACTCGGTCTTGTAATCGGAGGAGGCCTTGTGTTTTTATTGGGCACCGATTCGGGCAAAAGGATTTTAAAAACAATTTCGGAAGAAGGCTTGGAAAGCCTGACGACATTTTTAGAGGATTTGGATATTGAAGACTTGGAAGAAGAAATCCCCGACGAAGTCGAGGAAGCCCGGGAGTTAAGCAAAGAACCGAATCCCGAAAAAGTGGAAGAGATTCAGCAAGTAAAGGCCGAGGAAAAAACCGGGACAGAAACAGATGCAAAACCCGCAAAAAAAAGATTCTTCAGAAAGAAATAATTTTATTCTCCGTTTATTCTTTTAATTTTACAGTTTCCAATCAATGGCAAACGGGGAAAATTATTGGCCGTATTTCTGAATATTGGCGTTGTGGCCCTGGATAGTTGTTGCGAAATGCAGGTGTCCCTGTTTATCCGCAAAAAAGTAGAGGTAGTTGGTATTTGCCGGGTTAAGAGCCGCTTCTATTGAGGAAAGTCCCGGGTTCGAGATGGGGGTAGGAGGAAGGCCGGTATTTAGCCTCGTATTATACGGCGAATTAATCGCAAGGTCGTTTGCGGTCAAATCCTGTTTCCACCAGGTCTTCTCCGAAGGTTGGTATCCCAATGCGTACATTACGGTCGGGTCGGAACCTAAAGGCATCCCGAGCTTTAGCCTGTTTATAAAAACCGAGGCAACCAGGGGACGGTCCTGGGCATACTTTGCTTCTTTTTCTATTATCGAAGCTATTATTATCGTTTGAGCTTTTGTAAGACTTGTTGTTTGTAAGTTTTTTACGCTGTCATATTTTTTATCGAAGTTAGCTCTCATCGTATCTATGACCGTCTGAACGGTTGCGTCTTTTGGAAAAAGATAAGTGTCCGGGAAAAGATAACCTTCATTCGAGTCAAGTTCCGCCCTCCAAGAATTGTTATAATTCGGAAGTTTTCCGCTTAAAAGCGAAGCTATCTCTTCCGCCCTTAAGCCTTCGGGAACGGTTATCCATACGTCCAAAGTTCCGTGTGTTAAATCCTCTGCGATCTGAGGAGCAGTCATCGACGGATTAATTTTAAAATCTCCGGCCTGAATTTGCTTATCCAGTCCGTTTATTCTTGTATAGAGGAAAAATACAATAGGGTCTTTTATGAGGCCTTTGGAACTTAAGCTGTTTGCGATTTCGCGTACTCCTTCGCCCTTATTTACCGTAAATATTACGGGAGCCGTACTTGAACTTGCAGCCGATAAACCCCTTTGCCACCAGATAAATGTTCCTACGACTATTATCGCCAAAAGTATCAATACTACCCAAAGTCTTTTCATATTGATCAATATTCCATGACGGGAAAATTTTTTAAGGTGTCTTTCCCTTCCTTTAAATTATACACGCTTTCACTGTAAAGTGTATACAGAACATCTCCTCTTTTAACTTTGTCTTTTAACTTTGAGTTAAGGAAAATTCCCGCTCCTTTTTGACCGGGAGCACCCAAAATCCTTGCCACTATTGTTATGTTTTTGCTGTTCAGAGTTTTTACTTCGCCGTTTCTTTCCGCTTTGACTTCAAAAGAATGCTTTCCGGGTCTTAATTTTTCGCTGTCCAGATCCGGGTTTCCGCCTTGTGCCTTTACTATTTCTTTAAATTTTTCGAACGCTTTTTGGCTTTTTAGCATATGTGTCGCCAGCCCGAAGGAATTTCCATAGTTCTTTTTTATTTCTTCCTGGAGTTTTTTGGGCGAGTCCTTAAGGCATATTTCCAGTAAAGTTCCCGCAAGGTTAATGCTTCTGATTTCCAAATCCAAAGGCCTGTTGTCTTTCTGCTGTAGAACCCTTAAAGATTCTCTCATTTCCAGGACCGGTCCTATTCCGCGTCCTGCGGGCTCATCGGTTTTATGGATTAAAACTCTTATTTTTATGCCGAATTTCTTCGCAAGAAACGCGAATTTTTCTTTAAGAATTTCTGCATCTTTTATGGAATGAACTTTTACCATCTGTCCCCAGGGAAGGTCTATTACTACGTGATTTGAGCCAAAAGCTATCTTTTTGGCCATTATGGAAACGAGTATTTTGTCGTAGCTTTCGAAAAGAAGCGGTTTTTCTACCTGTATCAGTATGTCGTCGGCCGGGGCGAGTTTAAAGCTTCCTCCCCAGACTATGCAGCCGTTTGTTTTTTTTACAACTTCGTATATCCTATCCCTCGGCAAATCGACGGGAGCTAATATTTCCATGTCGTCTGCCGTGCCGTCGGGAGTAGTTATTGCCCTTGAGCTGCTTTTGGGTATCTTAAAACCCGAGGCTGCAACTATCGAAACAACAATAGGCGTAGTTCTTGTTCCCGGGACTCCACCTATGCTGTGTTTATCGGCGACTATTCCCTTAAAATGGAGTTTTTCTCCCGTTTCGACCATCGCTTTTGTAAGGTAAAAAAGTTCTTCGTTGGTAAAGCCGTTAGAATATCCGGAGGCGGCAAAATAGGTGGTCAAAACGTCTCCCAATTTTTCTTCCGAGATCTGGTCCATTATTGCGTATATCTCTTTATAGGAGAGCCTTTTTCCCAATAACTTTTTTCTGATTGCGCTTAACGCGAGATTTTTTTCTTCCATAAATTTAGGATTCCCTCAGCTGTTTTATGGCAAGCGAAACGGTACTCTTAAGAAGGGAGAGAAGGAAATAAAAAGTACCGTTTATAATCCTGTAAACAGTAGGCCAGATTTGTGCCAAATATTGTTTTAATCTTTCCATATTTAACTTTGCGTAAGCCTTGAGCGTATAACAAGCCTTTTCCAGGTTGTTCCCGGAGGAGTGCAGGTTATAAGCGTTAAAAGGTTCTGGTTGTAATCCTGTTCAAGCACCGAAGTATCGTTGGGGCTGACAACGGTAATGTTGTAAATGGTATATTTGTAAGTTGCCCCCGACACGGTTACATATATATTATCTCCTACTTGGAGTTCGTATGCACGGGCAAAAATAGTTTTGTAATTGTTCTGGTTGAAAAGCCAGGGAAGAGTCGAATGGCCGAATACTACGGCATTTCCTTTTTCCGGAGGGATTGTAGTGCCGCCAAAATTCACGAGATGTTTTGCCAAATCGTCGTCGGTTGCCGAAACTACCGCGTTTGTAATATTCAGTTTTGGAATAGACATGTAATAGCTGTCAACAATAGGGGTGCCCTTTTGATATTTATATCCGGGGAACCAGTTGTCAGCATTGTTATAATCAACTCCCGAAAAATTCTGGGAAGCCTGGGATATGAGGCTTTGTATGGTATCGGCGTTTACGACAGTAGCCTTTGGTATGGGAACCGCTATGTTGTCCTGCGCAAAAACGGGGGCAAAATATATCTGCCAGGAAACAAGGGGGAAAAATACATAGCTTGCTATCCCTAAACCGGAAACTACCAAAAAAAGACTGAAGAGTCTTGCGAGCAATTTTAATTTTTTGCCCGAGGCCTTTTTATAATAATATTTACCCATTAATGTTTATGGAAATTGTTATGTTTTTAGGATTTTTGGGCAGAATTTTTGGAAGAAGAGGGATGGACGGAGATATCTTAACGCTCACGCTCGAGACGTGGGGTATTTGCATGAGAATGCTTTGCGCTTTTGAAAAGGATTGTCCCGAGATCTCTTTGGAAAGAGTCAACTGGTCTATTTTGGGAAGAAGGTAAGCCTGAATATTAAGATTTGCGTCCACATTTGAAGAATCCTGTCCTTTTACGCTTTTTACATTAACATTTAAATTGTCTTGATTTATGGTGATGTTATTGTTGTTGAACAGGTTAAGGGCAAGGTTTACCATGTCATTTTTGTTGTAGGAAACAGCCTGGTAGGTTACCGTTCCGGTCAGGGTTACCTGGTTTGCCTGGTCGCCGACGTTTTTGTCAAAGCTTTTACTTGTTACGTCTTCGGAAAAAAACCCGGGCAAAAGCTGACTGTCTCCGGAAACCTTTCCCGTTATGTCGCTTTTTGCTTTGTCTTCCAATTTTTTAGGAAGATCTGATAAGAGTTTATCGACGTCATCCTGCGAAACAACCGTAATATTTTTTGTAGTTCCTCCCGAAAAAGGATTATCGTTTTTTGCCGCAACCGAAGGATCGTTCCCTATATTAAAGACGGTATCCGAAGGAAGGTTATAATTGCTGCCGAAAGTAGCTGCCGTTACGTTAACATCTTGGGTTGCCGGTTTTGTTCCCGAGAACGGATCACCGGATGCGGATGCGAGGGAAACTCCGTTATCGAGCGTAAATTTAAGTCCGTTGGAAGACACAATTGTTGTCCCGGCCGGATAACTAACCGAGTTGCTTGAGTTGTTAAAGACGGTAACGGTCCCTTTTGCCTGGTTGCCCGTCTGTTTATTTCCCGTCGCGTTTGCGGTATCGGTACCGTTCTCGTTTACCGAAACAAACTGTGCGGCAACGACGTTATTCGCTACATCTGTAGGAGAGTCGGTTGAAAAGGTTACCGTATCGTCTTTTTGGGAGACATCCGGTTGAATATTTAAAACTACGCTAGCTTTAGATGTAAAAAGAAAAAGTACAAAAAGAACGATTATAAGAATGATGATTCCCGCAGGAACCGCAAGAAAGATACCTTTTGTTTTTGCATATTTTTTAATAAAGGGCAAATTTATCTTTTTAAAGTCTATCCTTTTTAAGGAGGCCAAAAAAGCGGGTATTGTTTTTTTAACAAGGGGAATCACTTCGGAAAATCTCGAAGCCGTCTCCCGCCTTTCATCGTTTAGCATGAGCTTTTGCGGTATTTCTTCTATCGCTTCCGCCGCAGGTTCTTCATTTCCAAATCCCTCAAGCGAATCGGATTCCAGTTTTTCGTTCTTGGTTTCGGGTTCTTTGTTTACCGACTGCTCGTTGTCTATTGATTTTCCTATATCTTCGTTTTCCAAAAATCCGAAAAACTCCGGGGATGCTGCTTCGCTTACATCTTCAACCTTTTCCTCAAAAGGGTTTCCGGTTACCGCTTCCGTCTCTTCGGTTACAGGTTCTTCCGCCGGAAGCACCGGTTCTTCGACTTTTAGCCCCTGATCTTCGGACGGTTCAAATTTCGTTACCTCCCCTTCCTCTTTTTTAATATATCCCGTTATAATACTCAGGCTCATTTGCGCACCGGTTCCCAGAAGCATCGCATTCGCCTCAAATTCCGGGCTTAGATTAACTATTTGCGGGAGGTGCAAAAAGGGAAGACTTTTACTCCATTGGTGGCCGGTTAATTCCTGGATTGTGTCTTCGGAAGCGTTAAATACTATTATTTTTGAAGGAAGAATTTCCGGCGATTCAAAGTGTTTTAAGAGGGTGTCAATTGTGTAGGGAACATTTTCGTGTATTTCCGAGCTTTTTGTTTCGATCACTTTCCCGGCTTTTACAAGGGAAATACTTATGTATCTTTTTCCTATGTCGGCAAGTATTGCGGTAATGGGTGCGCCTTCTTCTTTTTGGACAAGGCTTGTGACCGCTTCGTTTAGGACAAGAAATCCTATTGGCGTAAGAACAAGCTCGTCGGATGCTTTTTTCAGTTTATCCAGATACTCTTTTTTTATCTTGTTGTCTTCTATCCACGAACCCTTAAGCCCGAATATTGCTTTTTGGGTTTCTATATTATCGGGTAGAGCTTCCTCGGCTCCGGAGATTGCCTTATCAAGGGTGTTTAAAAAGTCTTCGGTGGATGCATTTTCTACCGAATCGGGGAATTCTTCCTGGTGCTCGGAAATTATTTTTAGGTTTCTTTCCTGTTGCTCGAGTATGACCGCGACGGCTTTTTCATTCCTAAGGACCAGGGCCAGGTAGTATTCCGGCTTTTCTTTTTTATCCAAAAAAGAAGGTTTGGGTAGTTTCATAATTATTCGCCCACAACGGCATAAATTCTGCGCTGTCCGTTACCTATATTTTCCTGTTTTATTATCTTAAACCTTTTTAGCCTCGATGTAAAATCCACGTGCGGCCCTCCGCAGAATTCGACAGAGTAATAGTTTCCGCCGGCCTGTTCCCCTACGAAATAGACTTTTACGTCGTTTCCGTATTTTTCGTCAAAAAGTCCTATTGCCCCGGTTTCTTTTGCTTTATCAAGAGGCATTATTTCAAAATGTACGGGCAGGTTTTCCTTTATTTTTCCGTTAACCGTATCTTCGAGTTTTTTTATCTCTTCGTCGGTTAATTTCCTGTCAAAGTTAAAATCAAACCTTAATCTTTCCGTTGTAATATTGCTTCCCGTCTGGTGCAAGTCCTGCCCGAACATATCCCGCAATGCCTTATGCAAAAGATGTGTTGCCGTATGACCCATTACCGTTTTTTCCTGTGTGTCGGCAAGCCCGCCTTTGAATTTTTTCTGTGAGCCCGCTCTTGAAAGCTTTTGGTGTTCTTGCATTAAGCTTGCGAACTGCTGTTCGTCAAAAACGTATCCCAGACTTCTAATCTGGGTCGGGGAGAGGCCATGACTTTGGTAAATGTCAAAAGCGTCCTTTGCCGGTATTTCTTTTACTCCGTTTACTTCTTTTCCCGGAAATTTTTTCTCCAAAACAGCATGAGCCTGTTTTAACGTCTCTCTATACTTATTTATTTCATTTAAAATAATCAGCTTTATATTTTCAAAATTATCCGCCAATTCATTATCTGTATTTTTATACTGTTCTATTATTGAGCCAATGATTGAATTTACGGGAAGATTAATTTCTTCAAATTCCCTAAGTTCGTTTATATTGTCAAATGCTCTTCTAATTAATCTTCTTAAAATATAACCCTGTTCTTTGTTTGATGGCACGATTTTGGAATTAACTATAAAAACTGAAGCGGCAAAATGGTCTGCGATTATTTGCATCGCTCTTTTATTTTCCTTATATTTTTTTTCTGTAATTCTTTCTATCTCTTTTATTATTGGAGCAAACAAGGATGTTTCGAATATGTCGGGTTGATCTTCAACAGCTGCCAAAAGTCTTTCCGCACCGCCCCCAAAGTCTACATTTTTCTGAGGTAATTCCTTAAATCCGTCCCCCGTTTTTAAGTACTGCATAAATACCGAATTTGCAATTTCCATATATTTTCCGCATTCGCATAAAACCGGAGAATCTCCTTCGCATTCATCTTTGTGTTCTATGTTGTCAAAACGGTAGTACACTTCGGTATCTGGCCCTCCCGGTTCACCTACGGGCATATTTTTCGGAACGCCGCTTCGTGACCACCAGTTTTTGTCAACACCTGCAAAAAATATTCTATTTTCCTGGACAGAGCCGAATGAATTCTTCAGTACTTCATTCCATATGTCAAAAGCTTCGCTATCCTTAGGTACCGAGCCGTCATCCGTTCCTGCGAATACGGTTATATAAAGCTTTTCTTTCGAAATTTTGAGTTCTTCTGTCAGAAATTCCCACAGCCAGGGGATTTCTTCTTTTTTAAAATAGTTTCCCAAAGACCAGTTCCCAAGCATCCTGAAAAATGTTTCATGCCTGCTGTCTCCGACCTCGTCTATATCAACGGCCCTGAAGCAGTTTTGTACATCTACAAGTTTTTGTCCCTGGGGATGTTTTTCCCCCAAAAGATAGGGGATTAAGGGTTGCATTCCCGAAGATGTAAAAAGAGTTGTCGGATCGTTTTCGGGGACAAGAGGAGAATTTGCTATGGGTTTATGCCCTCTTTCTTCGAAGAATTTAATATATTTTTGAATTATTTCCTGAATAGTCATTACTTTTTAACCCTGGGATTTACAAGCTTTATAACCTGCTTGCAAAGCTAAGCTAATTATAGCAGAGAAGGCTAGTATCTGGTATTCGGTGTTTGGTGTTTGTGAAATACAAAATTCTACGATAATTCCGGGGAGAATTGAAGATTATCGTAATATTCTTTCGCCGACCAACCCTGGTTAGCACTGTCAAATACTTCAATTTCCCGGGCCGGTTGAATTGATTGCGGTGTTTCGGTAGATGGGGATACGTTTCTAATCTCGATATCCGAAGTACCGATAGGCAACCCGATTTCTAAATTTTCTTTATTCATAATACTCACCCCCAATAAATAAACAGAGAATGAAGATTCTATAATTGTTTTCTGAAATTATCCTGAGGCGGTTTATCTAGTGCGGATTGGGTTTATACGCCGGTTCGGGCCAGTTATAGGGGTTTCTGATGTATTCGGCAATTCCCAATACACTTCCCACAAATTCTTCATTATCTTTTACCTGTTCTTCCGACCATAATTCAACTGCCGAATGCAGAGCTTCAAAAATATTTCCGTCCACCTGGTAAGCACTTTCCAATACTTCTCCGTTTTTCTCGGTTTCTCTTCTGAGAATAAGTGCGTATTTTATTCCTAAGCTGGGATTTGTTGAGGGGATTAAAGAGGTTATCTCTACAGAGTCCGGTGCTCCGTCTGCGATAAAATCGGCAAGACGGTTTACGTTTTTTTCAATGCTGTCTTCTATTACCGTTTCTTCTTCCGAAATTTCCCAAAGCCCGGTTTCAAGTCTGCTTGCCATTTAGACTAAAATAGCAATACAAACGGCAATAGTCAATAATTAATTGGTTCACGGTTTGGCAGTTTATGATTTATAGACTTTATAACTTATGAGCAGTTAGGGGGTAGTTGTCGGTGTAGGGCTCGGTAGTATGGAAGGGATTACCGAAGGAGAAGGACCAGCTGTTCCCCTGGGAGTAGCGGATGGTTTTATTGAAGGACTCGGTGATGTCTTCGGACTTGGAGTCGGACTTGCTTTTGGACTTGCGCTTGCGGAAGGGCTGGGGCTTATGGAAGAGCTCGGCGAAGGTGAAGGACTCTTAGACGGAGAAGGCGAGGGAGAGGGGGAAGACGAGGGGGACGGAGAAGGCGAGGGGGAGGGAGTTGTAACCGTTATGCCGGGAACGGGGACCTGTCTTGGAGCCAAATTACTGTAGGGAGCGGGAGTTTTGGGAGGGGGAGTAAATCCGAAAATTATTATTCCGGCTCCTAGGGCAAGCATTGCAAGAAGAACCCACATTGCGGCAGAACTTTCCGTTATTCCCGTTCCCGCCTGGGCGGGGGCTCTTTGGGGAGGAGTATATTCGCTTGTGCTAATAAGACTGTAGACGGGTGCGGAAAAAAACAATCCTCCCTGCCAAACTAGCAAAATTGCCAGGGTAAAAATAAGAAGGCTTTGCCTGAAGAATATAAAACCGAAAGCCGCCGCAAAACAGATTATTGCTATCAGCATTTCCGATTCGGTTGACCTTATCGCGCTTAAAATTTTTAATTTGGGGTTTGCTTTTTGCGTCCTTAAAAAAACTCCGTTTCGCTGTATCAGACCCTGGACACTGCCAAGTGTAATTGCCCATCCGAAACTGAAAAAGTTAGACATTGCGGAAATAGAATCCCTTGTACTAAGCCCTAAGGCATTTTTTAATACCCATACGAATCTCCAAAGACCCGTAAACAAGAGTACGGTAGGGATAAGAATGAGGGGAGTCCTAAAAGGAATAAATCCCTGGATCTGTGGATAAAGGCTTAATATTCCTCCTAAAATCAGGAAAAATGCAAAAAATAAATTCAAAAGGTCGTTGTACCACTGCAGGCCTCCGGCAAGGTAATAATATTTCTGTGCAAATGTAAGTTTATTTGAAGGGTCTACCATGCCGGACCAGGGGAGAAGTGCTTCCCAGTGTTTTTTTAATATCTGTATTCCTCCGAAACACCACCTGAACCGCTGCTTTTTAAATTCGTCGAAAGTTAAAGGCATCAAACCTCTTCCGTAGCTTTTATCAATATACAAAGATTGGTAACCGAGTTTTAAAATCCTTAGGCTTGCCTCGGCGTCTTCGGTAATACACCATTCGTCCCAGCCTCCGATTTCTAAAAGCACGGACTTTCTTAAAAGTCCCATTGTTCCCGCAAAAATTATTGCATTCCTTTCGTTTCTAGACTGCATGGAAACGCTGAAAAAATATTTGTATCCAAGGTAAGCCGCCCTAAAAAATGAATTGGCTGCGCTTCTTCTGTAGTCCTGCGGAGTTTGGACAAAAGCAATTTTTTCGTCATGAAAAAAGGGAATAAGGTCTTTTAAAAAATTCGGTTTTACTTCGTAGTCGGAATCTATAACTCCTATAACCTCGGCATCTTTTGAGGTTTGGGACAGGGCAAAATTTAATGCCCCTGACTTGTATCCCGGCCAGTCGGACAAATGGAAAAATTTGAATCTGTCGCCCAAACGTTTGCAGGCCTCTTCCAAAGGCTGCCAGGTTTCTTTTTGGGGAGTGTTGTTGTCTATTACTATGATTTCGTAATTTTCGTAGTCAAGCTTTGCCAGAGTCTCAAGGGTTCTTATTACTATATCGGCAGGCTCGTTATAGCAGGGAAGGTGAAGGGAAACTTTCGGAGCGTAAGTTGTTCTTGAAAGCTCTCTTACTTTTCTTCGCCAGCGGGACCTGCAAAGAGTATCCAAAGCTTCAAATGCGTATGAAAGCGTTAAAAAAAGCGCAAACGTTTCTATAAGGAAAAATATAAGGGCCAGGGTATACCCCAATACATTTGCGGTTGCAAAAGCCGTAATTCCGAAGGAGTAGACAAGATAAATAACTATAAGGGTAAAAAGGTGTGTCCATGCCGCTTTAGCCAGAAAATTCCAGTCGGGTAAAAGCAAAATCCATACAACCCCCTCTATTGCTATAAGTCCGTAGAGGATATATTCGTTTTTGACAAAAAAAGCTCCTATTCCTATTGTTATTAGAAGCCACAAAAGAGAAATAACAGGACTTGAAATCCGTGTTTTTACACCAAAAAGTACAAGAGGCACAAAACTTACAACAAACAATATGGCAGATAGGTATAAAGCATCGGTTAACATATTTTTAACTAAAAATTAAGTGAATTAAAAATAAAGCAAAAAATATTGCGCCAAAAAGGAAAAGTATTAAAGATACATATAAATAGTTTTTGGAATGTATCAAATCCTGGGTACTAAGTCCTCGGCTTCTAATAAGGCTTTCGTTTTTTAGAAAAACCAAAGGGGCAAAAATTATAGTCAGGATACCTCCCAAGCTGAGGCCGAAGAAGGCGAGTTTTAACCAGCTTACGGAAAATTTGCCTCCGACAGGGTAGGGCACGGGCGTACCTTCCCTCTTTTTAGGGATATTTAAAACTTCGCCTGAAGCGGATTTGACTGTATAGTAATCGTTTGTTTGCGACAGGTAAGTTAAATCGTCCATTAATAGCACTCTACAATAGCATTCTTAAAGTTGTGTAATTTTAATGTAAGGATTTGATGATTAGAGTGTATTTTTGTTACAATTACGCAATGAAAAAGTTCAGGCTATGGTGGATTGCAATTCCTTTATAAATGTTCGGCCTAAGGACAAAAATACGAGCAATGAAATTCAAGATCTGGATTTGAGAAAAAAGTTCGAAGATTTAATAAAATATTTTTTCGGGAACATATTATGAAAAACAAACAGATTTTAGGAGCACTAGCTTTAGATTTAAAAAGAGTTGCTATCGCATACTTTAGGGGATCTAACGGTATGGCTGAAAGATTTTTAACAGAGGCGCTTAAGAGAAAAAGTGAATTAGACGATAAAAACCTGAAGCCTTATTTGGTTAATTTCTTAAACATGATTGAAAGTCTTAAAAAAGAAAAACGAGGTAGAGCCGCTGACAGCGCTCTATTATATAGTACGATTTTTCAAAACGCTTCAGCATCATTATAGTACTAATTCATACCCTTTTTCCTGATGTCTATCTCCAATATAATCTAAAATTCACTCTTGAGTCGTCAAGTTTACAGTTCACAGTATACTGTAAACAATGTCAATACCCTTATTCGCAAAGCAAAGAATTTAAAGTGTATACTACAACAATAACTTGACAGGCTTTGTATCTCTTACTTGACACCCTGTGATAACTGTTGTAAAATAATTACAACATGAAATTTGGAGATTATTTCAGACAATTACGGATAGCTAGGGAAATGACTCTTCGAGGATATTGTGAGCGATTTGGGCAAGACCCATCAAATATTAGTAGACTGGAGAATGGCAAACTAAATCCTCCTAAAGACGTTGGGAAATTGAAAGGTTATGCTATTTCTCTTGGATTAAAAGAAAATACAAAGGAATGGATTAATTTTTTTGATTTGGCATATCAAGCCAACAAAGAACTTCCCAAAGAAATTAAAGAGGAAGTCCCTGAAGTAATTGCCTTATTACCGGCATTTTTAAGAACGGGGAATAATAAGAAAATAAATAAAGAAAAGGTTAAAAAACTTATTAAATTTCTGGAAAAAGGCGGAGAGTAATATGACTGTTTCTCCGGCTAAACCTCTTACTTATAAACAGATAATTAAAATCGCGGAAGGTTTCTTAAAAGAACACTACTCTTCATTAAGGATTCCAATTCCGATTGAGGAAATAATTGAATTGGAATTAGGAATTAAGATAACCGCTTACAATGGTCTTAAGAAAAATTTCGATATCGACGGATTTTTATCCGGTGATTGTAGTGAGATAGTAATCGACAACGGTGTTTTTATAAAATTTAAAGAAAGAGCTAGATTTACTTTGGCACATGAATTAGGTCATAGTGTTCTTCATAGAGAACTATATGAGCACTTGAATTTTAAAACTCCTGAAGATGTAGTAAATTTTCAGGATGCAATTTCTGAAGAAAATTATGGGTGGTATGAGTATCAGGCAAATGTTTTTGCTGCCGGACTCCTTGTTCCTTCAGAAATTCTGAAAATAGAATACGATCTTGCTGTTAAGGAAATAAAGAAAATAAATAAAGAAGAGGAATTTATTGTTCCCTATTTAGAATCTTTGTTAAATAAATTTGAGGTTTCAAGTTATGTTTTGATTCAGAGATTAAGAAAAGAACACTTATTAGGCTCTTAGTTTAAACATTTGGATTAAATTATAATGGACGTAAGTGATGATTACAATTTGATATTCGTCGACTGTGAGGGATACGGCCCAGCTCCTACGCTTAATGATGATCGAGCCTTTGAATTTGGAGCAGTTGATTTTAAATCAAAACAGTCATTTCACGGTTATGGCGCAACAAAAAAAACATTTATTAAGTTTAATAAATGGTTAAATCAATTTAAAGGCAGACTTATATTCGTAAGCGATAATCCAGCCTATGATTGGCAATTTATAAACTATTATTTCCATAAATTTCTTAGTGTAAATCCGTTTGGCCATTCAGCCAGGAGAATATCTGATTTCTACGCTGGTATGAACGGGGATTTCTTTGATTCGACCGGATGGAAGAAATGGAGAAAAACTCCACATGATCACAATCCAGTTCACGATGCCCTTGGTAACGTGGAAGCCTTCACAAAAATTTTAGAGATGGGGAAAAAATAAAAACCTATGAAGCCAAAATCCAGAATGATACTTTTCAAAGATCGCCGAAGCGTTCTTCAAAAAGCTTCGTAAAGCAAAAATTTTACGACATGGATTTTCCGAGCGATACTTATAAATCGGTTGCTGAAATGGAGTTTATATTGTTATTGAAATCTAATGAAACGATATAGGCTTCTTTTAGGTTCAAGGGCTGTGATTTCCTTTTTAAATATTCCATATCACCAAGTGAAAAAGTAAGCTTAGCTTCCAAAGCAGTTTTTTCGTCAACGATAAAATCTATTTCGCTTTTTCCTTCCTTGTTATAGTAATGCAGGGTAAAATAAGGTCTTAGGTTTTGAAAAACGCTTTGCTCAAAAAGCTGCCCTAAAGATATTTTCCCAAGTATATTAGCAATGCCGCTGTCGCAAAGGAATAATTTTTTTCCTCCAGATGATTGACGGTCAATGCTTTTTGAAAACTTCGATAATAACGAAATAAAATATGTTTGTTCAAGGAAATATAGATAGTTATATACCGTTTCTCGCGATAGAGAAAGACTAGAAGCAAGCTTTGCAATTTCTATGCGTTGTCCTATACGTGGAACTAAAAGTAAAATTAAGTCTCTGAGTTTTGCCATATCTTTAAAATCGGCCAGATTTTTGGCATCTTTTTCAAAATACGAAGTAAAAATCTCCTCCAAAAGAATTTTTTTTCTTTCTCTGTTTTCCTCCAACACTATTGCGGGAAATCCGCCAAACTCAATATATTCGTTATAATACTTTTTGTATTGCTCGAAGTTTATTTTATTTTTGCCTTTTATCTTTTCCTCAAAAGTCGAAAAATATTTTTTTTCTACCCCTTTAAAACGTAGGAATTCAGAAAAAGTTAGTGGATATAATTCGAGCACAACTTTCCTTCCGCTAAGTGATTCAGGGAAAAGGTTCTTAAGATAATAGCTGCTTGACCCGGTGAGCACGAATTTAATATCAAAATGGTCATATAGATACTTAATGGCGGTGCTGATAGTCGGTAAGTTCTGTATCTCATCAATAAAAAGATATGCCTTTTCTTTATTAGTTATGCCATATTGAGCTAAATTATTCCAAATATTATCATAGTTTTCTTCCTCAAAAACATGTCTGTGCAAGGGATTTTCCAGGTCAAAGATCGCTTTATTTTTGGATACTATTGAATCAAAAAGGCGAACTAGAAGTGTGGTTTTACCGACTCTTCTCATACCCGTGATTACGGTTACCTCCTTTTTATCGAGTTCCTGCTCAAGTTTTGGTAAAATATTTCTTGGGATAAACATCTACTTACATCTTACATATACGGGGGGTGTTTGTCAAGTGCCATTTGACACTCTCGGTATTCTAGCC
This sequence comes from bacterium, assembly GCA_021813145.1. Classification (GTDB taxonomy): domain Bacteria; phylum Patescibacteriota; class Microgenomatia; order Levybacterales; family UBA12049; genus JAKALS01. The sequence continues at coordinate 112,356 of JAKALS010000005.1, forward strand.
TCAAATATTATGCAGATAAAAGTTTCAATCTCGTTTAGCCGCAAACCAAGGTTTTTGCGACATGGAACACTTATGCAGCCAGATTTTATATTTTCTTGTATCTTATTGCAGAACCTTCGCCTATTCTTTCTATCTTTTTCATCTCAATAAGCTTTGTCAATACCTGATTGACTGTAGGTCTGGCAACATGGGCTTTTTGTGCTATTTCATTGGGACTAGCTTCATTTACGGTTTGCAAATATTCCCATACAGATAATTGTTTTGGGGAAAGAAGTGCCTCAATGTTTTCGGCAGTCAAAAGTCCGATTGCCATCTGCGATTGCATCGTAATAATAGAAAGGAAGAAAGTTAACCAAGCAGTAATATCAGGGTTTTTTGCATTGAATGTTTTCTGGCTTTGTCTAAGGGCAAGGTAGTACTCCGGTTTATTATCTTCGATCAGTTTTTCGTGTGAAACATAGGGCATATACAAATAGCCTTGTTGTAACAGAAGCATGTTTGTTAAAATGCGCGACAATCTACCGTTTCCGTCTTGGAACGGGTGGATATTTAGAAATTCGACAATAAAGTTGCCGATGACGAAAAGCGGATGGTATTTCCTTTCTTCAAGAGTTTGTATCGTCCAATCTGTAAGCTCCTTCATTTTTATCGGGGTTAGGTAGGCTGGAGTAGTGTCAAAAAGGATACCTACCGAATTTCCAGCCTCATCGATCATTTCTACCTTATTTTCAGTATGTTTATAGTCGCCTCTGTGTAACTCGTCTTTTTCAACGTATTTGAGAAGTTCTTTATGGAAATGTTTTATAAGGCTCTCGTTAAAATGTAAATCTTCCCAGGTGTCAAAAACGTTTTGAAGTAACTCATAGTAACCTTTTACTTCCTGTTTATCTCTGTTGCTGAATTTTTGAACCGATATGCCACGAAGCATCTTTTCGATGTCTTCATCAGACATTTTAGCTCCCTCGATACGTGTTGATGCCCCCGAAGACGTAACGAGTACGGAACGCTTAAGCCTCCCAAGTGTTTGCGGGCTCAAATTAGATCCGGCAATCCATCTGCCTTTTAACTCTTCAATTTGGGCAATTTCTGCCAAAATTTCATGGGTAATGTTTTTTAGTCTCAGATCAAAATCTGTCATACGCTTGATATATATAAGATTATATAAGGTTATATAAGATAAGTCAAGAGTATTGCCTGTCGAAAATCAAAAGTTGTGCGACTCTGACAGATAATAGTTTCACTAAACCGTACATTTTTACTGCTTTCTGAACGTAAAAGATTATTTACGTAGAGAGATACGACTTCTATCGCAGAAGAAATTAAAACTCGAATAACAATAGGCTTCTATTCCATATAACTTAATTAAAGCAGGATCTTACCCGTCTGATATATGACAACTTTCTTTACAACAATAAATTGATACTTGACAACGTAGTTTACAACTATATCTAGAAAGTTGACAACTATAATTTTTTCAGATATAATACTTGTATGGAAATTAATGATTTGATTCTCGATATAGCTAATAAGAATAAGACTTTCAAAACCGCCGATGTTGTGAAGCGGCTGGGTGGAAGATATACGAGACAATATATAAGCTCCAAAATCAGCAAAATGGTTAAAGATAAATTGCTTTTAAAAGGCGGAAGTACGTCTGGTGCTTTTTATGCGTTGCCTTCAAATTCCGATCAAGTATTTGAGAACATAAGGCTAAGATTTTTGAGAGACTCGGTAGAGGAACATAGGGTATTCAATAATATTAGAGATAGATACAAGTTAATTCAAGAGCTCCCCGAAAACGTTTCTAGCTTACTTTTTTATGGATTTACGGAGATGTTGAATAATGCAATCGAGCATTCTGAATCGAAGTATGTTGAAATTGAGGTGTTCATAGATAATAAAAATTTAACATTTGTTATTAACGATTTTGGAGTTGGTGTATTTCGTAACGTTATGGAAAAAAGGGGCTTAAAATCGGAGCTAGAAGCCATGCAAGATTTACTGAAGGGAAAAACAACTACGCAGCCTCATTCCCACACCGGAGAAGGTATATTTTTTACTTCTAAAGTTGCTGATTTATTTGAGTTAGATAGCTATGGTTTCAAAATGAGAGTGGATAATATAGTGGAAGACATTTTTTTTCAGGAAACCAAAGAAATAAAGAAAGGGACCAGGGTAACATTTTCAATTGCTATCAACTCGAAAAAACACCTTAATGATGTGTTTGGAAAATATGTAACTGAACCAGGAGAAGTGGGTTTTGATAAAACAGAAATATTAGTAAGACTATTTATCCAAGGGAATGTGTATATTTCCCGCTCTCAAGCGAGGAGAATATTAACCGGTCTTGATAAGTATAAAACAGTTGTTTTGGATTTTGATAAAGTTACGACCGTAGGACAAGCATTTGCGGATGAGATATTTAGAGTGTTCCAACAAAGGTATCCTGAGATAAAAATTGAGCCTATTAATACTTCAGATCCAGTGAAGTTTATGATAGATAGGGTTGAGAAGCCTTGATTTCTTTATCTACCGCACTGGGAACTATTTTTTCCTTTTTTTGTCGTAATACAAGGTTTTTACGACGTAAACTAAATTTCGCTGATAATATCAAATCCCTTAAAGCTTCCGGTTATCGCCAATCCAATTATTTCTCCGTTTACCAAGTTTTTATCCTTAATTTTTTTTGCTGTTTCGTTCATTGTTGCGCCGGATCCTACAGCATCATCTATAAGAAGAACATTTGTATACTTTTTTTTATCATCTATTATGATTGTTCTTTTTGCATTCTCAACCCTGTCCTCAAGTTTTGAAAGAGTCTTCTGGGGTACAATTATTTCCGTTTTTATTTTAGTTACGGACACAGCCCTTGTTGGGAGGTCGAGCTGCTTTTCCAACTCCTTCATGAACTGGATTTCTCTCTTTACGGTTGGAGGAACAAAAAGTATGCCGTCAATCTTATTTTCTTTTATGACCCCTAGTATTTCAGGACGGATTTGATTTATAAGTCGACTAATTAGTCCCACGTTCTGGCTTTGTTTGGCATATAAAAGCATTTGCCCAAGTTTAGTTTTTCCGAATCTTTCTATGCTATAAAAGTCAAGATAATAAAGCTTATCAAGATAGACGTCCTTAAATGTATTTTTCATTTTTGGCATTCCGTTTATGAGGCCGTTTTTCTTAAATTTATCAAACTTGTTGATTGTGGAAATATATTCTCTTGCAGTTTTTGTTGGATCCTGATTGGTTTTTTCGCACCAGGCAAGAAATCCTTCCCATCCCTGTCGTTCTTCACCAGTGGGGGAGATATACAAGTACCTATCATTTATTAAGTTAACGTTTGCCTTATCAAATAATACCGGTTTGGATATTTTTTTAGATGCTAGTGAGTAATATACCTTAGGCGGTTTGCCGACTTTCTCCAGTTTGCTTTCGTCAATTAGTTTATTAAGCTGTCTATGTACAGAGGCTCGGGTTATACCGAGTACTCCGGTAAGCTCATGTACACTCACCTGATTATGTAACTTGATATACTCCAAAATTTTACCTCTAGTATTAGTAATCATGGTATACAGTATACAGTATAGTGTATACTATGTCAATATCCCTATTCGCAAACCAAATCTTGTGCGACGCGGGAAGCTAATTTAATATATAACAAACACCATGCAAAAGCCTTGAAAACTTAAACTAAAAGTTGTAATCTTGCCTCAGCAATATTGATATGGAGAATTTATTATTAATTTTTAACTTCTTAAATACCTATACAGGAGTTATTCAAGCGATTTTTATTATTCTTTTAGTTTTAATTACAGCATATTATGCCTTGCAGACTCGTTCTACCGTTAAGGCAATGGAAATTCAGAGAAAAGATAACATCTTGCCAATTGTAATATCAGAAGAATTAATTATTTCTAAAAAAACTTCTAAGGAGAACTGCATTGATGGGAAATTTAATAATATAGGCAGTGGTCCTGCATTTTCTATAAGAGTTAATTTTTTATCTATGGACACAGGTTATAAAATAGCGGAATCTAATGAAATCATAGATTATTTAGAGAAAGGAAGACGTAAAGCACATATACATATTTCAGCTAAGGATTGGAAAAAATTAAACTTCGAGACAATAAATGGACAACAGCTAGCAGGTATTTATGTTAGAGTACATTATCAGGATTATTACGGAAGGATTACTCATTCTCAAAGATGTTTTATTGTTGATAAAAAATCTAATAGCCTAGAGCCGATCGAAGGAAGTTTTGAATTTATGCATGTGGGCAAATTTGAAGGAACTTTTTATTCAATTAAAACATTTTTACGCTCTCCTTTCCAAAATTTCCCTTAGAATGGTGAGTTAGAAAGTCGAACCATTATAATAGTGAGTGGCTTATCGAACTACAAAGTGCTATTAATAAGATATGGAAGAAAATGCTCCCGCACAACAACCAATACTCCCAAATCAACAGTCGCCAACGCCGGTAGTTATAGAAAATCAACCAGTAAAAACGGTAGCTAAGAAGCCTTTTAAAATAGGTTTAGGTGCAGTTTTAGGTATGATAGTTGGAATTTTAGCCTTCTTAGCAGGAGTTGAGCAAATACCTGGAGGAGTATATTTTCTGAATGGAATTTTATTTCTCTTAGCAGGTATTACTGTCTTTCCGTTAGTGTCGTATGGATTGCAAACAACTTATAATATTGAATTATCTGGTCCACTTAAGTGGTTTCTATTCTTTATATTAATTCTTTTTGCTGCTTTTTATAAACATTAATTGTAGAGTTTTCATCAAAGTGCTATTATCCAGTTAAATATGCAAAAGCTTCGAAAAATTTTCTTCGTTGTTGCAAGTGGTGGTCACGAAACTGAAAGACATTACATTGATACTATTGAAAGAAAAAGATCAATTGATGAAGCAGAAAAATTTTTAAGACCTCAAGAAATTGAGATTCTTAAAAACACATATCACAGTGGACCATTCGCAGTATGGGGCGCTGTACCCGGTTCGGGTAATTTAAGGACATGGGAAACGATGGAAGCTGGTGATTATGTATTAATTTATAAATCTGGAAGAATAATTTTTGCCGCAGAAGTTGCATTAAAAACCAGAAATCCTCAGATGGCAAAATATCTTTGGGGAGAAGACAACAATGGCAATACTTGGGAATATATGTATTTTCTTATAAACACACAAGAAGCGGATGTAAGTATGTCTGTGTTAAATCCCTATCTCGGATATTCTGAAAATTATTTCCCCCGAGGATTTATGGCAATCGAACAAGAGAAGGCAAACGAGTTACTTAATCATTATGGGGATGTACTTTCCGCAATCACAACAATGCAACAGGGGAAAAGGCTGAAAAAAATTGCAGAAAAGGCGAAACAAGAAGCAGAAGAATTTAACGAGAGGATTGAAAGAGCACCAACAGAACATGACGAAATGCAGTGGAGATTAATAAGAATTGGTAAAAAAGCACATATAGATGTTTGGGTTCCGCAAAATGATCAAGGGAAAAGTTATCAAGGTCATAAGTTTAAAGATGATGTTTTGCACGATTTTCAAGAAACATTAGATGTCCCAAATTATATAAAAAATATTGACGTTGTTTGGAAGTTTGGACTTTCAATAAAATCTGCTTTTGAAATTGAACACTCAACCTCGGTATATTCAGGGATATTAAGGCTTTCTGATTTAAAAGCATTAACTCCAAATTCGATCTATCCAATGTTTATTGTTGCGGATAGAGACAGACGAAGTAAGGTTTTTGCAGAACTTAAAAGGCCAACTTTTAATAATCCATATCTTAATTTGGCAGATGCAATAGGATATTTGTCTTATGATAAAGTACGAGAAATTGACGAGAGTACAAAAGGCCAGAATGCAAATATATCAATTGATTTTTTGGTCCAACAAAGCGAAAAGATAAGCAAAAATGAAAATTAGAGACGCCATCCTCTCTTACCGCGAAATGTGTGATTTGGAAAATGTCCAAACACTCCAGCGGGGAATGAACTTTAGATTAAATCCTCTTTATTCAGTAATTTTGATGTCTCAAAGAACGAACGCCCCCTATAAAGATAAAATTTATGATGATGGAATAACAATTGAATATGAAGGACATGACGTTTCTAAAAAGGATTATTTTCATAATCCAAAAACTGAAGATCAAGTAGAACTTTTGCCATCTGGAAATCTTACACAAAATGGAAGGTTTATAAATGCCGTTAAAGAATACAAAAAAGGAATGCAAAATCCCGAGCTTATAAAAGTTTACGAAAAAATTATGAACGGTGTTTGGTCGTTAAAGGGAATTTTTGAACTTGTTGACTATAAAGTAGTAAATGATGGACGTAGAAACGTTTTTCGTTTTATTCTAAAGCTTACAAATTTAGGAAACGTTGAAAATAAAAAGCAAACAATAGAAATTTCGCAAACAAGAATTATCCCAACAGAAGTGAAGAAGGAGGTTTGGAAAAGGGATATGGGGAAATGTGTTTTATGTGGCTCAAAAGAAAATTTGCATTTTGATCATGATTTGCCTTATTCAAGAGGCGGCACAAGTTTATCTGCGAAAAATGTCAGATTACTGTGCATGAAACATAATCTTCAAAAATCCGACAAGATTGAATAATTTGACTTCTTCTCGATTTAACTCAGAACTATAGTTAGCCACAAAATTAGCAATCGTTTTATTTTACTGATTGTTTTTTCTAGAATTATGTTGTATAAATAATTGTCAATAAGGCGAAGGAAAAAGTGCCTGATGACAACCTCAAATTGCCACCAATCTTAACCTTCGAAAATTAAATGAAAGAAGAGAAAGACAAAAATCCTTTTTCAGGTATATTTATTTTTTCCAAAGAAATTAAAAACGATGGAAAAATTCATGCCGAGGGAGAAAACATTATACGCATATAGAAACAGATAAATATTCAGGTAAGGGTGAGATAAGCGTAAAGTCAACTTCTTTGTTTGAAAAAAGAATAAAGCGAGGAAGTGAGAGCTGGAATTTTATTTACATGGTGTTAGGAGTATTGCTTGCAATTGAAATTTTTGTGCTCAGCATTTTATCTTGGAATTTTTTGAGTAAAATTGTTGTATTTTTAATAATATTTACAATCTCATTATGGCTTTGTTTATTTAATGCTTGGTTTCAAAATAAATTAATTGGATTAAAAATAAAAATTGAGGAAGCATGGAAGAAAATATAAGGGAGGTGAAACATGATATTTTTATGGACTTGGGGAGGAATCTTCTTTGGTTATAGAAAAGACAACTATCTATGGACTCATGACGGAAAAAATGTGGGAAAATTTTATGATAACGAAGTTTATGATATGAATGGAGAATACTTGGGAGAAATAAGAAATGAAAATAGACTAATAATAAACTTGAATAAAGGAAATTATAGAAAGCCTCCGTTTACTCCTTATGCAGATGTTATAGGGATTGTACCTTATGCAAATTATGTTGGATATGTAATGTATGTTGGGCATGAAGATTTTCATTTACCAGAAGATTTATAAGTGGAGGGGGTGAAAACATATGGCTAAACAAATAATATGCGCCAATAAACCAAGCGGAAATCTACATAATCCTCATGAAACTGTTACTGACTATGGTTGGCATGATGATATTACAAATACCAATGGAATATGGGATAGGCAGACTATGGTTGATTGGGTCAATGCTGGAAATAGGGCATACGTGGGAAACAATGGAAAAGTGAGCGAATGCGCTGTTAGGGGGATTCCTCCAAGGCAATTTTTGCAGACACATGCAGATGGTTATTGGAACGATAACATTGTTAACTTACCGAATTGCATAGTGTCCAATATTTAGAATGAAGTGTTGCTTATGTTTGCAAGAGAAAAAACTTGTTGATGCCCATATTATTCCAAAATGGGCCTTCATGTATTTATATCCCGAATCGAAAGTTCAGCCTTTAATATTAATAGGTACAGAAGGGAATAAGAAGAGCAGGGTTGGAGTTTATGACCCAAATATCCTTTGCAAGGAATGCGACGGATTTATAGGTATTTTTAATAATTATGGGAAAAAAGTATTTCTAGAAAAACAATTGGAAGATTCGCAATTTCAAGGCCTGGCTTATGTAATTAAAGATATTAAACCCGAGGAATTAAAAATATTTTTACTTTCAGTAATTTGGAGAGCTTCAATTTCAAAAAGAGAAGAAGTAAAGGCTATCAGTCTTGGCCCCTATGAAGATAAAATACACAATCTTCTCTTTAAAAAGAAAGAAAATAAAGACATAACTCCAGACTTAAAAGAATTCTCAATTTTAATTTCTCGATTTGGGGAGGGTGGCTATCCTGATTTAACAAATAAAAATATTCAACTTCCTTTATTTACAAGAGTCGATGGTGTTAATTTTAATATTGTATATTTTCCCCGAGGTTTTAAAATTTATATAAAAACAGATAAAAGGCTAATCAGTGAACCATTTAATAAATTAGAATTAAAAGACGGTGATCTTATTGTTTTAAAGTTAAAAAACTTTCAAGAGAGTAAAGAATTTTACCAAATGAGAAAATTTCTTAAGGATAAATAGATTGCCCTTAGGGTAGAAATAATCTCAAGCTCCGCGTCGCAAAATAGAGGATTTACGTCGATATATCTATGGATGTGCATAGACTATGCTATATAATAATACTTTATACTACATTTATGCTTGACAAGTAGTGTTATATAGTATAAAATAGTTTAAATGGATAATAAATTACAATTATTAAAGACTAAAAAACAATGGTTAGAAAACTATAAACCATTTCCAAAAGAGATTGAAATAAATCTCCAGGAATGGTTTCGTATTGAATTAACGTATACATCTAATGCTATTGAAGGTAATACTTTAACTCGTCAGGAAACTGCTTTAGTAGTCGATGAAGGATTAACAGTTGAGGGTAAAAGCTTAACTGAGCATCAGGAGGCAATAAATCATTCTTTGGCCTTAGATTATATTTATGCCCTGGCAAATCAAAAACAGAAGTTAAGTTTAAATGAAATATTAGAAATTCATAATATTATTCTTAATAAAATTGATGATTCTAATAAAGGTAGATTGCGAACGGTTTCAGTAAGACTTAAAGGATCTGAAACAATTTTGCCAAATCCACTAAAAGTTCCCGAATTAATGAATGATTTTGTTATTTGGCTTCAGGATGAAGACCAGAATGATCCAATTAAATTTGCGATAGATGCACATTTTAAATTCGTCACTATTCATCCGTTTGTTGATGGGAATGGTAGGGTTGGACGATTATTAATGAATTTGTTATTAATAAGAGCAGGATATCCACCAGCAATTATTCGAAAAGAAGATAGAAATGAATACGTAAAATCTTTGGAAAAAGGTCAAACCAAAGAAGAAATGGATGATTATTATACTTTAATGATTAATGCTGTAGATAGATCGTTAGATATATATCTCGAAGCGTTAAATCCGAAGGAAGAAAATGTAAATGAAATTCAAGAAAAAAGGTTTCTTACTACTGATGAAGTTGCAAAATTACTACAGGTAGATCCGGAGAGTGTTAGGCGTTATGTAAGACGCGGTGATTTAAAAGCAGTAAAATTAGGTGGTAAATTTATTAGAATTGAAAAAGTAGATTTAAATAAGTTCATCGAAAAACTCAAAAAATAATTTAATTTAGATCATGTCGTAAAAACTAGGCTTTACGACAAATTTGACTTACAGGGTTTAAAGGGATATGACTAGGGTATGGCAAAGATCAATGCACAGTGGCACAAAGAAAACAGGATGTCCGACTATTTAAAAAAGGCGGAAGGCACTACCCAATTACAACAAAGAGTAAAGTGGCATAAAGAACATTTAAAAAATTGCTCCTGCAGGACAGATATTCCCGCCTCTCTTAAAAAATACTTTGACTTCTAACGTTACAACTTTACAAACTTTATAACCTTATGAACTTAAGTGTTATACTATTCTTGTGAAGATAAAAAGTTTTAATACTTTGTTAACTTCTTTAATGCTCACCTTAGGGGCGGGGGTTGTCGGCTCTCTCTTTACAATAGACTCCATTAATGGCTGGTACGAAACCTTAAATAAACCTTTTTTTAACCCTCCGAATTTTATTTTCGGGCCAGTATGGACATTCCTTTTTATTCTAATGGGGATTTCCTTGTATCTTGTCCTTGTTAAAAAACCGAAAAATAATTCGGGAGTAAAAATATTCTGGGCACAGCTTATGCTGAATATTTTATGGTCCGTAATTTTTTTCTATTTACATAATCCGTTGATTGCATTTTTAGAAATAATAATTCTTTGGATTTTTATTTTTCTTTCCATAAAATACTTTTACAAAATTTCCAAAAACGCAGCTTACCTTCTTATTCCTTATATGCTCTGGGTTACCTTTGCCGCATTTTTAAATCTTTCCATAGTTGTTTTGAACCACTAGACGCTTAGACATAAGATTTAAGATTTAGGACGGAAGAAGGGAGAGATTAGATGAAAGAATTGAGTTTTGTGAGTTCGTGTTGGGAAAATCTTCCTCTTTTCAAATCGAATTCGAGTATTTGATGCCTTATTCCGCTTTCATCAAGGGTTTTTAAAAATCCGTCGATTGTTTTTCCGTCCCAACCCTGATAGTAATTGTTATGTATTTTTTTTGGGTCTTCCTGGAAAAGGAATAAGAGGCCCTTATTTCCTTGTCTTGTAAAAATTCCCTCTATTATTTCGGTTCTATTCATTTTTAATTCTTCCCAGGCCTCCAAATCCCTAGTCGAGGGGATCAGGGACTCTTTAAGATTTCTTCCCAAAATAAGGGGGTGTCCGTGAATGAAAAGGAAAGTGTCGTCAAAAAATTCAACTCCGACGCTTAAAGAATCATGCGCATTTTCTATGGAACCGATTTTTCTTGATTTATTGAGATGTGAAACAAAAGGAATTCCTTCAAAATTTGATACGGTAAAAGCGCTTTCGGAAAAATTGAACTGAAGAGGGTTAGACATTTCTATAAGATTTTCCAAAAAATCTGCCCTTTGAAATGTTTTTCGCAGAACCCCAGGGGTAGCCAAAGGTCGCTCGGCCGGTCTTAAACGTTCTTGTATAGCCATAGCCACGAATATTACAACTTATAGTAATTTTTGTCAAATATCTGTGCTGGCACCCTAGATAGAGAACGGTCGTTCTCCTTTCTGTCTTTGGTACTCTTGTACAACCTGAAATGGAGTTTTGTAACCCAAAGACTGATGATATCTTTTAGTATTGTACTTGGTATTAAAC
>JAKALS010000001.1 GCA_021813145.1 bacterium
CCGCCTGGGGAGTACGGCCGCAAGGCTAAAACTCAAAGGAATTGACGGGGACCCGCACAACCGGTGGAGCGTGTGGTTCAATTCGAGACAAAACGAAAAACCTCACCAGGGCTTGACATAATACCGTTTATTTTCCTAGAAATAGGGAGAAATCCGCAAGGATGGTATTACAGGTGCTGCATGGCTGTCGTCAGCTCGTGCCGTGAACAAAATAATGTTCTCGCGGCCTTTTATGGTAACATAAAAGTGAATAACTGACTCATATCGGTGAAGCCTCAATTAAATTGGGGTAATACCGAGGGAAGTCGAAATTTTATGCAAGAGCTGCATAGACGAAGAAATCTATTAAAAGTTCTCTAAAAAATGAATCAAAAATAATGATTAAAAAAGAAAGCTTAAATACATTCTTTACGATAATTAATCCTTATATCATTCCGTCTATGCGCTATAAAGTTTTTGACCCCGTAACGACTTCTCGAAAGAGAGATGGATTTTTATAAATTTCCATAACACGTCAGTATCCCGAATAACGGGATAAAGGTATAGTCTAAGTTCGTTTAATAATAAACGATTTGGAGGTGTTCCCTTAAGTGGGGAAACGAGCGCAACCCCCGTTCAATGTTGAATATTCATTGAAGACGGTCCCGGTTTTACCGGGAAGGAAGGAGGGGAAGACGTCAAGTCAGCACGGCCCTTATGCCCTGGGCTACACACACACTACAATGGCGAAGAACAACGGGCAGCAAGCCGGTAACGGCAAGCCAATCCCTAAAATTTCGCCTCAGTTCAGATTGGGGTCTGCAACCTGACCCCATGAAGTCGGAATCGGTAGTAATCGCGGATCAGCATGCCGCGGTGAATACGTTCTCGGGTCTTGTACAAATTAAAGGCGCCTAGCAGTTTATAAGGCAAAATGGTGAGAATCCATTCTAGTAGTTGAAGAACAAGACTTATCTCGCAAGAGTATGTCTGAAGGGTTCGATGTAACGAAAAGCAGCCTAGATTTTAAAAAGCGTCTCGACTCTTATGTGTACTAAGAGGAAGAGATAATACAAGCTATTTAGGATGTTTGAAAATGTCTTTTAAATGACCTAGGGAGATCCTATATTGACAGAACAATAATGAATATAGGAAGTCAGCTGAGTCCATAGTACTTTGGTGTATAATCAAAGGAAGGGATGAACTCTAAACTTAATCCATATTACCTTACCGGATTAGTAGATGGAGAAGGATGTTTTTGTGTCTCATTCAATAAGCATAAAAACAGAAAAAAACCTGAAATTAGGCTTCTCTTTGAAATTGAATTAAGAGAAGACGACAAGGAAATTTTAGAAAGAGTTAAGAAAACTTTAGATTGCGGAAATATTTATTTCCTAAATTATAGTAGATATAAGAAGTGGAGACCTCATTATAAATATAAGGTCTCTAATATAAAAGAAATTTCTACAAAAGTTATTCCTTTCTTTCAAAAGTATCCTCTTCAGGCTAAGAAAAAGCAAAGTTTTGATAAATTTTGTAAAGTGGCAAAACTAATCAAAGCCAAAGAACATCTTACTAGTAAAGGTATAAAAAATATAAGGATTATTGTAAGAGACTCGCTGGATGCGGGAAATCCGCACGTCCAGTGGGGAGGGACAAGTTTCTGATCCCAGTCACCGCCCGTCAAGGCAGTAAAGTCGGTAATTATCGAACATCCTTTCGGGGATGGAGATAAAGATCGGCGATAAGGCTTAAGTCGTATAAATGTTGCGACCTATGTCGGTAACGACATAGAGAACCTCAACTATATCGGTGAACTCCTACTTGGTATATAATTATCAAGGGACAATACCGAGGGAAGTCATAATTGACCCCGTAGAGACTAAACGTTGACGCCTTAAAAATGACAAAATCCTATTTGCTTGGAGCTTTGCATGACGGTACTGTAAGAAAAATTACTTACCGTATTGGTCAAAAAGATCGTAGGTATATAGAATTTCTTTTAAAAGGAATTCAAAACTTAGGTCAAAAAGCTTGGATGTATCAAGAAGGGAAAAGCAGGCAACTTTATGTTGTAGAATTTTCTAAAAATTTCTTGAAAGATGTTAAAATAACTTCATTTCAAGATAAGATTGATTACATCAGAGGCTATTTTGATGCAGATGGTGGAGTTTCCAGAAATCCAAAAGTTCGTTATTATCTTTATTTTGCTCAGAAAAATTTTAAAGATTTAAAGCAAGTAAGAGATTATTTAAATGAAGTTGGAATAAAATGTGGAAAATTACACAATCCAAGTAAAAAGGTAGATCCAAATTATTGGCGATTTTTTATAAGTGTGAAATCTTATCAAAAATTTGCAAAAATAATTCTACAAAAAGTCATTTTTTAAGGATGAAGATATAGTCCATGCTTCTAGTAATAGAAGAACCTACATGAACAAGGTATCCCTACCCGAAGGTGGGGATGGATCACCTCCTTTCTAAAAAACTTTTCCCTTTAAATTTGAGGGAGAAGGGGAAAGAGAGAAGGTACGGCAACCCGCTAAAAATCTTTGATTGACTAGCGAGGGAATGTACATACACCCAGGTTTGGATAGTAACCTGACTCAATTTTTTGAGAAAATACTATCCGTGTCCTACCACTTTTTGATAGTACAAAGTAAAATTTCTTGATACGTTTCCTAAGACCCCGCAACCGCGGGGTTTTTTAGTGGAATTTGATGAGGTTTTAACTTTTTTGCTATACTTTTCCTATGGCTATTTTGGAAACCGGAAGATCTTATAAAGATAAAATCTCCAAAGAATCGGTCTCGCGGACTGTTTTTTCCGGAGCTCTGAGCGTGATTGCGGTACAGGTTTTTGCGGCAGACGCATACGCAAGCGCTGTAAAAAGAATAGTTCGTGCTTCGGGAGTCCGGGAAAGACTGGAGGACGTGGTAGAAGGGCAAAATGTAGAAATCCCTTTTCCCGGCTCCAAGTAATTCATGAATTATCTTCCTTTTGCTCTTTTGGCTTATTTCTTTAACGGCGTAGCCGTACTTATAGACAAATTTTTGCTGACCGCAAAAATAAAAAATCCCCTTACTTACATTTTCTACATTAGCCTTTTCAGTTTTTTACTCGTTCTTCTTTTGCCGTTTTCAAACGTCCCCAAATTGAATGTTTTTCTTATTGCTTCATTATCTACCGTTATTTGGACAAGCGGTCTTTATTGCATGTACAAAGCCTTACAGGTGGGTTTGGTAAGCCGTGTAATACCCGTAATAGGCGTTTTGATTCCAGTGTTTTTAACAATAGAAGCGGAATTTACAAGAACAATAACTCAAGCCGAGCTTGAAGGAATAATTTTTCTGATATTAGGAATTATTCTTCTTACGGTATTTGAATGGAGAGGGCATATAAAAAGACACGAAGTTCAATTTGAATTAGCTTCTGCGATTCTTTTTGCCGTTTCATATCTTGTTTTGCGCCAGGCATTTTTAATGGAAAATTTCCTGACCGTTTTAGTATGGTCCAGGCTTATTCTTATTCCTTTTGCGGTAATAATTTTGCTTTTTCCCCTCACCAGGAAAATTGTTTTAGTAAAAGATGAAAGCCAAAGTTTATCTTTTAAATCAAAAGAGGGATTACTTTTTTTATTCGGACAGTCATCGGGAGGAGCTTCCGAGCTTCTTATAACTTTTTCGGTATCGCTTGCCACTCCTGCCCTTGTCAATTCCCTGCAGGGCAGCCAATATTTATTTCTTTTTATCGCGGGTTTATTCTTGGGAAAAAGATTCCCCGAGATTTTTAAAGAAGAGCATACTCCGCTAAAAACCAGCCTTAAGGTGGCCGGAATTGCCTGCATAACAGTCGGTTTATACGCCTTAGCCTTCTACAGGTAAAATTTCCCCATTTTATGGTATACTTAAGCTCACAAGGCGCGGTGGCGAAGTGGTAACGCACCTGTCTGCAGAACAGGCATTCGTCGGTTCGAATCCGATCCGCGCCTCATACCTCAGTTTTGATGAATTTTATCTCCTAAATTTTTTGAGTATGGAAGAAGAATTAAAAACCGAAAAAGAAGAACGAAGGCGTGAGAACGCAGAATCCGTTTCAAGGCTTGAGGAGGAAATAAAAGCCGGAGAGTGGAAGAACCTGAAAAGGTTCGAGGCTTACAGGCAAAGAAGCAGGCAGGGAAGAATAATTGCCACCCATAAGGCACTTTCCAACAGAATTAAACAGCTCGAGTATCTTTTTTATCAAATGGTAGCAAATAATCCCAAAAAGTCCCTAAAGCTTTTGACGGAGATTAAAAGGTTAAGATTTCTTTTGGATTATTTGCTTAATGCTTTAATTTGGGAAGAGCGGGGAGAGATAGAGGAGCACGACGTGCCCGAAGAACTCGAAGGAAGTTTTTAGTGGGTCGTGATAGAATCGAACTATCTGCCTCTTCTTTATCAGAGAAGCGTTCTACCAGTGAACTAACGACCCGGAATGAACCTATTTTACCAAAGAATTACAGGCTAAACAACTATGACACCTGAAAGAAAAGCGCAATCGGACACACTGAGACAAGAAGATATTCTAAAATATTCTGCAGTTTATATAGAAAGATTGGTATCGAAAATAGAGCGTAGAACTCCACATTCGGCAAGCATCTTGAGAGGTCAAATTCAGTCGGGTTTTGGAGATTTTACTCTCGCAGAGTCAAATTTTATTATTGAAAGAACACAGACTAACGAAAAATCTTTCGTTTTGGTCTCTTTAACAAGGTTCCCTTTAGATACTGCTGACGGTGTAATAAGCGAAGGGATAAGGTTTAAAATCGCGAATCCAAAACTCACGGCTGATGAGGGTTTTATAGAGTATCATATTGCAAAAAAGGATAACCAAACTTTGGTTTCTGTAAATAAAAAGGAGACCTTAAAGTTAATAAGAAGTTTTATTGCCAATATTCAGCAACATGAACCCCCTTTATCCGGATAAAAATTCCTGCTATAATTTCTCCTTGTGGAACAAAGGGATATGAACGCAGAACTGATTGCGCAACAGGAAAAAGTAAATAAATATGTAGAGGTAAATAAAGTCGAAGCAAACAGCTTTGAAGGCGCTTGCGGAGACGGAAGGCCCGCGGCAGAAGGTACCGTAAGCGGAAGAGTGAGAAAATTCGGATCCGACATCGGTGACTTAATGGCAATCAAGGCGGCCTTAAATATAAAAGGAAAAGAAATTACCGCACATGACCTCGTTTTAAAATACTCAAAAGCAATAAAAGAAATAAGGGGAGAAGATTCGGTAATAGACTGGCATACCGACGAACACAGTTTATATGAAGGCGGAATAGGCTGCGGACATGCGGCAAAGGCCGTAGCCGGTATTCAGGAAAATTTAAGACCCGAAGAGGTAAAAGCAATCTGGGATGAGGTAACGTCGGGAAATAACGAAAGAAGTGTTCTTAAGGGAGGACACGCCGAAGAGGCTGTTCTTTTAGTTCACGGGGATAAATTTTCGGTTAACTCGACAGACGGAACTAATATGTTTTTTGTCGTAGATGTGGACAGAGCCTTGGGATTTTTGGATAAGGTTGTGCCTCTTTTGGGAATAGAGGGGTTAAGCCCAGACGAGGTTAGAGCACAGTGGAATTTACAGATGCAAAAAACAGCCGGGGCTTTGGCAGCAGGGAAAAATATGTTTGATATTGACTTTGAAGAAAACGGAGACTTTAAAACCTCTTTTGCGGGAGCTGTTCCACAAAAATAGTTTTATTTTGCAGACATAGTTCCGGAAGTGTTAAACGGAGCGGGTGTTTGATTCTGATTTACAAAGAATAGGCTTCCTGTACTCGTTTTTAATACCGACTGGGCAACTCCCTGCGCCGTAACTGCTGTTTTTGGAAGGAAATCCAAAAGCGTACTTCCTGTTGCAGTTGGCGCTTCCGTAAATGTGATTGTTGCTATAGTTCCGTTCCCCGATACGCCTTTTTGTCCGAGAGGGACTCCCAAAGCCAGGGAAATTCTCCCGTTTTGCTGATCCACATTTTTAAGAAGCACAACGGGATTTTGTATAAAACTTCCGGGAGCAATCTGTACATTTAGAAGGACCTTAGGGTCAAATGATAACTCAAGCTGGGTAGCGGTAATCTTATCTGTTCCGCTTGAAATATTAACTTGTGTGGTATATGTGTTAAGACCTGTTTGTTTGGGGGCAGCTAATGTCAATTCGGTATGTGCATAGGGAGGAAAAAGAACTTTATTTGGAGTTGTCGTAGGCGAAGGGGGAACTATTTTTTGTGTATAAACGGCAAGTCCCAAAAGAACAAGAGTGACTGCGACGAGAAACGTTAAAAATACAACAGTTTGCTTTGGTAACCCTTTTTTTGCTGTTTGTGGAGTTGTCTGGACAGGTTTATTTTCCATAAACTAATTAAATGATAAATAATCGCTATTCAATAGTCAATAGTAATAGTCTTAATAACTAATCTCCGCTTTGTACGGAATACTCCCGTACAAAAAGATTATAGTCAAATTTATTTACAACCCCATTGTCATCAAGGTCAGAATTGATAATATAGCTCGGGTTACTGTTGCAGAGTTGGTGGTTATCTACATTGGCAACATCCGGGTCGTTAATGCAGCTTAAGAGAATATTATAGTCGGTTATATTTAAAACATTATCTCCGTTTACGTCTCCCGCAACAAGGTTAACCTGGGGCATCTGTGCGGTCTGTCCGGCAGCAATATTTTGTATTCCCGGAATAAGCCTTCTTAAATGTCCGTCGGATTTTACTTTAATAGTATAATTTCCCGTTACAAAATTTCCTCCAAGGTCAACCGTTCCGGTAAATATACCTGTTCCCGCGTTGTAATTTATTGAGCCTAATTTATCTACCACCTGATTGTTATTACTGTCAAACACCCAAACCTCGACATTTCTGTTAGGATGAACAGGATTCTGATTTGAAGAGCTCGGATTAGGATTTTCGTTGTCTCCTACAGATCCTATTGCATCCATTCCTACTTTAAGAGCCAGAAGTGTATCTCCCGGAGCAGGGGAAGCGGTAGGCGCCGGGCTTGAAGTAGGCGTAGGCGTTGGAACTTGGCAGGATCCGTTATAGCAGGCGACCCCGTTTGCGCAGGATGCATTGCATGACTGGTTATAAACATTTACCGGATTGCACTGGGAGCTGTTTACGTTATATGTGTTATAAACGCATGTCTCGGTTCCGCTTGCCGCTCCGCAGGCATTTACCTGGCTTGGCTGGCAAACCGCCTGGCTGCAATCCGCGATTCCGACTCCTTGAGAACTTCCATTACAATCCGGAGTGGGAGTCGGGCTGGGAGTGGGCGACGGACAGGTAGCCGCTGTAAATGTTCCCTGAGCGCTTTGTGCATTTGTTCCTAAAGTATAGACATACCATTGGAATTGGTGTCCTTGATTAAATCCGCACGAATATCCGGTTCCCGATTGGAGAGGGTCTGTGCATTGTGTAAAGTTATAGGTTGCTCCATTTGAGGGATTTTTAACGGTAGTGTCTCCTGCCTGTCTTGGAGAATAAAAACTGTTTGCCGTTCCGCTCCCATACTGGTAGGGCCCCCACCACTGATTTGCGGTTACATCATAGTATTTAATATAAACTCCGCTTCCGTCGGTAGGCCTTGTCCAAGTAAAGTATGTAGAGGACACATTGGCATCGTTTCCGGCTGTGTTTGCGGGATATCCTACTCCGCAATAAGTTTGCTGATTAAGGTTTGTTGCAACGGAATTGCTGGGAGAAGCAGTAGGGCTAGGAGACGGAGTTTGCCCAATAGGTGTGGATGTAGGAGCAGGAGTGCTTGCACAGGATGCTGTTGTAAAAGGCTGACCGTTTACCTGAACTCTTGCCCCGGATGTATTTACATATGTCATATACCAGGTCACTGTTTGTCCTTCTCTAAATCCGCAACTGTAGCCTGTTGTTAACCCCGAACATTGATTGAAATTAAATCCGTTATTTGTTGTCCCGGCTTTAAAAGGTGTTGTAATACTTGTTGACGAACCGGAAGTATAAGGACCATAGGTATTATAGTCTGTAGTTATCTGATATTTGATTAAATATTGGGGATTAGAGGACGCGTCCGAAGGTTTCGTCCAGCTGAAAGTAGAAAATACAACACATTGTCCGCCGCTTGTGCTACTCGAGCAGTTTCCGTTTGTGCAGTACTGCGCATAGCTTGTTCCGGTAGGGATCCCTTGAGGAGTAGTCGGATTGGGAGTCGGACTTGAAGGATTTATTACGGGTGTAGATACTGGTGTAGACACAGGCGTAGCGGTGGGGGCAGGTGTAGGTGTTTTATCTATATAGCACGAAACATCTCCCGCAGATCCTCCTACCGTTGCGGCACAATGGTAGTCAACAGGGCATTGATATTGATTATAAGCGGTTCCAGAACTGTTGCACTGTTGATAACCTCTCGGCAAACTGCCACCGCAAGTTTGGAAACCGGGCGTGCATGTAGAGGCATGTTGTTGGGTATTTTGCTGTTGTTGGGCTACCAAGACTGTTAGGGGGACAGCTGCTGCGATAATAAGAATGGCTAAAGCTGTAACCGTTCTTGTATGGCCAGGGGTCTTAAAAAACTCAACAAACCTTTTTAAAGGATTCATTACTTTTAGAATAGTTTAAGAGGCAGCTATTTGTCAATATAAACTAATTGCCGTTTTGGACAGAGTATTCTCTTAGGAAGAGGTTATAGTCATATCTGTCTACGACTCCGTTGTCATCCAAATCGGATTGAATTATATAATTCGGGTTGCTGTTGCAAAGCTGGTGATTATCTACATTGGCAATTGTCGGGTCGCTTATGCAGCTTAATAATATATTGTAGTCGTTTATATTTATGGCATTATTATTGTCGATATCTCCTGCAACAAGGTTAACCCTTGGCATATTGTTTGTTTGTCCCCCCGTTATATTTTGTATTCCGGGTATAAGCCTTCTTAAGTGTCCGTCGGATTTTACTTTAACAGTATAAATATCTGTCGGGATTAATCCGACATCAACGCTTCCCGTAAATATTCCAGTTCCAGCATTATAATTTATGGAACCCATTTTATCGGCTATAAGATTATTATTTTTGTCGTACATCCAGACCTCTACATTTCTTTGGGGATGTTTCGGATTTTGATTGGAAGAACTCGGGTTGGGATTTTGATGATCACCTGTTGAGCCGATTGCATCTATGCCTATATTAAGGGCAAGCAATGTGTCCGCAGGAGCAGGGGTTGCCGTTGTGGTAGGCGCAGGTGAAGAACTGCCCGTAGGATTTGGGGTTGCGGTATTGGTTGGCTTAGGTGAAGCCGTTGCCTGTGCTATGCAGGTATTGCTTGAACAGATTGTTCCCAAAGCACATGAAGGTTGACACGTAACAATGGCGTGGATCGGGTTGCAGTTTGTGCTTCCGTTATAAGTAGTATATGTACAAGTCTTGGAACCGCTTGTAGGTCCGCAAGCATCCAACGGAGTTGCAGCGCATGTGGTGCAGTTAGTAAGAGTTGTATTACAGACCGGCAAAGGTGTAGCGGTCGGCACGGGCGTAGGAGAGACTACTCCGCAACTGCTTTGGCATTGCACCAATGAAAGATTACCTGAATTTGTTCTAACACAAGCTCCGCTGACACAGGCATAACCTGCGGAGGTCGGAAGTGGAGTTCCACCAGAACATGTCCCCAGACAATCGCTTAATGAAAGATTACCTGAATTTGTTCTAACACAAGCTCCGCTGACACAGGCGTAGCCGGCAGAGGTAGGGATAGGTGTGGGCGCAGGTGTTGCTATATCCTTGCAGCAAACGGTTCCGGCACCGCAGGTGTATCCCGAAACAGGTTGTAAACCGTTTCCTGAAAAACAGATACTGCTCGAAATGCACGAATACGGGCAATTGGAGGTTGGCGTAGGCGCCGGAGTAACTAAATCTTTGCAGCAAACGGTTCCGGCACCGCAGGTGTATCCCGAAACAGGGGAAAGACCGTTTGCAGAACTGCAAATTGTTGTGGAAATGCAGGAATACGGGCAATTGGGGGTAGGATTGACTGTCGGTTTGGGTGTAGGGGTAGCAGTCGGTTTAGGTGTTGCTCCGCAGGACCCTCCGCAATAACTTAAGGGAACCGAAATATGTGGACCGTTCGTGCAGGTTGCTGGTGTTCCTCTGCATCCGTATGAATATTCTTCGCAGTTTGTTGTACTTGTGCAAACATAGGTTGCGTTTCCCCCGCAGGATGCATTTGTCGTTCCTGTTCCGGAAGTGCAGGTAGAGGTCGTATTGCAAACTCCAAACGAAGCTCCGCATGATGTCCCCGAGGGACAGGTCCATCTTTGAGATGTCAGACAGCCCGTTGCATTAGCAGTACAACTTGTATGATACAGTCCGCCGTACAAACTTGTAGAACTGGTTTTGGAGCATCCAGTGCATCCGTTAGCGCTGCATTGGCTACTAAGTTGTGAAAGGCAATAAGAGGACGCTTGCGAGGAAGTATCTGAAGTTCCGGATGCAGAAAAAGTCATGCTTATGGAGTGGGATTGAACGGAACAATCGATCGAAGTTCCCGAAGCGTGCTGTTGCGTATTTTGCCTTTGCTGGGCGACTAAAACTGTAAGGGGAACTGCTGCTGCGATGATAAGAATTACAAGTGCGGAAACGGTTCTTGTATGGCTTGGAATAGAAATAAATTCACGGAACCTTTTTAACGGGTTTTCCATTTATTCTTAGAATAGTAAAAGCGAAATACTATGTCAAGGAGAGAATGAATTGCGAACATGGGGTGTATACTAAAATTATGGATAGTGGAGACATAATAAAACCGGCCCTACAGGAATTAAAGAATGCTCCAAGAGTAGAAATGGTCGCACAGAGTATTCCGAATGAAGAACATCCAACCAGAAATGAGGATTCATTTTTTTATTCTCAAAGCGAAGGTGTCTTTGCCGTTTTTGACGGAGTAAGCCATCCTGCACGCGGAGATGTTGCATCCAGACAGGCAAAAGATAGTGTCTCCTCGGAGCTTTTTAAATCACAACTTAGAGGTTTGTCTTTTGAGGAATTCACTTCCAGGGTTTATTCTTCTTTGATTAAAGCAAATGAATCGGTTTTTGCTAGGGCTCAAAGAGAAGGGGAGATGGGAACAACCGCATCGGTTGGAGCTATCTGGGAAGGTCCGGGAGGAGAAAAGAAATTACTCGTGGGGAATGTGGGAGACAGCAGAGTATACATATTCAGAACAGGAAAGCTTACACAAGTCACATTGGACGACGGAATTGTGCGAGGGGCGGGAAAAACCGAGGAGGAAGACCGTCTGCTCCAGGCAAAATTTAATAATGTTACCGATTTGGGAAGAGACTTGCCGGACCAGTTCGAACAGCGTTTATTCCTAAGAAGAAATATTTTGACGCAGATGATAGGCGGAGAGAAAAAGGTAATACCAAGGCTCTACCGGGTCGATTTAAAGGCAGGGGATTTGCTTTTAGCCTGCTCGGATGGTATTTCCGATAATCTCGCGGATTTTGAGATTGAAGAGATATTAAAAACAAGCAGAAATCTGGACGAAGGAATGCATCAGCTTTTATTTGTAGCCCAGGGAAGAAGCAGAAATGAGGGAAGAGAGTTAAGGGCAAAGCCCGATGACATGACCGGAATACTTGTTAAGGTATAAATCTTAATGTATACTCATTTTCATGCTTTTGTCGGATAGAGATTTAAAAAAAGCGCTCGATTCGGGAAGAATTAAAATAAACCCCGAGCCCGATTTTCCTACACAGCTTGGTTCCTGTTCGATAGATTTGCGTCTTGGTAATACATTCCGCATTTTTGATTACAGCCGTCATGCTTTTATAGATCCGTTTAAACCTGACGAATTTACAAAAGAGATAAGAATTAAAGAGGGCGAAGCTTTCATAATCCAACCCGGAGATTTCGTTTTGGGAACAACAATAGAAAACGTAGAAATCCCGGATGACCTGGTGGGAGGGCTTGAAGGAAGGTCGAGCATGGGAAGATTGGGAATAATTGTCCACTCAACAGCCGCTACTATAGACGCGGGATGGAGAGGGCATATTACTTTGGAACTCGCAAACATGGGTAAACTTCCCGTAGCGCTTTATCCGGGAATGAGAATTTGCTCGATTTCATTTGAAGAACTCACAAGCCCGGCAGAAGTCCCTTATTATAAAAAGAAAAATGCGAAATACGTAAACCAGAAAGGGCCGGGGGAAAGTAAAATTTCAGCCGAAAAGTAAATGTCAAATCTTGAAAGAGAAATACCCGGATACCATAGCGGCAACCGCTTAATAAGAAGAGCTTCGGAAGAGGCAGCCCGTTTCTCCTCAAGAAGACAGTTTTCCCGGGGAAGTCTTGACAATCTCGATAAAGCTGTTACTCTTTGGCAAAACGGAAAAGAGGCCTGGATTGCCTCAAACCACGAAAGCGATGCAGACGGGCCTTTGGTTGCGGTTTCCTTAAGGGACGGGGGTCACCCTGAGTTTTTGGATAAGATGTTTCTCTTAATGGGCGATAAGATTTTGAGGAAAAAGTTCAGGGGATGGGTTGCTTCAAGTTACCGCCAGGTGGTAGTTCCTCAACAGGGATCGGGAAACGGAAACACAAGAGAACTTCTAAAAACTGCAAACAATGCAATTCCGGCACTTTTAAAAGAGGGGATGGTGGCATTCAGTTTTCCCGAAGGAACAAGAAGCAGAGACGGACTTTTGCACAATGCAACTTCTGTTCTTGGGCATTACATAGGCGACGAAGCTTTTGTTTTACCAATGGCTCTTGAGGGGGCAAGGGAACTGTGGCCGGTTGAAGGTTTCCCGAATTTTGGAAGCGAGGTTACTTTTCATTTTGGAAAACCTATACTAATGACAGAAATTATTGGAGAAATAGAAGGATATGAAAAAAACTCAGGAAAAAGAGTCACAAAAAATAAAAGGAATGAAATAATAGTGGATGTAATTATGAGAAGGGGAATTGCCCCTTTGCTTCCGGAAAGAAAAAGGGGAGAATACTCCGATTTTTCGGTGTCTGTTTCGGATTTGTTAAGAAACGGCAATCATAAACAAAAAATGCTTATTGCATAAATTAATTAGTGTTGAATATAATGGGCAAAGTTATAAATGAAGTATAAGGTTTCATTCAGCATAGACTTTCGAAGAAATCCCTATAGGGGAAAGTTTATTGCCCTCGAAGGAATAGACGGAAGCGGAAAAACAATACAAACCGCACGGATAGTAGAAGCTTTAAAAGAAAAAGGTTATGATGCTATCGGAATGAAAGAACCGACGGACCTTGTAATAGGAAAGTTTATAAAACAGGAAGTCCTTTCCGGAAAAATTAGCATACCTCCCGTTGCCATACAATATCTTTTCTCCGCCGACAGATCTATGCATCAGGTAGAAATAGAAAAACTTCTAAAGAAAGGAAAAATTATAGTAAGCGACAGATACTTCTGGTCCGCGGTTTGTTACGGTATAGCGGATTTGGACCAGGTTGCGGATTATTACATAACCGTATTGTCGCTTCTTTCTCCGTATAACAGATTTTTAAAACCCGACATTACGTATTTCCTGGATATCCCTATTAAAACCGCTTTAAAAAGAATCGGTAAAAGTTCAAAGCATAACGAAATATACGATAACGAGAAAAAACTTGTAAAAATAAAAAGAGCTTACGACTTTATCAAGAAAAAATTTGAAAAAGAGTTTGTTGCAGTTGATGCGGATAAAACAATAGAAGAGGTCACCGATGAGCTACTAAAAAGGATAGAAAAAAGCGCCAAACGGGTTCATAAAGTTAAAAGTTCATAAAATATGAGAGTTAAGATTAAAAGGATTGATAAAAGTATTCCTCTGCCGCAATACCATACAAAGGGCTCTGTCGGTTTTGATTTAACGGCAAGGGAAGAGGTTGAAGTTCCTCCTTTTACTACGGCACAAATCCCCCTTAATATAATTGTCAAGGTTCCAAAGGGTTACGGTTTGTTTCTTTTTTCAAGGAGTTCTACTCCGGCCAGAAAAGGCCTTATGGTCGCAAACGGAGTAGGTGTCATAGATCAGGACTACAGCGGGGAAGACGATGAGCTTAAACTTGCTGCGCTGAATTTTACAAAGAAAAAGGTCGTTGTAGAAAAAGGGGAAAGGATATGTCAGGGGATATTTTTAAAACTTGATACGCCGCAATTTTTGGAAGTTAATAAAATGTCGGCAAAATCCAGGGGCGGTTTCGGTTCAACAGGACATAAGTAAGTTAAAAGTTTATAAAGTATGAAGACACTTGGAGCGGAAGAACAATATCTGGAACTTCTTAAAGATATACTTAAAAACGGAAAGTATAAAGACGACAGGACAAAAACAGGTACCAAATCACTTTTCGGAAGACAGCTTAGATACGATTTATCGAAAGGTTTCCCTCTTTTAACGACTAAAAAAGTTTTCCTTAAGGGGATAATTTATGAGCTTTTGTGGTTTTTAAAAGGGGAGTCCAATATAAAATACTTGGTGGACAACGGTGTTCATATATGGGACGAATGGCCGTACAAATATTATGTAAATAAACAAAAGTCAAAAAACAATAAACGTATTCTCACTCAGGAGGAATACGTAGAAAAAGTAAAAAAAGATAAAAATTTTGCAAAGAAATGGGCAGATTTGGGGCCGGTTTACGGAGTCCAATGGAGACACTGGAAAAAACAGGGAAGAGGAGAAGTAGATCAGATAAAGCAGGTAATAGAGGATATTAAAAAAACTCCGTATTCAAGAAGGCTTATCGTAACCGCCTGGAACCCCGGGGAAATAGACGACATAGTAAAAAGGGAAGGGCTTCCTCCCTGCCATACGCTTTTTCAGTTTTATGTAAATAACGGTAAACTATCGGTTCAGCTTTACCAAAGAAGCGCAGATTCATTCCTTGGAGTCCCTTTTAACATTGCCTCCTATGCTCTTTTAACAATGATGATGGCCCAGGTTACAGGTTTAAAACCCGGTGAATTTGTCCACACCTTCGGCGATGTACATATTTATTCCAACCACATAAAACAGGTAAAAGAACAGTTAAAAAGAAAACCCAAGAAGCTTCCTGTAATGAAGATAAATCCGGCTGTTAAAGACATTTCAAAATTTAAATTTGACGACTTTACTCTTGAAGGTTACAATCCTTACCCTCCGATAAAAGCTCCGGTGGCAGTTTAGTATTTTTTCTCACTGATTTTTATATTCCCGGTTTGTTTAAATATATCAAGACACTAATAGAATTGAAAAATATTAATTTAAGTAATAGAATTTAAGAGTTTTAAGTATGAAGGTTTCGATAATTGCCGCAATGGACGAAAACAGGGGAATAGGAAAACTGAATAAGCTTCCCTGGCATATATCCGCAGATTTGCAGAGATTTAAGGAACTTACGACGGGGCACACAGTAATCATGGGAAGAAAAACTTTCGAATCCATAGGAAACCCCTTGCCCGACAGGAAAAATATTATTCTTACACATGATTTATCCTACAACTCTCTGGGCTGCCAAATCTCAACTTCTTTAAAGGAAGCAATAGGGATGGCGCAGGCAGCAGGGGAGACGGAAGCTTTTGTAATTGGAGGCGGAGAAGTATTTTCCCAGGCAATTATATTCGCAGATCAGCTTTATCTCACTATCGTTAAAGGCGATTTTCATGCCGACACTTTTTTCCCCGACTATTCGGAGTTTAAGAATAAAATAGTAGATCAGGATTTAACAGAAGGTGATTATCACTTTAAATTTTTAACCCTTGTAAGAGGTTGAATTGACTTTAAAGCCTATATTAACTAGAATACTTCTCCTATGCCCGAAAAAGAACAAAATTTAAGGCTTGTTGCCGCTTCCCAAATACGTGAAATGAGAAGACTGGAAAGAGAGGAAGGTTGGGTGTTAAGCGAGCAATGGAACCGCGATGTTGTTGATTACCTCGACAGCCTTAACGGCATTTACGGATTGCTTAATTATTTAAAGGAGTTGGGTAACAGTTCCATTTTGGATATAGGAGCCGGAGGCAAGAGAGCGATTACAGAATTGGCAAAAGGAAAACTCGGAAGGGATTTTAATTTTTACGCCACGATTTTGACGGGAGATACCGGATCAGAAATTTCCAATTTAGCCTTCCGTAAAACTTCCGCTGAAGCCTTAAGGGGAATTGAAGATTCTTCGATAGGTCTTGTTTTAGCCTCAAGCTCAATAGCCTACAGTAAAGCAATGCCTCTGGTAGTTGAAAGTGTAGACAGAGTTCTAATCCCAGGAGGAGTAATAAAATCGGTTTTTAAGGAAAGCGGACAAAGTCATTCAAGGGACTTAAGACAAACTTCCGGGGAAGCAGAAAAGCTTTTTAGCTTAAAGGGATACGATATATTTTCATCTAACGGTATTATGCTCGCGGTAAAATCGGGTTTTGCAAAAGCCAGAAGCGCTTCCTCTCTTTATAAAAGCAACAGTACTTTTATGGATATAGTTGCTCTTTATAATCAAGCTGACTGACTTTTTGCGAATCCGTTCCTGCCGAATTCTACTTGCGGAAGGTGTTGGAAGACAGGATTTTCTTCGGCGGCAAGTTTTAAATCTTCTGTTATTTCTCCTTCCAGAAGCAGTGCATGAGCATCCGAACAAACGGCATGGCTGAAAATTGAGTCCGCGGTTACGGAATCAATGGTAATTTTTGATAATCTGTTGCAGTTATCATATTCACATGGAGAACCCCTTTTTATTTTTGCAAAAGCAATATCTCCGGCCTTTCCTTCGCCGAAATCGGCTCTTTGGAATTTTTGCAATAGGTTTCTTTCGGATAGAGTTTTTATAAATAAATCTGCTACTTTGTCTTTCGGAACAAAAGTCGTGTCTATGATTATGTCGTAAACAGGCATACCGTTTACCGCTTTTACAGAAGGATCAAAGGGATGCTGTCCGTTTAAAAGCCCAGGGTAAAGACTTTGCATTCTTGCCACGAACTCCCTATCTCTTCTTTGCGTCTCTTCAATAGACTCCTCAAGCGTAAGTGACGGGTTATCTACTCTGTCTCTTTGCCAGACCCTCCTGTCTCTTACGTATTTATCCGCCGTTACCAATATTCTTATGATTTTTGGAGCATTATCTTGAATTCTTGCTGCGATATCAGCCCCTATTACAGGCCCTAACCTGCTTTCAAGAATCAAGGGAAAGGAATTAGCAGATTCCTTCATTAATCTTTCTTGTTCAACATCTACATCAAAGTCTTTTTCGGGAGGAATGTTAAATAAGTCGCTCATTTCTTCCCGCATTCTTTGGCCTACTTTAACGAATTGTGTTCCGATTATGACTTCGTTTACGGCGTCTGCGGCAGATGTTTTTCCGGTTCCGGCAAAACCCGAAAAGACCACAACATCAAAATTAGGGAGATACAGCGTTCTTTCGGGCTGTAAAACTTCCTTTTTTTCCCGCGGTCTTAAAATTCCTTCTATATAGCGCATCATAAGGCACAGCATTATAGGCTTTTTTAAGGCAAAACGCAAGGAACAGGGGACTAATCGAGGCCCATAGCGTAATCTGTTACTTTTTGCAGCCAGGGCCACTGTTTTATTGTTTGGTCCACATTAGGATTGAAAGGCCGTAAGACCGTAGA
Source organism: bacterium (assembly GCA_021813145.1). Classification (GTDB taxonomy): domain Bacteria; phylum Patescibacteriota; class Microgenomatia; order Levybacterales; family UBA12049; genus JAKALS01. The sequence goes on from JAKALS010000001.1 coordinate 17,604, forward strand.
ATGTATTCCTATATTCGAGTGGCTAATAAGATAAGAAAGGCTTTCTCTGAATCTCGGGTCCGTAGCGTCGACGGCGTCTATCGCTTTTATAGCCCCCATTCTTGAAAGCACGCTTGTATCGAAGCCTCCTGCCACATCGGTTGGGCAAATAGCCGGATGGGCCCCGTTATATAGATATCCGGGGCTTGAAAAGAAGTCTTTAAATTCACTTACATATCTGATAAATCCCTGCGGGGTTGAGAAATCCCTTACTGCTTGGGGATTTAGCTCTATTACACAGTTATGGTGTTTAGTGTAAAAATCTCCTGTTTTTAAGTTACGTACTCCCGAGGAGGCATTAACAAGATAATAAGGATTAAAATCTTTACCCCATTTCTCTGACATTTCTTTTGAAGCCTCGTACATTCTGGCAAAGTTTTCCCTTACCTCTTCAAGGCTTTGGGGTTTTCCTCTTCCTTGGTTTGCGGTTATTCCTCTTTCTAAAGTGAGGGGAAATGCTTCTACGTCCGCGGCGACTATAATTCCCGATTTTTCAGGGAATTCCGATAAAATTGCGCGTGCCCTTTGTGATACCGTTTCTATTTTAGCCTGCATTATCCTGTCCACGTAATGCGTTTTTTCTTCCGGACCTGCCGGAATACTTATAACATTTGAGAATGGGAAACAGTATTTTAAAAAATGTTCGCGCCTGTGGCTTGTTCCTGCGTAGAATATAAAATCCGGGGCACGTGTTTCGGAGGAAGGAGAATACTCCGTATGTCTTGTATCCGTTTGGGAAGGGGAGAGTCTTTCCCTAAGTGACATATATCACAATTTAAATGTTTAGAAAAATTTTGTCAACAGTTAATTTTTGCCCTCTTGTCAAAAAAAACTTAATAGGTTTAGAATAGAGAAAATGTTAAAGAATAAGGACCCCCAAGTTTATAGTTTAATTAAAGAAGAAGAAAAAAGGCAAAGAGAAGTCCTCGAAATGATTCCTTCGGAAAACTATGCATCGGCGGAGGTTCTTGAGGCTTTGGGGACCGTTTTAAACAACAAATATTCGGAAGGGTATCCTAAAAAAAGGTATTATCAAGGAAATGCAGTAGTCGATGAAGTAGAGCTGTTAGCGCAAGAAAGAGCAAAAAAGTTGTTCGGAGTGCCTTATGTTAATGTACAGGCTCTTTCGGGTTCAGCCATGAATTTGGCGGTCTATGTTGCCCTTTTGGAGCCTTTGAAAGGGAAAATAATGGGCCTTTCCTTAGCCTCCGGCGGTCACCTTACTCATGGACAGCCCCAGTCGGCTTCGGGAAAATTTTTTGAATCCGTATTATTCACAATAAACAAAGACGGACAGTTTGATTATGGGAAAATAGAAAAACTGGCTGTAAAAGAAAAACCTGATATCATTGTCTGCGGTTTTACTGCATATCCGCAAGTTATAGATTTTAAAAAGTTTTCCGAAATTGCAGATAAGGTGGGTGCATATTTAATGGCGGATATTTCTCATATTGCAGGACTTGTAGTCTCCGGTGTACATCCAAGTCCTGTTCCTTTTGCACATATTATTACCACTACTACACATAAAACTCTAAGGGGGCCAAGGGGGGCTTTGATTATGGTAACCCAAAAGGGCCTTAAAAAAGACCCGGACCTGGGCAAAAAAATAGATACGGCAATTATTCCGGGGCTCCAGGGAGGGCCCCACGACAATCAGACAGCCGCCATTGCAGTTGCATTAAAAGAAGCGGCAACACCGGCATTTAAAGCCTATGGTTTTCAAATCGTAAAAAACTCAAGGGCTCTTGCAAAAGAACTTAAAAAATTTGACTTCGATTTAGTTTCGGGAGGAAGCGAAAATCACCTAATACTTATAGATTTAAGGAATAAAAACGTTAACGGAGCTATTGCCGCTTTGGCTTTAGAAGTGGCGGGAATTGTAACAAATAAAAACGGAGTTCCTAATGATTCCATGCCTCCTTTTTATCCCTCGGGGCTAAGAATCGGAACGGCAGCAATAACTACAAGGGGTTTTAGGGAAAAAGATATGGCAAAAATAGCCGGATGGATGAATGAAGCTGTGGAGGAAGCGAAAAAATACGAATTACCTAAAGATAAGGAAGAAAGAAAAGCCTACTGGAAAGATTTTAGAAAAAATATCTATAAAAACAAAAAGCTTCTTTCTATTGCTCGGGAAGTGAAGGCTTTGACCAAAAGATTTCCAATATAATGGAAATTCCATCAAACTTATTACCGGAATCCATAGTAATAGACAGGGAGACAGAAGAGTTCAGGCAAAAACTTGAATCCTTTATTTCGGGTCATTCCTTTGAAGAAACTGTCTTTATTGCCGATGTTATTGCTTCTTCAAGAATAAATGCTCCCTTAAGAGTGAAGCTGCAAAGAACAACAGTTGACGGTAAAAAATTAATGGAGAAAATGGACGGTATCGTCAGACCCTATCTTGCAGAAGAAATCCCCGTGGTAGATGAAGAAACAATTGAGCGGGGAGAAAAAATTGGAATTGCAAAGACCGACAATATTTTTGATTATCTTTATTCGGATGCGGGAGACGAACATCCTACGGCATCGGGTGTATCTCCGGATTTAAAAGTTTATACGGAGATAATAAACTTCAGAAATCCCCGTCCCGGTGAAAGATGGTTTTTGGCTAAAGAAGCTTATTCCGGTTTTAAGATAGATCCTGTTAAATTAAAACCAGTTGAAGTGCCCTTGGCATATAGATGGATTGCAAGGAGAGTTCCTTCCGGGAAATCAACGGGAAGAAGAAGGATAAAGCCGAGGAGCATGATTAACAGGAATAATAAAGAATAATATGGCAACAGAAAGCATAGCTGATAAGATATACGGGTTTGTGGAGCCTGAGGCTAAGGCGAGAAGGGATCTGGACAAAGAAATAGACAATTTTTTGACTATGTGGGGAATTAAGCCTAACCGCAGCGGCATGGTTCATTTTAACAGAGTTGAGGCAGAGAGAAGACACATAAATGGTAGTCTTATAAGGACCTTAAAAATTACCGATCAAGGCGGATTTCATACCTATACATCTTCGGGTTTGGTTGTAAAACATACCTTTAAGGGCTTCGACGGGGAAGCGGAAAAACAGGAAGTTTTAAATGCCAGCGGAATAAAAGAGGCACAGGATTATCTGGCATCGGTAAACGAGAGGAGATTTAAATAAATGTCTGCAGAGCGCTCTGCTGCTAAATGGAGGGATTCCCAGGCAATAAGAACATTTCTTCGAAGAAGAAGATTAAAAGATCAAGAAGAAAGAGCAAGGCAAGAAATAGAATCATTCAGGCGAGAACGGATTCCGGACAATGTTATTTTTCTTGCTGGGGTAAGGCGTAAGTATAAAGGGACAATGGCGACGGAGGAGGATATAAAAAGGCGTATGCGGGAGCAAAATGAAACTTGTGTAATCGTAGAGCACTTGGGACAGATGACTCCTCAGCGGAATAGGTATAAATTTAATCACCTGTAGGAAATAGTCAGCCTTTATTGATTATCTTCCGCCGAATCTCCTCTGTCTTTGCGAATACTCTTTTAAGGCGAGAATTATGTCGCTTTTGCCAAGTTCCGGAAGATTCTTTTCTACAGAAACAAATTCGGCAAGTGAGCCTAAGGGTCCGAATCCGGAAGTTCTTTTTTCGCCGCTAGTTCTTAGAATCATATCAAACATGGGTAACCCGTTATTTATTTTTGTTAAAAGCTCGTAAGTTGTAGAAAACCCGTCTTTGTTTCTGGCAAGAGCAAATTCTTCCAACTGGAATCTTTCCCCGTAATCAAGGAAAAGTACAAGAGTTTTATCTCTAAGCCTTGAAGTTTCTTTTTGTGCTTTTTCTATAGTCTTGTAAAGTTTGGGATAGTTCTTTTTTATTTTGTCTTTTTTGCCAATAACCATGAACCTGACTCCATTTTTTTTAAGTCTCTCCAGATTTTGATCTATCGTAGCTTTTACAACCGTCATTATATTATCTATTTCTTCCTGGGGCCTTTTCCAGTTATCTTCCGAAAATCCCCATACGCCTACAACTTTTATATTGAGATTCATGAAAGCTTCAAGAATTTTTCCCATTGTAAGCCCGCCCATTTTATGGCCTTCTTCGATTGTTAATCCGCTTTGTTTTGCCCATCTTCCGTTCCCGTCGGGAATTATTAATAAAGAGTTTGGGAGGTTAAGTTTATTAAGGCCCTGAATGCCTAAGCGGGTAGTATGGTGAGCAATTCTTTCTTTGAGTCGTTTATGAGTATTCATGATATCACCACGGATTTTGATTTTACCACAAAATTAAAAGCAGAATCAATTATTTGACATTTTGAACGGGGCTTATGATAATTATTTAAGTGGATAAGATTTTAGGTTCTTTTGAAGAGAAGTCTCCGGGGCAAAAAATATTAATAACTTTAGGCATCAGCCTTTTGCTCATAGTATTCCTGGCGGCTTCATATATTTTTACGACGCCAAAGCAAAACAATACGGAGCAACCCTCTACTTCAGAGGCACAAATTCCTCAGACATCATCTTTTCCGGTAAATAATCCTGCTTCTCAGAAAAATAAAACTTATACAAGCCCCTATTTTTCGGTAAGTTATCCATCCTCGTATAGCTATCAAGAGGGCCAGGTCGAGGGAGACTCGCAGTCTTTTTCTCTTTTACTTAAACCTGCTGTTACAAATCAGGAAAAACCTGTTATAGAATTTCAGATTTATGGCCCGGGATTGGCTTCTCAAAGCGCAATAGAAAGTGTTTTTACAGCGCTAAATTACAAAAAGAGTAACGCAACGGTTTCGGGAATTACGGCCGTAATGTATAAGGGGTCCGTTCCAAGCGGAAATCTTACCCTAAGCGAAGAGGCAGTTGTTTTTACTTATTTGAACAGGGTATATAAAGTCCAGTTAACTTATACGGGTAAAGAGGATACGGGTCTTGAGAATATTTTTTCTTCTGTTGTTTCCGCCATCAAGTTGCCGTCAGGTTTTTAATTGCCTATTGTTCCGCCCCATTCGACACTCGTAAACCCTATCCTTTCGGGGGGATTTGAGGGAAGATTTAAAGGTTTTGGAGAATATTCATAGCTTAAGGGTTTAAAGTAAAGAAGAAATTCTATTTTTGTCTGCGGCAAGGGATTTATGTCTACTCTGTCTATTTTTTGTTTTTCCGAATTGGGGATTACGGAAATAAAAATATAAGGAGAGTTTAGCGCGTCAAGTTTTGGAAGCCAATAATTCACAAGTTCTTTCTGCTCGGGAGTTATTAAGCCCAGTTTATAAGTCAGAGAATAAAGCGAATTTTTAAGGTCTTTTGTTTTAACGACTATCCCGTTTTCCGGCTCTTGTACGGAGTTAACGGAAGATTCATAGTAAAGCTCGTTGTAGGTTTTCCCGTTATACTCAAAATGCCCGTCGGGGTGGGCAAGGATGTTTTTCCATCCGTTAATGGGGTAATTCGGAATACTCTCAACAATAGACCCTTTTGTAGAAACACTGACGTTTACCATAGTATCTTTTTTCGGATAAAGATAGATAACGGGTTTTCCTATGCAGTAAACGCCCGTGCCTGTTCCCGCCAGGGAAGGAGTGCTACACCATTGATTATAAAGCCAAGTGGGTTGGCAATTAAATTCTGTTTTACTAACCTGATTGTAGGAACTTACGCACTGCTTGTTAGAGCAAGTTACCAGATTTGCGGCGCATCGGCATGTAACGTCTGTTACGGGAACTCCCGTGTTTGCAACAATCTGTCCATTATCGTGATTACAGGTGCTTGAAGGGCTTGGGCTTGGAGTTGGGGAAGCTGCTCCCAAACCTTCTATTTGTAGGCTTTGCTGGGAATTCGGAGAAGAGCCTGTACCCGGACCCGAAGCTCCTCCCGGAGCAGGCGTTGGTGTGTTTTGTTCAATTGTATAAGACTGGTTGGGATTTTGAAGATTGGAACTATGAAAAGTAAATGAGCCTCCTACAAGTAAAAAGCTTGCGAGTATTACAATAGCAAGAACTATAAATTCTATTCCTCCTCTTTCTCTACTCATACATTTATATTACAGCATTTTTCATTTCCCATCTACCATTTCAATTGGTTAATAAATTGTAAAATTTTAAATGAATAATAAATGGAGAATGAGCAATAATTCAATGGAAAATAGCTTTACGAGAGCTATTGGCACAGTTTTTGGGATATTTGGGAGAGAATCCCGCTTATTTGATTTGAGTCCGGGGCTTTGTAAAAATCGTCCGGAGAAGAAGCTACATTACTCATTAAATTTTCAAGTCTTTGTTCAAGATTGGTATCGCTTTTATCTACATAGGCAATTGTAAAAATTCTTATTCCTTCCTGCTTTATCTGACTTGCCACGTCTGTAGGGTCTTGTTCGGGGGCGAAACACTGGCAGTTAGCTCTACAATAAGCAGGAATACATTCGTGGTCGGATTGGACGGTTTCGGGAACTCCGTCCGATATAAAAATAAGGGCAAATTTGTAGTTCGGAAATTTGCTTATTCCAGCATCCATTTTTTGCTTGGTAAAAACAAAAGCGTCTTTTGTATACGTGGCTCCATTTGCGCTCATAGAGTTGATGTAATTGGAATACTGTGTCCTTACATCTTTATAATAGGAAAAGGGAATTACCTCGGAAGGTTTGTCGCTGAATTTTTGTACCGCAATCGCTGTCGTATCGGTAAAACCCTGCGAAAATTGTATCATTCCTTGTTTTAGCTCGGTTAGTTTATTTCCAAAACTCATCGAGCCTGAGTTATCTACGAGAAAATCAACGGCCAATGTTTGCCCGCATTGTTTCTGTGTAAACTGAATGGGTTTCAGCTGAAGAGACCGGGGGCTTGACGAAGAAGAAGGGGAGACGGGAACGTTTTCAACGTCTGTATTTTGGGGGTAAGAATTAAACTGAGGGGGGAATATGCCGTTTGTTAAAAGAATTGAGGAGCCGATTACCAAAAGCAGGAGCAAAATAACGATTTTGAGCCCCGGAGAAATCTTTTTCATCACAAAAACATCATAACACAATTTAGAATTCAAAATTCAGAGCGGAAAGCAGGATATATTTGATCTTGAATTTTAGAAAGTCAAGAATTTCTTACTTCAAAAAAATCTATCCCTTAAGGGGCGACTTCTTGCCAGGTGTAGTTTGTTTTCCTGACAAAATTGGGAAGATTAAGTATAAAGTCAGGCCTTGATTGGACCGTAAATACAGGGCAGTAAGCATCGTTTCCGCAAAGGTCCCTGTTGTTCTGGACAGTTCCGCCGTTTAATCCCGCATTTACAATAATAGCTCCTGCTACATTGAGTCTGTTGTCGGGGCCTGTTGCGCAGTCGTTTGTTCCATTTATAACGAAGTTCTGGTCTGCGCTGAAAATTCCCTCAAGGTCGGTTGCCGTTGACAGATAATTACTCTCTCCAACGCTTTTATCTACATATATGCTTCCTTTTACTGAAAATATTACGGTAGAACCGACAGGAACGTGTATTTGAGTGTCTATTGTAAGGTCACCGTTAACAAGAATAATGTAGTTTTGGTTTGCCGGGAAAGTATAGGAAGCGGGGCTTCCCGTACCGGTTAATGTAAGGCTTCCGTTTGCAATATATATTCCGTGGGGAAGACTTGATGAAAGCTGGCAATTTGTAAGTCCTCCAAGATTGCAATAAGAAGAATTGGATGTAATATCAACGGGAGTAATATTTGCCTGCTGGGCAATAGACTGCATGTAAGCATAAGAAGATTTTATAACTCCTCCGATTGCACCCGGTGCAAAACTCTCCGGGTATGATGCTCCTCCCGAAACCCAGTTGTTTACCGATGCGCTTCCCTGGCCGAAATTTGCCGAGCCGTTTCCCGTATATACGACTCCGGGGGAGCCTGCGGAATTTACAGACGTATAAGCTCCGCCGCTGCAGGAAGTGTTGGCCGTATCCGGGATAGGATTATTAAAGCTGGACCCGCTTCCGCCTGTTCCCGAAGAACTGAAGCCTCCGTCGGTTCTTACATCTCCGCCGCCGCCGGTTTGAATCCATGGAATGCTGTCGGACATACCGAAGTTAAGGTTTTGGACATTATCCGAAGAGCATGTCGCATCAGGCGAACCGGTGGCCGCGCATCCCGGGCCTACAGTTACCGAGAAAGAAGGTGGCGCACCCGTAGGGATAGTCATGATCCAGTTTGTTCCGGGAAGACCCGAGGTGTAAGAAACGGTATATGTTCCGGCCGAAAGTCCTGTCACTTGGAATTTGCCCTGGGAAGGATAAGAAACGCTTCCTGCGGTAGAGGTGATCGTAACAGTACCCGTATAAAGGGATTCTCCGTTATCCAGTTTTTGATCTTTGTTTGCGTCAACAAATACATTTCCCTGAATGGAATACGGGCCGGGGGTAGGAGCGGGAGTTGAGCCCGTCGGGACAGGGGTGGGAGTTGTAGGGCAAAGCGAGCAGTCCGTAAGACAGCTTCCCGAAGCACAATATGGAACACATATCCCGCCTGCGCACTGAGAACAGGTTACCTGCGGAGCTGTACAAACAAGAGGTGTGGGTGTAGGGCTTGAAGTTGGGGTTGGGGTGGGAGTTGAAGTCGGGACCGGAGTTGGACAAGAGCTACAGCTATTGGAATAAGTACCACAATATTGATAGCAGGTTGATCCAGAGCATCCGTATTGGAGGGAAGAGTTAGATGGGCAAGTAGGAATAGGCGTCGGGCAGCCTGCAGTGCAACTTGTATTAAGGGTGTAATAAGGGCCGATATTGCAATATGTTCCAATGTAATAATAAGCAGTGTTACACGTGCTACTGCAGTATTGACTGCATGCATTAGCCTGTTGGGGAGTGGATAAAAAGAAAAAAGCTCCTAAGAAAAGGAACACTACCAAAGATAAGAGGCTTATCTTTATTCTCATTAATTCAATTATTGCATTTTATTTTTTTAAAAGTCAATCCTCTATTGGGGAGTGTAATAATTTAGAGAATATACGTCTAGCTCTGAATTTTTAGGAACAAGTCCTGTGATTGGAAGATTCCCAGTTTTTGTGTAAAAAGATTTATTATAGTTGAAAGATTCGATATCTCCATTGGGGAATAATACAGTGAGAGTTTTCCCGTCAGAGGAAAGCTTAATCGAGAAAAAGGCTCTTTGGGAGATTGAATTATTTGAGGGTGTATAAAATGGTACAAAATCGGTAATTTTAGAAGCGAATAAAAATTGTATACCCCAAGCGTTAAAACTTGGATAGTAGCTTATATAGAATCTGTTCTCACTTGGATCACCTCCAAACATTAAGCCTAAATCATTCTTCCCATTTGAATCCGCTTTAAGGGCAAAATTCACCTGAACCCCTTTATTTCCGGGAACGATTTGATCACTGTTGGGAACAAATACGTAAGAGACTTCTTTGTCGGTGTTAATAAATTTTTGAGGATTAGCACATTTAATAAGTTGGTTTAATATTATGTTTTTATCGTTTGAATTAGAATTACAAGCGGCTAAATTCTGAAAATTATTACTAAAATAGATTAAGTCATCCTGAGAAGAAGTATTTATTGCCGCGTTTTGCACGTTTTGCTGTTGAGGGAGAAAAGAAAGAGCGGGAATTACCGAAGAAAGTGGGATAAGATTAAAATAATTAAAGGTAGTAAGTATCAGGATGCTGAATAGGGCTATGAGAGTTAATTCAAAAATGGAGGTCCTTATAAAATCAAAAATTCTGTAGGCAGTGGATTTAGGCGCTTCTTCTTGCTGTGGAGCCGCTTCGGTATTTTGGTTTGGAGTACTTACGGGATTGGGTATCCCAAGAGGATTTTGAATACTGGCAGGCGGTATTACTTCCATGACTTTATGGTAAAGAATGGACTGATTAAAGTCAACAGCTTTGATGGTAGACGATGGAGAATGTAAGCTAGAGCTTGAAGTTGGATAAGTTGAAGCGATTAAAACCTTTCGTGGTTTAAAGGTCTGATTCAGCCCTCATCTTCTATCCTCAAGATCCAGCTTCCAGCATCTACTGTTCGCCAGCAGATAATGTATACTGTTTTTAATGGAGAAGTACTTAAAGTTTGTTTTCTTCTTTTTTCTTGTTGCAGCGTTTTTGTTTGAAGGTTTGGGTATAAAAAATGGCAGGGTGCTCTCTTACGGCTTAATACTCCTGCTGCCAGTTTTTCTTTTTATTCCGGAGATTTTTTCCAAAAGCCATGAAAAAATTCTCTTTCCGTTAAAATTTTCTATCCTCTATTTCTTATTCATACTTTTTAGCTTATTTTCAAGTATCTTTTCCGTGAACCTCCAGAATTCTTTCGAGCAGCTGTTTTTATATATAGCTTTGTTTTTGGTTTTTATTTTTGTATATAACTACAAACATTTGATAAGTGAAACTTTATTAAAAATAATTTTTGTTTTGGCCCTTATTTTTTCTTTATTTTCTATTTTTATAAGTTTTTTTGCATTAAAAAACTCCTTTTTGACTATACCTTTGGATGTAACAACAAACTATTATCAGTTTGTATATTCCGCATGGGCGCATAATCATTTAAGCGATTTTCTTCTTCTGCCTTTAATAATTTTAATATTCAGATTTTTGTCTCAAAAATTTAAACCGGAGAATTTATTATTTTTTCTCTTTTTTATTCCCTATTTTATTTTTGCCTACTCAAGGTCGGCCTATCTTGATTTGGCTTTAGTAATTTCGCTAATTCTCGTTTATTATCTTTTTAAGAAAGGTCAGGGGTGGGGAAAACATATTTTACTGATTTTGGGAAGCTCATTAGCGGTATTAGGTTTAATTGTTTTAGTCTTTTCCGCTTCCGCAGGCGGGCAGCAGAATGTTTTCGGCTCACTGAATTTTGCACTCAGGGAAAAGTTTGATTTGGGGCAAAAACAGTTTTTTGCAGGCAGAAATGTATACCTTTCCCAGGGACTTTTTTCTTTTGTAAATAACCCGATTTTAGGATTAGGACCCGGTAATTTTGAATATGCATCCCAAAAATATTCCAATTCTCCGACCGAAATAACAAGCACGGGCCATAATATTTTTTTGGATATTCTTGTAGAAAACGGATTTTTGGCGGAAATTTTCTTTATATTATTATTTTTTCAAATTTTCTCATCGATAAAAAGAGCGGTATTCAATAATCTTAACAAAAACGAGTCCAGTCAGAGTTGGCAAAAATCGATAATCAGTAATCAACAATCTTTAATCTATCCGTTGTTGTTTATAGCTATGCTGTTAAATTTTCAGACCGATTTTACTTATCAAATTTATTCTTTTTTTCTTTTATTCTTTGCAATATTGGGCTTAGTTTACGAAGAGAAAAGCAAATTAAATCCCGGAATTTTGCCGCTGATAATTTCTATAGTACTTTTGTTTTTTATTTCTTTAAAAATTATTAGTTCCGTAGAGGTTTCTAAACAAGATTACACGCTTGCATTTTATGCATATCCCCTTAACAGGGAAGTCTATCAGCCGTTAATAAGCAGAGAATTATATATGGGAAACAAGGAAAAAGCCTTCTATTATCTAAGTTTTTACACAAAAGTTTTTAAAGGAGACTACGATTCGCTAATTTGGGTTGGAGATATATACGACAATTACGAAGGCCCGAAGTATGCATTGCCATATTATGAGAAAGCTTTTTTGGTCAATAAGTTCATAGATCCTCTTTACGTTAAAAAAATATACGATATTAAAAGTAAGTTTGAAGGAAGAGAAAATGCAAAGGAACTTATTACTCCTTACTTTAAAAATCTCTCTAATGTTAATGATCCGACAGGGCAATATCAACAGACCTATTATCAGTACAGGCTAAGCGCATTAAAAGTTTGCAGGGAAATATACAACGGGAACTGTCCCTATAGCCTGTAGATTTTTTGAAGTGGGAAGTGAGATGTTCTTGAACTTGAACTAGGTACATGATCCGCAGCAGTTAGAGCAGGACCAGTTGCAATTGGCAATCCCGCAGCAGGAGGTAGCGCAAGCAATTAATCTTCCCTGGTTTAATTTATTAGGGGTGTAGAAAAGATTAATCTTAAATCTCTTTTTTTGAATATCAGGTTTTTGATATTTGTTGTATTTTTTCATTGCTGCAAAATAAAAATATTTATGTCCAATGGTGCTTCATTTGGATCTATGGCGAGGTTCTCATTAAATTGGACCATTATTTTATCTCCGGGTTTTAAATCGCTTACTCCCACCTTTGAAGTTGTTCCATTTTTATCTTGAAGGTATACTGAGGTAGTTAATAAGTTTTTCCCCGTAATTGGGATGTTTGTCATATCTGCTTTATCGCCCTCCAGCACTATTAGTACTCCTTTATTGTCTTTTGACGGAATTATATTTTTTACTATTCCGTTAACATTTTGGGTAAAATATACATTTGCATTTTTATAAGACGGCCAGCTTTCAAGCATTTTTAGGGCAATAGGGTTAATTGCTAGGTTTGCTATGGGTATAGGGGTAGAGGTTGATGTCCCGATCGGGACCTGAGCTATTTTTTTAGGTTCTTCAAAAACAAAAAGAAATACAACTTCCGAAAAAGCCGTAATAAGAAGAGCAATTATTATGGCAAGGAACACCTTGTTGAGCCTGGACACTTTAAATCACCTGATTATAGTAGAACACTTTGCTTAAGCGATGTCAATAGCACTATTTCAAGGGGTTGCCAAAGGAAAAAGTGCTAATTACTGTTTCCTCAGTCCCGTCTACATCAAGTAATTTGTTTAGTGTGTCTTCTTTAAAACCCGCTACCTCGCAACACCCAAGATTTAGGGGAATGGAATTTAGGTAAAAATTTTGGCCGAGATGGCCTGTATCGATAAAAACATGTCTATAACCGCGTTCTCCGTATTTAACCGTAGTTCTTGCGAAAACTCCGGTAACAATAATTATAAAAGCCGACCCTTTAACCCATTCTTGGTCAAAATATTTTCTGAAGTTTATCGTTTTATACGCGTAAATATGCTCAAGACTGTGAGTTCTTGGGTAATAATGATAAATTCCGTTAGGAAGTTCGGTATTAAAAGATAAAAGGTAAATTTCAAGAGGGTATCTTCCTCCTCCCGAAGGATAAAATCTAAGAGGATACAAATTTTCATCAAGATTTTTTATTCCTGCGCTATGGTACAGGAGAGAGGAAATTCTTTTAAGGTCAACCTTTTCTTTAGTGAATTCCCTTATGGACTCTCTTTTTAGAAGCGCTTTGGATAAGGCAACTTTAGGAAGTTCAATTTTGGGAAGCTTAATCTGTTCAAAACGGAAATAGCTTTTAAAATAAACTTTTTTCCACGTTTCGGGAGGTTTTTTTAAATCTTTTCTGAAGCGGACATTTTTTGATGCTTCGTAAAATTTTTGAAAAGGTGAGTTGTTGATGTTTAATAACTCCTCAATCTCGTTGTTATTTTTTATTTTCATATAAAAGGATGCGGAACTTGATTAAAATTCCCGGTTTCCACGTTAAAGAAATCCGCCACTTCTTTTATTCTTCCCGTCTTTAATTCTTTCTCTTTCTCATTCAAATAGAGAGGTTGAAGACGGGGAATAATGATTTTGAATACTTTATAGTCAATATCGGTAAAGTTATCTAAAGTTATGTCGGAATAATATGCATCCAGATTATTTTTCTTTAAAATTTTTTTCACTGTTTCCAGTTCTTTTACAGGGTTGTCTATGGGGGGTAGGGTTTTATATATCTTCGATTTTTCCGATTTTGTGAGAAAATCTAATTTGTCTTCCATTTGGGGCGTCATCCATAAAAGTGCCCTTTCAGCAATAGTTGGAACATGTTTTCTTATTTTTACATTTTTCTTTTTGTCAAATAGCTGCAATTTCGCAAAGTATCTATTCATGAATGCCTCTTCCATGGCTCCCAGAATCGCAGTTTTTGTATCTAGGCTCGCTTTCATTCCCAGTGAAAGTTGGGGAAGATTACCCGTTTCATCTAACAAAACGGTTAAGAATACAGGCACTTGAAGATTATTGGTAATATTAAAGATCAGGGGTTTTAGTCTGTATCTCTTGTAATAATCGCCTAGGGATTTTATAGCGCTATCCTTAATGGAACTTATTTTTATCTTGGGGACCCTTATTTTATTAAGATATACCGTCATGAATGCATCTCTTTCTATGACCTCATAAATTCCATTAAGAATAACTCTTGTGCTATCAAATCCTCCAGCTGCACCCGTACTTATACTTGAAGTCAGAGAAACTTCATTATCTTTTGGAAAGTTTAGATATAAAAGCTGGGCAGGAAGAAGTACCTGTTTATTGTCAAATAAATCGTGTCCCTTTATCCATCCGAACTTTGTTTCTTTTATTTTGTCCGTGTTTATATAAATTTGAGGATTTAAAGCATTAATTCTTTTCTTTTTCAGTTCATTATAGGTAGTATATGTAATCGATTTATAGCTATAGCAGCATTGGTTAAATCTTTCTGCAGCCTCGCTAAGACACTTCAATAGGGCGGTTTCTTTTGATGCATAAGATAATCCGTTTGCCCCGATTTTATATGCGTTGAGCTTATATTCAGATTTCGGAAAAAAGGGATTACTTGAGTTATTAAGCATAACCGAATAGTAATTTAGCTTAGGTTCGTCATAAAAGTGGTTAGAGTTATTTGCTACTTTCTTAATAATTTTTTTTCCGTTAAGTTCTTTATAGAGTATTTTGATTAATTCCAAGTTATTTTCCATTATTTTATGTAGTAAAAATTATCAAAATTTTTAACAAATTCCATTAAATATTTTATTTGGCTGTTGTAGTTTTTAGAGTCTCCGCTGATTTTTTTCGCAAGGTTTTCGAGGATTTGTTCTTTATCTTCAATTTTACCTTCGGAAATATTTTTACTTTTTAAGGGGATATAGATATTTCCGATTGGGAATTTCCCGTGGTTTTTTTCAATAAAGGGATTTTCGATAAAAGGTGATTGGTAAAAATAATATCTACCGTTTTCCTTTTTTATAATCGATATGTCATCGGTTAAAAATTTATTATGTATATTTTCTATGTCCTTAAAGAAGATTTCTGCTTTACCGTTTTTTTCTATTGCTATTGATTTTAGGAATAGCGTTTCATGTTTGAGAGATAATTTAAAGAGTATAAAATTAATTACCGTTTGGAATTGAAGAGGGTTTATGGAGTAGTAGGCGTTCATGCTATTTACTCCGGTTTCTTCAAAAAAACCCAAATAATATTTTTTACCTTTTCCATTGTAAAGTAAGTCCATTCTCTTTTTTTCTATAAAATTTATCGTGTAGTCCGGTTTGTTGTTTGGATTTTTTATGATAAATCCTTTAAAAAAATCAATAATTTCATTTTTAATAGTATCTCTTACAAAAGGCTTTTCGCTTTTGTTAAAAACTGTTTTAATATTAAATCCGCCGATTTTAAGAGTTAGTGAATTATTCATATTCCCTAAAGAGTATTTTCCAATAATTTTATAAGGCCCTTGCTGCTTTTTGAGAAATAGAGAAAATAAAAGTTATCGAATTCGCTTATAAACTCCATAAGATATTTTATTTGAGTAGAGTAGTGCTCGTCTCTTGTAAAGATTTGTTTTGATATTAATTTTAGAACATACTCCTTGTTTGTGATTTTTTTGATTTCAAAATGCTTAGATTTTTTTAAAAAATACACTGAATTTACGGTTGTCCCACTGGAGGTCTTGGTGATCAGGTTTTTTTCCAGGATAGGCGATTGATACAAGTTATATTTGCTTGCCTCTTTTCTAATTAATGTTATGTCATCGGATAATTTGAAATACCTGTTTTTTAAAAGGTTTGCTGTTGTTGACTTTCCCGCTCCGCTTTTGCCAAGAAAAATATATGCCTTGTTATTAATCTTTACTGCGGAAGAATGCAAAAACAAAATTTTATTTTTTTCACTTAATCTTAAAAGTACAAAATTTACCAGCGATTGAAATTGAAAAATATTTATAAGGTAATGGGTTTTGATTCTATTTTTTTTTATTATTTCGAAAAAAGCCAGATAATATTTCGATTTATTTTTTTCGCTTAATAACTCAAGTTTTTCTTCTTCCGTTATTTCGATAATAAAGTCGGGGCTTTTAGGTTTATTCTCTATAAAGTTAGCAAAGAAATCTTCAATATTATTTTTTAAAATTTTTTTTGCAACATTTAATTCAGTCTTTTTAAATATAATCTTTATGGAAAATCCGCCCACTAAAATATTTATAATTTCGGTATTTTTCATTTTGGATATTGTACCAAATTTATTTTTAATTAAAAGAAGGGGAGAAGGCTTATGTTGCTTTTATAGAGCTGCTTCCGCAACCGCAAGAACTCGCTGCATATACTTTTCCTACTGCTAGTCCATTAGCAGAATCTAGAAAACGTTTATTAAAAAAGAACATAGAAAAACCTTTTACGGTTCTCCTTCTTATCTTAGGCTTAATATAACGATTTTCAACGGTCTTCATAATAGCTATTTTACTTTAAAAATCTTTGTATTTCTACGCTATCCGGCATTTTGCCATCGGATGTGTGCATATCGTAAGTAGCAGTTATTATAATACTATTTCCGGATGAAAGATCACTAAGTTTTATGGGTGTTTGAACTCCGTTTGTCAGATCATAAACTTTTACGCTTTGAGAAAGCGGGGGCATAATGTCATATTGAGTAACTTCTTTTCCTTTTACTCCCTCTAGATGAATTGTGAGTACATTATTGTTTGCCTGGGTAGGAAGATCTACCGAAGAGACTATGCCTGTTACATTTTGAGTAAAGGTGTAAGTTGAGTTGGTCCAATAGTGGGCAGTTTTTAGGTAATCTATCATGTAATTCGTTACGGCAGGGTTTTGAATAGGGGTAGGTGTAGGAGCTGTTAAGGCCTGAGGGGGAGTGGGAACAGTCTGGGTGGGTTTATAAACAAACAGAAATACCACCTCTGCAAGAGCAGTAAAAAGAAGAGCTATAATCACAGCTAAAAATATTTTATTCAGCTTTGACATCAGTTTTAGAGGGCGAGCAACTCTATTATCACTTGGTAAATCCAGTGTATATAAACTTATTATTAAAAGTCAATACCCAAGCATTCATATTTTATTTAAAAATACTTTATGCTAATATCAATTTAATTTATGTTCGAAAGCGTCAAGCAAATATTGATCTTAAGTACAAAGTCAAAGAAAATCTGGTTGATTCCCGTTTTTTTACTTTTAATA
The DNA here is from genome assembly GCA_021813145.1 of bacterium. GTDB lineage: Bacteria > Patescibacteriota > Microgenomatia > Levybacterales > UBA12049 > JAKALS01. The sequence continues at coordinate 34,772 of JAKALS010000001.1, forward strand.
ATCATCGCACTTTTGGTAATAAGCGCTACAATTTCTCCTGTCCCCGTATTCCTTTACCCGATTATATGAAGATTTTAAGGAGAATTTCTAAAAAAATTAACGATTATTTTATTCTTATTGTTCTTTTCATTTTTTATTATCCAGTAATCGGAATTGCTTTTTTCTTCTTCAAATTGTTGTCTTTAAATAAAAAATCATCAGCTTCTTATTGGGTTAAGCCCAAAAATCAGGATTTCGATAAGAAATATTTCGAGTCACCATATTGAAGCGAGAGTCCATGTTTAAATATAAGTTTGTATTAAGCGAGCTGAAAGACATGGTTTTCGCGGAGGAGGACTAAATGTATATTTTAGGAATTTCGGCTTATTATCACGATAGCGCAGCCGTTTTAATAAAAGACGGCAAAATAGTTTGCGGTGCAGAGGAGGAAAGGTTTACAAGAAAAAAACACGATAACGGTTTCCCTTTTAAAGCAATAGAATTTTGCCTTAAAGAAGCTGGTATCTCAATAAAACAGGTCAATTACGTAAGTTACTACGAAAAACCTCTACTTAAGTTTGAAAGGTTAATGGAAACATTCGTAGAGACTTATCCGTGTTCTTTAAAAGTTTTTCTAAAAGGAATGCCCGAACATTTGGATTATAAAATAAAAATTCAAAAAACAATAAAAGATAAATTAAAATATAAGGGCAAAGTTTATTTTGTACCGCATCATCTCTCTCATGCCGCAGCGTCTTATTATGCATCCCCTTTTAAGGACTCCGCAGTCTTAACAATAGACGGAGTAGGTGAGTATCAGACAACGGCTTTATGGAAGGGAGAGGGTAATAAGATAAATCTTCTAAAATCAATAGATTTTCCGGATTCCTTGGGGCTTTTATATTCAACATTCACAGCTTTTTTGGGTTTTAAAATAAATGACGATGAGTATAAAGTAATGGGACTGGCCGCTTACGGAAAACCTAAATATACAAAACAAATATATAAGTTGATAGATGTTAAAGACGACGGAAGTTTTAGAATGGATCAAAGTTACTTTGCGTATAGGGAGAGTTTTAAAATGTGGAGTAAAAAATTCGTAAAATTGTTTGGAAAACCAAGGCAACCCGAAGGGGTAATGACACAGAAACACAAGGATATTGCCGCAAGCCTTCAAAAAGTTACGGAAGAAATTTATTTCAAAATTCTCAACCACTTATACAAACAAATAAATATCAATAATCAGCAATCAGCAATCAGTAATCTATGTTTGAGCGGTGGAGTTGCCTTAAATGCATTGGCAAACGGGAAGATATATGAAAATACGCCTTTCAAAAATATATATGTTTTCGGTGCCGCAGGGGATAGCGGAGGGGCTTTAGGTTCTGCTTTGTTGACTTATTATTTTATCCTAGGAAAGAATAGAAGAAATAAGATTAAGGATTTATATTTTGGTTCTTCATATTCAAATTCCGAAATAGAAAAGGAGCTTGAAGCATACGGCCTAAGCTATAGAAAGTTCAGCTCAGAAGAAAAATTGATTGCGGAAGCCGCAAAGCTTCTTTCGGAAGGTAAAATAATCGGTTGGTTTCAGGGCAAAATGGAATTTGGCCCAAGGGCATTGGGTTCCCGTTCAATCCTTTCTTCTCCGAATCCAAGAGCAATGAAAGAAAAGGTAAACAGGATAAAGGTAAGGGAGCAGTTCAGACCCTTTGCCGGCTCAATTCTACAGGAAAAGGTAGATGAATACTTCAAGGTACCGGAAAAAACCCATTGGTCTCCTTTTATGATATTCTGCTTTATAGTAAAAAAGGACAAAAGAAAAGAGCTTGCCGCAATTGTTCACGAGGATAATACCTGCAGAGTTCAAACTGTTAACAGGAAAGATAACGGAAGATACTACAAACTTATAAACAAATACTACAATCTGACCGGAACTCCTTGCATCTTAAATACCAGCTTCAATTTAAAAGGGGAGCCCGTTGTAGAAAATCCAAAGCAAGCCATAGAAGACTTTCTGAAAACAAAAATGGATCATCTTGTTGTTGGAGATTATTTGGTTTCTAAAAATTTTAGAAGAAATTTTTATTCAAGATGAAAGTTCATTTTATTAACCTTAGGGCTATATTTTTTAAGTATAAATTAGACATCGTTTTAATTTTGTCTATTGCGGCCTTTTTCAGGCTTTATAAAATAAGAAACTACATGGAATTTCAGGGGGACGAGGGAAGGGATGCTTTAGTTGCTTATAATATATTACACGGTCATCTGACCCTCCTTGGTCCATCTGTTTCAGTTGGAGGTTTTTTTCTGGGGCCTGTTTATTACTATTTTATGGCCCCATTTTTATGGATTTTCAACTATGATCCGGTAGGCCCAGCGGTAATGGTCGCTTTGTTTGGAATAGCTACAGTATTACTTATTTATAAAGTCGGAGGCGAATTTTTTGGCAGGAAAGCAGGAATTATAGCATCATCACTATACGCAATTTCGCCGTTAATGATAATTTACTCGAGTTCATCCTGGAATCCTTGGCTTCTTCCTTTCTTTTCGTTGTTAGCTCTTTATACTCTTTATAAGGGCCAAATAAAAAATAAATTATTATTTTATTTGGCGACTGGTTTGTTCTTGGGAATTGCCGTACAGCTTCATTACACAGCTCTTTTTTTGCTTCCAATAGTTTTTGTATATGTCTTAATGGGAGATTTGTTTATGTCAAGAACATACAAAAAAATTATAAAGCCATTAATAATTAAATATTTAATTTTGTTATTGGGGTATTTCATTGCGTGGTTGCCGTTTTTATTTTATGAAATAAATAATGGTTTTCCCAATTTAAGAGCAATTTTTAATTTTGTTTTAAATACGGGAAGTAGTGGTACGAATTTTGGTATGTTTACAATATTTTATGATGTTTTTGTGAATATTTATGGCAGGTATGTTTTTGGGGCCTTTCCTCCTATAGAGTACCTAAATTTTAACGGTCAACCGTTTATACTATTAACATATCTCTTTATTTTAATCTCAATTTTTCCAAGCTTTATCCTATTAATCAATAAATGCGTCAGAGTCTGGAAAGAAAAAAACTCAGATTTTTTGAAATATAATCTCCTGTTGACTTGGTTAGTGTTGGGAGTAGGTTTTTTTAGCTTTTATAGAGGTCCTTTTATGGATCAGGTTTACGTTTTGCTTTTTCCCCTCCCATTTTTATTGGTAGCATTATTAATAAGTTTCCTTTACGAATATAAATCAAGATTTTTTCCCCAAAAAATTATAAAAGCAGTTAGTATTTTAATATTTTTAATCATAGCGATACTGAATCTAGAGAACGTCTACATAAAATATCAGCATACAGATAACGTTGGTCAAACAGAATCTGCATCGCAATTTATATTAGCAAAAGCTGGAGGACAACCTTTTGATTTTGCGTTAATAACCAACCCGCCTAATTATGATATGGCTTACTTATATTTTTTTACTATCTTGGGAAATGCTCCGGTAAATTCAGATACAAACCAGCTTTTTGTAGTCTGTGAAAGGAAATGCAGCCCATTAAAAAATAATTCACCCGATATAGTAAATTTTGGTAGGGCTAAAGTATTGGGGGTTTGGAAAGTTTCAGGGGTAAAAGTTTATAGATTAGTTCATTTCTGACAGGGAATAATATTGTTTTGGGTTAGATAATTATATAAGTCGTTTACAATTAATGTGTAGCCCTGGGAAGAAGGATGAGAATCTCCTAAATAATATTTTTGATTCTGGTAAATATTAGCCAAATTTCCATAAAAGTAAGTATGTTGCCTGTCCTTTACAAACCCGTTTATAATATTTAAGGAATTTACATCTTGTGAAGGGAAATTAAATAATATTAATGGTCCTTTGTAATAATCATTGACGCTTTCTAAATATTTTTTTTGTAGTCTAAGAATATTTCTTTCTCCCCCAAGCGTCTGCAATATTTGCTGTTGTGCCTCCTCCCAACCTTTGTAAAAAATACCTTGTTTTTCAAGTTTAGCTTCTTCGCCGGAAGCTTGAAGTTGTGCGTCAAAGGAAGCGGTTTTGGGAATTTGCAATTCGTCTAATCTTGTCCAATCGGTGTTGATTATAAACCATAATATTAAATCAGGATTATATTTTTGCCCCCTAAGTTTATATCTTTCTACGGAATAAGCAATATCATAACCGTAGACACCAAGATTAATAACCTCAAATTTCTTGATATTTGTACATTTAAGTGAACTATTTAATTTTTTTTCAAGTTGAGAGGGGTAATTATCTTCCGTATTTACATTTTGCCCAAACGTAAAAGAATCTCCCAGCGTGACTATTCTATACACACCTGCTGACTTTGTGGCAGTATAGTTAGGGATTTGGTTTAATCCGTCTGCATTTATTTTGTATCTTATTTGGGTTCCGGCCGGGTAGCCTAATTCTACTACTAATTTAGGGTCTATAGTTTGAATACTATTGGGTCTTGGTTCATAATAGTATTTGAATGTTGATGAATAAGGAAAGTCTATAGTTTTTGGTGATATCTCATTTATAGAAACTAAGACTGATTGGTTTTTATATAAAATATTAAATAATAGAGCAAGAACAATTATTAATTGTAACAAGATAAGAAGTATAAAAATCTTAGTTCTCACACCAGCTAGTTTAAATTATAAATAAAAAAAATCAAAGAATAAATATGCAGAAAGCAGTCTTGTTGAAAGAATTTCAGATATTTATTTATTCATAGATTTATAGTAAATATATTAATAGTGTATAAATTTTACATAAAAACAAAGAACAGTATTAATTGGAAATATTTCTACATGATAATTTCTTTAATATCTTTAATCGTTTTTACAGCTTTTTTATATGTTTTACACACTCAAATATTCTATGTGGCGGATGATTTCTGCTTTGCAACGTACAAACCGTTAAATATTTTAGGGGTACTTACTAATTCTCTAAACCTTTATTTTACCTGGAGCGGACGTTTTATCTATAATTTTCTAGCTTTTTATTTTTCGGGAGGGGAAGCCTTTTTATGGGAAATTCTTAATCCTATAGTTATACTTTGGTTGTCGTTAATGATATGGATTATATCAAAGGTAAGTGAACCACGCGCAATAAGTAAAATTTCAGCCTTGCTTTTTATTTTGTTTATTTTTTTAACTTTAAATCAAAATATCGCTAGAGAAGTACTTTACTGGATGAACGGCACGTTTTATTATTTATGGCCTATAACAATATCTTTGACATTTTTATCTTTTTGGATTAAGTCATTTAATAAAACCAAATTTATAAATTACTCAAAATTTATATGTTTAATTACTGCAGCATTTGTTGGTAATTCTCATGAACAAACGGGGACAATATTTGTATTTTTAACATTTGGTATATCCCTATACAAAATGAGACAGGGGTTTAGGTTAGATAGAATTCAGTTTATAACATTGTTAATATTGTTAGCCGGTTTCGTTTTACTTATCTTGGCGCCTGGAAATTTTGTCAGGCTTGGTGATAGTTTACGCAGTAATGGACTTTATTTTTCCGGGGGAATAATTTCAAATCTAAATATAAGACTTATCGGAATATTGTCAGTTATTTTTTACTCATCGACTGGCAGTATGTTTTTGAGTTTATTCTCAATTTTGTTTTTACTTGCGGTAATTAATTTGATTTTCTCGAAGATATTAAGCAATATGATCCATAAATACATATTAGTTTTATTGTTAAGCATATCTTGCCTTGTTTCTTTTTTAATAAATCCTGATATAACTTGGAAAATTCTTATGCCAGTTAGGACAATTTTTGGTACTTTTTTTGCCAATTACAATGTTTTCGATGTTCAAGCTGTTCCTACACAAATTTTTTGGACAATATCTTTATTCTCGTTGATGGATTTTGGGTATATATTAAGTAGGTATGATAAATCACCAATATTTTTTTATACTATAGTTTCCACAATTTTATCTCAATTAATAATGATTGTCTTCCCCTATAGCGCTTATAGGTCTTTTTTTATTACAGTTGTTTTTATAGTCATAGCAATATCCTATCTAATTCAAAGGCTTGATGTAAGATTTATTAATCTGATTATTTTTTCAAGCTGTATGATGCTTTTTATTGGAGGTTTATTATATTATCGGCAATTAATTGAAGGTTATCGTAATAACAATTTGATAATGACGAATAATGAAAAGATTATAAAAGAGTATAAGAATAATAATTCAGCTTCACCGCTTGTTCTAAAACGATTAGCAAATGATATGTACGGTTTTAATATGCCTTATATTAATGGATATGATTACGAACTTATATGTATTAGAGATTATTATGGCTTAAAGAAAAATGTAAAGTTTTCTTGGATACGTAAGTGAATTCCAAGGGTTAAAATTTTTAGTTGGTTCATTACCCGGGTATATAGAGTCAAGCTCCGGAATTTGAAGTTAGAAGTTTTTTATATATATCTACCAATGCAAAGTAAGCAGGTTTTGGTTGAAATTCTGAATCGAAAATCATAGCATCTGCGGGGTGGCTTGAGCTACCTGGCTGATTATTTTCATACCATTCATACTCATCCGTAAAACCACCAATCCCAAAGCTTCCCCCAACGCTTAAGACAGCAGTGGCAATATCCGAATATACCTTTGCTTGGGCTTGGTCAACATTAGTAACCGTTACAGCTTTTGGTGTAGTAGAATCCCAGGGGTTAACGTCTGATGTTACAACTGTTGTTTCCCCGGAGATTATTTGATAGCCCAAAGCTTTAATTTGATTTAGAATATTTAACATATATTGTTCGTTTGGCGGATTATATACCCACATATTATTTTCAAGGCTTGCAATATCTACTGGTATTCCGGCTTGTTTAAAGTGTTTTAGGAATGACATGTATAATTGTTCTCGTTGAGCCTGATCTTCCTCAAGTATGCCGTCGTCGGTAAATCTCAGCTTTGCTTTCGGATTTGCCTGATGTGCCCATTCGAATACTTTATCTACAATTCCGTTTCCTAACCTGTTAAACCAAAATTTTTGCTGGTCTGTTCCCCATAACAAAATCGCGGGTACTTCAGCAGCTCCTTCCCAGTCGTAAATAACATCTTTATATTGCAAAACCTTAGTTTGAACCATAAACCGTAATAGTTCTGTAAGCTGAGAATTTGTAAAATTACCATTTATAATAGTTTGAGGAATATCACTATTTCCCAATAGATGTTGAGCGGCTACCGTCATGTGATGTTGTTGGGCAAAGGCAATTACATTATTGGCGTCTTGCCAATTATAACCAAAATCGCCCGGAACAATTCCATTATTTAGATCCTCCGAAATTTTCGACCAGTTGGATAGAACTTTCTCCCAGTCGGCATTCGAAAAGTTTTTAAAAACATTAATTGAATCTAATTCTGCAGCAATTACCACTTGGTTTGCCACTGTTTCTATAGTGGAATCATAAGTAGCATCACCAAATTCTGGTCCGTAAGTAAAAACAGATAAAGTCTTGCCTTCGGCATCCGCATATTCTCTGAGCGTGTAATCTGCGAGACTTTCTTTGTCCGTTGCCCATATCCAGGAGCTTTGTCCATAGTCATACCTTGCTCTTGCTACAACCTTTCCCGAAGAATCCTCTGCAGCAATTCTGCCATCTTTGAGTTGTACTATTTTATCGTTTGAGAATTGAGAGGGAAGTTCTGCTATGACAGGATTTGCTTCGGGAACAGGTTTTCCCTGGACTTTAGTTCTTAGGGGGTCGGTGTTAAGGAAGAACGATCCTTCTGTTTGTCCTATTAGAGTCATAAAATTACTGTCCACCCTTCCGGGAGTAAGAGTGCTTCCGTCTTTGAATAATATTTCCTGAGCTTTATCATCGTAGCTTCCTCCTACCCTTGCCAGTATATCCTGAAGGGAAGTTCCTTCGGTTTGGCCCTGAGAGAGAAGGGGAATAGATGCAAGGTACATTTTCGGACTTTTATCTTTTGTTCTTGTAGTATCATCGAAAGCGACAACCGCCTCGTTTCCAAATAACCCCAGAAGTGTCATATTAGCGCCTTTTTGTATTGTCATATTTTGAGGCTTTGCGTCTTTTATCACCAGAGAGCTCTGATCTCCCGGTAGGCTATTTAGATTGAATCTCGCGAGCTTCAAGTCGAGACCGGGAAACATCTCGGAAAGATCAACGGTTCCCGTTTGTTTAGACATTTCAACTGCAGATAAAGTAAATATTAATTCCGTCACTGGGTCTCCTGAAAGACTAAAAGCATTGGATAATTGCTCATTCCACATTGATGAACTTGCCGATAATATATCCTTTATAGCTGTTTTTTGTCCGCCTATATTAAACGTTGCAGAATCACTTACGTTTTCAAAAGGTTTTGTAAAAAGATCTGTGGTTATATCAACCGCAACAGGTCTTGCTGTTTCCGGGGCAAAAGAACTGCTAATTTCACCAGAAGTCTTGTCAGGGTTTAACGAATGTAGGGCAGGTGTTTCTGTAGGAGTGGCGCCGCCGCAGGCCGCAAGAAAAAGATCTGCAGCGAGTAATGTTCCTCCTGCTTTTAATGCCCCCTGAAGAACTCGTCTTCTTGAAACAGGTTTTTTAAGAAAATCCTCCGAAAAATTTTCAGTGCCGGAGTTAATCTTTTGATCGACTCTATTGATTTGCTCGGAAATACTTCCCATAAAAGAGCAGTAGCCGAATTATCGCATAGAGGTTGTTTTAAGTCAAATCAGTCTATTTATCAATTTAGAATATTCATTTAACATATTTTCTTTTGAGAAACTTTTGCTTCTTTCCAAAGACTTTTTGCTATAAAACTTTTGGTTTTTAGTCTTTAAAATTGTATTCATGGCATTTTTCATTTCCTCTTTGTTCCCGATAGGCACAAGAAGACCAAATTCGTTTTTTCCTATTATTTCTGATGGTCCATAGGCCGCATCAGTGGAGATAATAGGAAGACCGTAAGACATTGCTTCCAGGAGTACGTAGGGTAAACCTTCTCTTCTACTTGAAAGAATAAATAAAGAAGAGCTTTTAAAAATTGTGCTCAAATTTTGCTTCCATCCTAAAAATTTTATTTTTTGATTACCTTTTGAATATTCCTGAAGCTCCTTTTTTTGAGGGCCGTCTCCGGCTACTAAAAGTTTATATTGAGGTAGTTTTTCGGATAAAATTTTGAATGCGTCTATTAGGGTAAAAAAATCTTTTTGTTCTACAAACCTTCCTGCCGAAAAAATTATTTTACCCTTTGTATTTTTTATTCTTCCTTTTGTATCGATACCTATATAAATAGTGTTAATCTTTTTTCTAATATTAAAATCTCTTTTTATCTCTACGGCAAGCTCTTTCGATACGGAAACAAGTGCATCTGCTCTGTTATAGGTAAATCTTACCAACAAGCTTAGAATTAAGTTAACCGGAAAAACAGATTTGTTTTTTATAGTTTCCATCAAGTTAATATGAAATGAGAAAATAATTTTGAATTTATTTAATAATAAAACTTTCTCAAAATAAGAAAGAATATTGCAGTGAAGATCTATGCTTAAAATAACGTCGGGTTCTATTTTAGACAGTTTACTTCTAAGGATTAAAATTTCATAAAAAAAATTGAATATATTTCTAAATGATAAAAAATATTTCTGGGGATAAAATTTTTGTGGGTTAATAAATATTATATCTTTATTTATTATTTTGCGAAAACTTGGCTTTTCAAGAACAACTATTTGTATTTGCGTATTTTTTCCAACTATTTTTTTAAGATCCAGAAGATCAAGTACGAAACTTCCTGTTCCTCCATCTATGCTTTTCACCAACAATACAATTTTTATATTGCCTCTGCTCATTAATCGGATTATACAATATATTTTTTGCTTTTAAGGAAAGTAGGGATATGCTAAACTAGCAAAATAGATGAGAAAGAACAGAAAAAGCAGGAAAATAGCATTTGTCACTCATATGTATTATCCTTCTAATCTTACGGGTTCATGTATCACTGTAGATAATTTGGCAAAATCTTTTCTAGATAAAGGGTATGATGTTTCGGTTATAGCTTCAACAGCACTGGAGAAAAGATACTATTATATCCCTTTCTATTTTAGGAACTCCTCTAGAAGATTTGAGATAATTAACGGTATAAAAGTATACAGATTAGGTTGTAATCAGCTAATTTCATTTTTTGCTTATTTTGTTAGGCAATTTAAAGTAATTTTGCCGAAAAATTTTTTTAATAAGGTTGATTTTGTAAGTAGGGGGCCATATTTGGTAGGTTTATATGATTTATTAAACAAAGAAAGATTTGATGTTATTTTCACATCTCCTTTGCCGTACTATTTGACTAAACAAGTAGCGGATACTTTAGAGAGATTGGATAAAAGACCTCTGTTTATATTAAAACCGGAATATCATTTTATGCTTCAAGACTACAATAACCCTGAGTTTAAAAGGGTATTCGAAGCAGCGGACATTATTAATGTATGGACAAAATCAGAACTATTCGCGATAGAAAAACGGTATTCGATTAGAAGAGATAGAATTAAAATAATACAAAATGCTTTGGCTGGAAGCAGGATAAGAAATAGGATTGATAGAGAGGAAAGAAACAGTTTTATTAGGAAATATAAACTCAAGAATAGAAAAATAATTCTATACGCGGGCGTTAAATCCAAATTTAAAGGGGCACTATTTTTGATGAAAACGGTAAACAAGTTATATAAGAAAGATAAATCTTATTTACTGATTGCTCTTGGACAGGATACTTTTGTATGGAATTTAAACAAAAGAAACATTAATAAGAATTGTCTATTGGATCTAGGTTATGTGAACAGTGAAGTGAAAGATAGAATATTTGACATTGCTGATATTTATTGTATGCCTTCAATAAGCGAAGCGCTTGGAATATCTTATTTGGAAGCTTGGTATAGAAAAAAGCCGGTTATATCTGCAAAATCTCCCGTTGCAGAAGAAGTTATAGGATCCTCTAACGGGGGATTATTGGTAGAGTTCGGAAATCAAATTGCCTTGGAAAATGCTATAGAAACATTGTTTGGTAACAAAAGAATGGCAACAGAACTCGGTAAAAATGGATATAGATCATTGATGAACACGTATATTTTTGAGAAGGGTATTAGTAAATACTTAAAACTTTTCAATTTAAAATCAGGAAACTAGATGAAAAAATTTTTAGAGGGTTTGTTTTATTTAAGTATATTATTGGTTATTTTGCCGTCATTTAAGGCAATATCTCTATTCCCAAGTTCACATGCTTTAGCAGGCTTAATGTGGGCCGCTCTCTTTATATTTGTTTTGTATAAGAGTTTTAAAGAAAAATTAGACTTGATTTCGCATAATAGTTTATTTAAATATTTTTTCATATTTTTCGTATTTCAGTCACTATCGGTAATAAACGTAGTAAATTTTGGATCATTTTTATCTACATTTGAAAAAATATTTTTTTCCGGCATATTAGTTTTTATATCAAGCTATTTTATAAAAGATTTGAAAAGCATAAATAAGATTATATTTGTATTGTTTTTAGCATCAGCAATAAATCTACTATTGCAGGTTCTTATGTTTTTCAATTATCAGCTTTTTCTTTATTTTGGGGGAATTTTCTTAAATAAAAGTTACCTTGATTTGATATCGGTTAATATACAAAGAGGAAGAGTTTATCTCGAAAGCTATGATGAAATGTTGATCCCTTTAATTTTGTATTTTTGGATGCAGAATAAAAATAGAAAGTTTTTGATTTGGTTTGCCTTTCTTATTCCAATTATTTCCTTTATTTCTCTATTCAGAACAAAAATTATAATGCTGGCTTTCGCACTACTTGGCTCCATGATTCTCTTTTTAAGAGAAATTAAAAGGTATTATTTAATACCCATTGGTATAAGCGTAATAATTTTTTCTCTGTATTGGTTTTTATCTAGCCTTCAGTTTTATACGGTTTTTGACAGGCTTACCTTACAATACAGTTCGGATCAAGGAACTATTGCAAGCAGAATAGAAAGATGGGGATTTGCTTTAGATATGGGCATTTCGTCCCCGGCTTTTGGCGTAGGACTCGGAAATTATTATGATTATCTTCCGTCTAATAAACAGCAAAGCATAAGCACATACCAACTTGCGAATCAGGAATATGATATTGCGGCGCAGGATCCGCATAATGTTTTTTTCAGTACTTTTGCGGAAACGGGTACCCTTGGTTTGGGAACTTTTACCTTATTGCTTCTTTATTTTATAAAAGTAGATTTTGAAGTGCTGAAAAATAAAAAGAATGGGTTGGGGAAGGCTTTCGTAATTTCATTTTGGACTTTGTTTTTATATTCTCTTGCCAATCCCTCCTCGTCAATTACCTATCAGAGTTTATTTTGGTTAACAAGAGTTGCTATTTATAAGCTGAATATAATCGAAGCTTCTTAAATCATTTAATAGCGCTAATTACGAAATCGTTAAGATTTAGTCCATTATTCGTAGACAAGTTTAATTTATCGCCTAATTGTACAAGTTGATCACCGCCAAAGATAAGTTGGTTATTTTTTTCAAGTAATTTCATTTTTGCAATTATTACTATATCTTGAGTTGTGTCGGTTGACCCTTCGGATACCTGGCTTGTAAAATTGTTAACTACGGCGAATACATTTTGTTCCAGTTTTTTATCGGTTACTTGAAATACCGATTGGTTTCCGTTGTAATAACTGTCTCCGATTTTAATACTGTCGTAAAGATAGGGAGCGCTTTTTCTATATGCAGCGGGATCAACCAAGTAAATTGTTTTTTCGACATATTTGTCTTGGGGAGGCGTTACGCCTAAATACAGGATTGTTCCAATAACATGGGAAGTTGGAAAACTTAGTGTAATAGGAGAGCCTACCGCAATAGGCGATCTTTGGAAGGAATAGCTTCCTGTAGTTTTATCGTAACCTGCCTGAAGTTTTAAGTTTAAAAAAATATCAAACTGATTATCGGCAAGAGAAGACGGGTAATATGTTACATTCAGTATTTCTGCTTCGGGTTGGCCTAAAATACCCGTTTGTATTTCTCCGTTATGCAACGAATCTACAATCCAAATATCGGGTCTTGAGTAATAGGATTCTGGATAATTTATCTCTACTTTTGCATAGATGTAATTTGTTTTGGACAAGAAATTTTTATATAACCCGACCAGTAAAGTTAAAACAATTATTACAATAAAAGCCAAAAGTAAATAGTTTTTTTTTACAAAAACTATAATTTCCTTCGTTTGTTTATTTCTTAATCTCATTTATTTTTTTAGGGTTATTTAACGTAGAATTATATTATAATAAGAAATGAATAAAAGCAATAGAATGCAACATCATCAGAAAAAAATCCTAACTAAGTTAATCCGCATCAACAGAATTAGCATTCTTTTCTTGTTTATAACTGTACTAGGTTTCATTTTAAGGTTGTATTTTATATTCTCAAATGACATTTTTACAGATGAGGTTTTTTATACCCAAATTGCGAGGCAAACTAGTTTTATTAATTTGCTTACACACAATTTTTGGATTAAGGATCATGGAATACTATATCCATTATTTTTAAAGCTGGCTCAGTGTTTAACTACAAATATCGTTTTATTAAGGACTACTAATTTATTAATATTTTTAATAATCTCGTTTGCTTTATTTAATTTTTTTCAAAAAATTAGTAAAAGCGTAAATTCTCTCATACCTATATTTCTATTTTCATTTTTGCCATATTTTATTTACATAAACAGTTCCGTTACCATCTATAATTTCGTAATGCTTTTTTCGATATTAGCATTTATTTATGTTTCAAACCTTATATTGTTTTCTACAACTAGAGAAGAAAAATTACGTAACCCGATATTATTTCTTATCTTTTCTACATTAGCATTTTATTCGGATTATTCGGTTGTATATTTTTATTTGCCATTAATTACATTATTATTTCTCGTTTTGAATTGGCGGAATAAAGAAGCGGAAAACTTGACGTTGTTGGGTTTTTTAAACCTAATTTTAATTTCCCCAGGGATTTTCCAGTTAATGGGTACCTTTAATAAATTCTATGCTCTAAACGGAATTTCGAGTATAGCAAATTTAAATATAATTTCATTTTTTGATAAGTTTGCAAATGTCATACTTTTTAAGTCTCAATTTTATATTTCGGAGATATTACTACTGATGCTCGTACTTTCACTGCTTTTTTTAGTTCTTAGATCAAAAAAAATAACTATACAATATTTAGCCTATTTTGGTTTAACTGGTTTCGTAATAGATTTTATATTTTTATATATATTTAATTCTATTTATTTCCAGATTTTTCTTGAAAGGACTTTTTGGTTTTTTAATTTCTTATTAATTTTGGGTATTTATAGTATTTCGGGTTTTTTATCAAACTTTAAAAAGTTAGCATTTATCATCTTAATGATGGTAATTGTATTTATAAAGGTTTATATAATTACATACCAACCTCCCATAATTATGAATCCGTATATTGACTACAAGGACTTCGTTACTAAATTAGTTTCGGAAATGAATGGTAAAAATTCAACTATTATTTTAGTTGATAGAAAAGGAACAGATTTCGGAGTTCCCCTAACTAATTATTATTTTCAGGGTTTAAGCTTGTCTCAAAAAGAAAGAACAATAAATATAAATTTATACTCGAAACTTAGCTTATTATATAATGTAAAAAGTTCTACCGAAGCAGAATTCGTTTTGCCCGAAGCTGGAAACGTAATTTTTATCATTTTTGAGTTTGACGATAATAGATACTACGCATTTAGGAACGCGATAACTAATTTTATAGGAAACAATGGATTGCGTTTGAATACGGTTTATTTTAGATTAGAATGTAAGCAAAGCAACTATTGCTATTTTAATCGAGAATTGTAAAGATGCTAGGATGAATTTGCGACTTTCTATTATACTTCCTACATTCAATGAGAAAAATAACGTTTGTTTACTTATCGCGGGAATAAAAAATGTGTTGTCAAACTTCGAATATGAAGTAATCATGGTAGACGATAATAGTCCGGATGGAACGTATAAAAAAATAGCTGAAGAATTTGAAAAAGATGGATATGTCAGGGCTATATTAAGGAAAAATGAGAGAGGGTTGGGGACGGCGATACTTCACGGAATAAATAATTCAAGATATCCAATTATTGTCGGAATGGACGCAGATTTTAACCACCCGCCCGAACTTATCCCTCAGTTATTAAAAGAAATCGAAAATAATGATTTGATAGTTGCCTCCAGATTTGTAAAGGGCGGGGGAATGGAGGAAAAAAGAAGGTATTATCCTACATTAATCTTTAATAATTTTTTAAAACACATCTTAGGTTTTCCTACGATGGATAATATGAGCGGATTTTATGCCGTAAAACGTGAAAAACTCTTGCAACTTCCACTTGAAAAGATATATAAAGGTTATGGTGAATATCACCTCCGTTTGGTGTATTCGGCAAAGAAAAAAGGTTTTCGGATAAAAGAGGTTCCGGTAGTTTATAAAAAAAGAAAATACGGAAAGTCAAAATCCAATCTGCCTAAAATGTTTTTCCTGTATTTATCCGAAGCTTTAAAGTTGAAGTTATTTTATGCGAAATTCTTACAGGATTCCGGTTTCAAAGCCTAATTTAACAAAAGAAGATTTTAAAGAGATTAAAAAGACATTTGATTCTTCATGGATTTCCTCCAAAAGCCCCGTTGTTGAGGAGTTTGAAAAAGCGTTTGCCAAAAAGGTAAGCAAAACAAAATACGCGGTCTCCGTAAACAGCGGTACATCGGCTTTATTTCTGGCTTTAAAAAGTTTGGGAGTAGGCGAGGGAGACGAGGTAATAATTCCTTCCCTTACAATGATTGCCTCCATTAATGCCGTAACCTTAACGGGGGCAACACCGGTTCTTGTAGACTGCAGGTCTTTTGAGGATTTTATCTTTGATTTGGAAGAAGTGGAAAAAAAGATAACAGAAAAAACAAAAGTAATAATGCCCGTACACCTTTATGGATACTCCTGCGAAATGGATAAGCTTGTAAAACTTGCCAAAGAAAAAAAGATTTATATCGTAGAAGACGCGGCAGAAAGCATGGGCGCAACTTATAAAGCGAAATTTTTGGGAAGTTTTGGAGACGCTTCCTGCTTTTCTTTATACTCCAATAAAATCATTACGACGGGAAACGGGGGAATGGTTGCCACTAATAACAAAAAGCTTTTTGACCTTTTAAGAAAGATAAGGTTTTTTGATTTTAACGAAGATTCCCATTTTACCCACCATGTCATCGGCTATAACATGGTTCTTTCCGGCCTTTCGGCCGCCCTGGGCCTTTCCCAGACCAAAAGGTTTGATAAGATGCTTGCAAAAAGAAGGGAAATCTTCAAAACCTATAAAAAATATCTTATAAAAGGGGACAAATATTTTATTCCCGAGCCTTTAAAAAACCAGAACCCCAATTTCTGGTTTCCCGCAGTAATTTTTAAAAGCAAAAAGACAAAAGAAAAAGTAAGACTGGGGCTTTTAAAAAGGGGGATAGAAACAAGAGTTTTTTTCCGTCCGCTTAATACCCAGCCCGTATATAAAGATTTGTTTAAAGGTCAAAAATACGAAAAAGCGGAGTTTTTATATTCGAACGGTTTACTTTTGCCTTCTTTTTACGAGCTTAAGGAAAGTCAGATAAAAGAGATAACTTCTTTAATAAATTCTTTTGTTTAGTATGTTTCAAAGACCTGTTGCTCTTATTCTGCTTATATTATCCCTGCCGTTTCTTACTGTATTTTTTATCCTGATAAAAATTTCCTCAAAAGGCCCGTTTATCTTCAAGCAAAAAAGAACGGGTAAGGGCAAAAAAGTTTTTACCATGTATAAAATAAGGACAATGGTGGACAAGGCTGAAGGCCTTAAGAAGAAATACAAAAAACTAAACGAAGTTGACGGGCCCGTTTTTAAGATAAAGGACGATCCCAGGTTTACAAAAGTAGGGAAAATCCTTTCCTATACGGGCTTGGACGAACTCCCGCAATTTTTTAATGTTTTAAAAGGCGATATGGCATTCGTTGGGCCGAGGCCTTTGCCTGTCGATGAGGCAAAAAAGGTACCAAAAAAATACGGGGAAAGATTTAGCGTATTGCCCGGTATAACTTCGCCCTGGGTTGTAGGGGGCCAGCACAGGCTTAAATTCAGGGAGTGGATGGAGCTGGATGTAGAATATTCGAAAAGAAGATCTAGGGCTTATGACTTACGAATATCATTATTGACGTTTTTGCTGATACTAAAACTGATCGGAAGAAAGTTTTTGGGAAAGGCATAGCTTATGGAAAAAATATATCTTAATATCTGCGGTTTTAATATTCTTTTAAAAGTTCATTACACCGATCAGCCCTATCATCTTGATAATTTTGTCGGAATGGTTAAAAAAAACTATTCGGGTTTTATTAAAAGGGGAAAGGGAAAGGTTGATTTTACGGTTCATGTGGATTACACGGGCTCCGTCCTTTTAAAAATAGATAAAAAAAAGAACTCCGAAGTGGAGTATTTTGATATGAGGTCCTCCTATCTGGATATCCCCAAAAGGACACTTTTTTTTAATAATCCTCCCGGGGGATTAGATTTCGAATTTGGGCTTTCCATAATCTTAAATAAATATCTTATTCCCAACAGTAACGGTATGGCTCTTCACGGTTCGGCGGTTTCGTATAAAAATAAAGCATTTATTTTTGAAGGAAGAAACGGGGCCGGGAAATCAACAACAGCCCAGATGCTCAACGGTCTTTGCAATATTTCTGCGGACGATTCGATAGTTATAAGAAAGATAAAAGGAAGATTTTACCTGTTCCAGACAATAATCCACGATAAAAACTATAATTTTAAAAAGGGATGGCAGTCCTATACGGTAGACAGGATCTTTTTCATAAAGAAGGCAAAAGAATACAAAATTCAAAAGATAGAAAACAAAAATATGATCTTAAACAAGATCTTAAAACAGATTTTTACATATCCCGATATGATTAAAAGACAGTTTCCTTTACTGGTGGAGTTTGCAAACACAAAAGATTTTTATTATCTTTATGTAAAGAAAGACGAGAAAGAATTCAAAAAGTTTTTTAAAAAAGAAATTTTAAAGATATGAAATACAAAGTAAATAAAGGTTTTATAATTCAAAAAGTAGGGGATAGTTCGACGATTTTTGACGGGGAAAAATCGGAACTTTATACTTTTAATAAAACTGCTACCTTGATTTTTGAAAAAATAAAGTCAGGCTGGGAAAGCGCAAAAATAATTGAATATCTTTCAAAATTTTATTCGATTAAAAAAGAAGAGGCGGAAAAAGATTTTAACGAATTTGTATCCGAACTTATAAAATCAAAGATTCTTTCTAAAAAATAATTTCTCCCGGATTTTCTTTTCAACAACCCAATATACGGAATAGACGACTTCTTTATTTGTAAATACAAAAGCCTTTCTGTAAAAAGGGAGAGGGGAGAGGAAAAAAATTGTCTTGAACCTTTTTACGCCTCCCGTTACTCTTTCGTCCTGGTTAAGTATGTCTATTCCCCTAATCATTTTATTCATATATCCGTTTTTTTCCGGCTTAATTTTGTTTAAAACGGAAGAGGGAACGGGAGTCTTGTAATACTTTTTAAGAAGAAAAAGAGCGGGGTAAATAAAATTTTCAAGTTTATATTCTTTTATGATCCTTAGAGCGTTTTCTCCGATTTTATCTTTTTTAATTACGGTGTTTATAAATTCATAACGGTAAGTTCCTTCAAAATTATGGTGAAAAAGGTGAAGGCAAAGGTAAACGGCAAGATTATCTTTTGAAAGAACGGGAAAATTCTCTCCGTTTACCGTTATTTGTCTTTTGCTATTTAAAAAGTCCGAAGTAAGAGAGTCTACGAGTTTTTGCGGATAAAGGCTATTCAACTCGCCAAGCTGTGTCATTAAAAAAACAATTTCGAAATGTACGTCAAAAACCACGGCAAATCCGTTTACGTATTTTATAAAAGTTATTTCCGATTCCTTGTTTTTTAACTGCTTATGCTTTTTGGAAAGGCTGTCTTCGGTTTGCTCATATCCGAATTCTTTTAAAATCCTTTTAACTTTATTAAAATCGTTTCTTTTAACAAGTATGTCGCAGTCGGCGTAAATTCTCCTGGGGTGGGTCTTTTCGAAATATAAATGAAGGGGAAGGCCCTTTAGAAAAACAACGTCTATGCCTTTTTTCTCCAGGATTTTTTTAATTTTTATTATTTCCAAAAAATAGAGGCTGGACTGCATAAGATAGAGACTTTCGGGGCTGAATATTTCTTTACCCCTTTTAACATTTTCCACAATCCCGAGTATGTTTTTTGCCGAAACTCTTTTATCGGAAGTATGGTTGTTATCGCCTTTGGTTATAACATAGTCTTTGCCTTTATAAATTACTCTGTGGGTAAAATAAGTATTGCCGTTTTTTACCGTTATTATGTCGTTGGTTTTAATTCTTTTAAAGGGGATTTTTTTAAGGTATAAAATATCCCCGTCCAAAAGAAGGGGATACATGCTGTTGCCGAAAGTCTTAAGCCCTCTTTTTAAGAAATCTCTATTATTTATATCCATTCTTTTGAATATTCTAGCATAAGGATAAACGAAGTAGTAAAATAAGCCGTAATGGCAGGCCTTATTAAAAATGAAAGGATAGGTAAAATCCTTGGGACGGCAAAAACCTCAAAACGCCTTCTTTTGTTTTTGTGGAAAATTGACAAGCCACTTTTTTTGACAAGTTTTATCGTTGCCGTTGTTCCCGCGTTTATTCCTTTTGCGAATGCGTACATTTACAAATTGATAATCGATTTTATAGTTTCTTCTTTCGGGAAGCCTAACGTAAGTCTTTCTTTCCTTTTTATTTTAATGGGTTTTCGTCTCGGCACCTTTGTTTTGCAGGAAGTATTTTTTTCTTTGCAAAGTTATGTAGATCTTTTGGTATGGACAAAACTTCCGGTTGAGCTTTACAGAGTTGTACTTTTAAAACTTTCGGAACTGAATTTACAGTATTTTGAGGACAGCAACTTTAAAGACATGCTCCAACGCGTAAAAGAAAGCTATACATGGAGGCCTCTTAATATGATCTCTGCCCTTTTTTATACCATGCAAAGCCTTACAGGCCTTATTCTTGCAGTTTTAATAATTGCCACCCTAAATATTTTCCTCGGACTTTTTATTCTTTTGATAGCCGTTCCCGTATTCTTTAACCAGACAAAGTATGCAAAAACAATATGGGGTCTATGGGAAGAGCATTCTCCGTACAGAAAAAAATTCTGGTATATATCCGACCTTATCCAAAACGGACAGAGCGCAAAAGAGATGAAGATTTTCCAGACAGCAAAAAATTTTATAGGCGAACTGGACAAAATACAAAAAAAGTTTGTGAGCCAAAATTCCAAAGTCGGGAAAAGAAGATTTTTAACGACAATGATTTTTGACATAGGCGGAATAGTTGTTTATTTTGCCATAGAACTTTTTATAGTCCTTTTAACTGTAGCCGGAAAGATTACCCTCGGAAGCCTTACTTACTTTACTTTTGTAGTGGCAAACTTCCAGCAGGCTGTTAACGGACTATTCAGGAATATGTCCCAGGTCTATACACAAACTCTTTTTGTCGAGGATATATTTAGGGTCCTTGACGCAAAGCCCACTATTACAACTTCTAAAAGAGCCGTAAAGCAGGATATACATAAAGCTCCTTTAATAGAATTTAAAAATGTCAATTTTTCCTATCCCGGATCCAAAAAAGCCGTGCTAAAGAATTTTTCCCTTAAGATTAATCCCGGAGAAAAAGTGGCATTTGTAGGCGAAAACGGCGCCGGTAAGACAACAATAGTAAAACTTTTGGCACGTTTTTATGATACAGATTCGGGGGAAATACTTATAAACGGCATCAATATAAAAGATATAGACCTTGTTTCCTGGTACAGGACTTTGGGGGTTATTTTTCAGGATTTTATAAAGTACGAATATACCCTGCGGGAAAATATTTATTTCGGAAAGACTTTTGAAAAGGAAGACATAAAAGAAATCAGAAAGGCGGCGGGAAAGTCCGGTGCCGATAAGGTGGCAAACAGTCTTGAAAAAGGATACGAACAGATTCTGGGAAAAACATTCGAAGGCGGCGCGGACCTATCGGTGGGAGAGTGGCAAAAAGTGGCACTTGCAAGGGCTTTTTTCCGTAACGCCCCCGTCCTTATTCTGGACGAGCCTACTTCTGCCATTGATCCGAAGTCCGAAAACGAGATATTCGAAAAAGTGGAGGATTTGGGTAAAAACAAGACAGTCCTTATTATTTCCCACAGGTTTTCAACAGTTAGAAACGCGGATACGATTTATGTAATAGAAAAAGGAAGAATAAAAGAGGCGGGAAACCACGAAAAGTTAATGAAACAAAAAGGGATTTACGAAAAGCTTTTTACGATACAGGCCAAAAGGTACAGATAATTTATTTTCTTCTTCTTGAGGTTTTTTTACTGTTGCTCCACAAAAGCGCCAAAAGCAGCATTGCTACAATTATTAAGAAAATCAGCGCAAAGACCTTTTGTGTATATAAAGAAGGTCCCGATGATGTTGTTTTTGCGGGAACATAGGTTCCCGGAGTGGGAGGAGTAAGCGAAGAATCATTTTTGGCAATAATTTTATTTATTCCGACCATAAAAGCACTGTCCTGAATCGGGATTTGAGTGTTTAAAAGAATATGTCCCGTAAAGCTTTTTGAATTCGCAACGTCGATATTTCCCACGGAACCCATGGGATAGAAGTATGTGTTTGTCCCAACATAGTTGTTGTAAACCTGGGCAGAAATTTGATTAGAAGGTGTAACTACTTTCCCCTTTGAATTTATAAAGACCAGGTAGTACGAGGCAATAGGAGACTGGTCTTTTGGGAGAATTGTCTTAAGTTTGTCCCAGTTTCCTTCGAACACATATACGTTTACATTATCGTTAAAGCTTTGAGGCGGAACGGTAATTGTTGTAAACGGAAAAAGATTTATTGTTTTAGGCGAAGTTTCCCCGTACTGTATAAAGCTTGTGGCAACGGGTTTTGTCATGTCAAAAAGAGGATTATTCGGAATGGTTGCGGGAGGAGTCTGTGCAAAGGAAGTTTTTCCCAAAAGCAGGAAGGCAAGTATGAGAGGTAAAACTACAAGCAATTTTATTTTTTTCATGCTCTTATTCAATTAAACCCTGTAGAAAACTTTTTGTCAAGGTGTTGCGTTTGGAAAGAAGTTTTTGTATAATTCCATTATCACTCACATCCGTTGCGTGTCCCTGTGAGCATAGAACTCATTATTACGGATGGAGGAAAAACCCTCCTTCGCTCCAGCACTTCGGAGCTACGGAAGGGTAAAGGGAACAAATTCATATGAGAGAAATAACGCTTGAAGAGTTATTGGAAGCAGGATGCCATTTCGGGCATCAGGTAACAAGGTCAAACCCTAAGGCAAGGGATTTTGTTTTTGAAGCAAGAGACAATATTCAGATAATAGACTTGGCAAAAACAAAAGAAGGCCTTGATAACGCAGCCGCATATATTAAAGAGCTAGGTAAAAAAGGAAAAACCTTACTGGTGGTTGCCACTAAAAGGCAGGCGCAGGGGATAGTTAACGAAGAAATAGCCAGAGCAAAAGAATTACTCAAAGACGGAAAATCAGGCCAGGGAGACGGCCTATATTATGTTACAAATAGATGGATTGGGGGGATACTTACAAACCTTCCCGAAGTTTCAAAGAACTTTAAGAAATTAAAAGACCTTAAGGCAAATTTGGCGTCTCCCGAGGAAAAGGCAAAGTATACAAAAAGAGAAGTCGGCCTTTGGGAAAAGGAAATACAAAGACTCGAAGCTCTCTACGGGGGAATATCTGAACTTAAAGAAAAACCCGACGCAATGTTTGTTATAGATTCCCATCTGGAAGAGCTTGCTATTAAAGAGGCAGCTAATATGGGGGTAACGACGGTTGCAATCGTTGACACAAATGCAGACCCTTATATTATTGATTATCCCATTCCTGCAAACGACGATGCGGTCGGTTCTATAAAACTTATTGCCTCTTATATAATGGATGCCTGGGTTGAGGGAAGAAAAGACTTTGAGTCTTCCCTGGCTAAAGCTTCACAGGAAAAAGAAAAAGAAGAAGTAAAGCCAAAGAAAGCGGAATCTAAAGAAAAGAAAGAAGAAAAAAAAGAGGCTAAAGAAAAAACAAAAAGTACACCTAAAAAGGAAACGAAAACTTCAAAAAAATAATTTTGAATTATAAATTAAGCTTATGGCAGATATAAAACTCATTAAACAATTAAGGGAAGAAACACAGGCTTCCATTTCGGACATAAAAATGGCGCTTGAGGAGTCGAAAGGGGACTCAAAAAATGCAATAGAGTGGCTTAAAAAAAGAGGCCTCGAAAAAGCCGAGAAAAAAACAGGAAGGGAAACAGGGGAAGGGCTGGTGGAAGCATACATCCACCAAAATGGAAAAGTGGGAGTGTTGGTTGAGCTTTTGTGCGAAACGGATTTCGTTGCAAGAACGGAAGAATTTAAAAAATTAGCCCACGAGGTAGCAATGCAGGTAGCTGCCATGGATCCTAAAAACGTGGACGCTTTGCTTAAGCAGGAATATATAAGAGACAATTCTCAGACAATAGAACAGCTTGTGAAAGGCGTAATAGGAAAACTCGGAGAGAACATTAAGATCAACAGCTTTTCAAGAATAGAAATCAAATAAAATCTCATTTTTTATTCCTCTTAACAAATTTCAAATTCCTGAATGTAAATAAAAATTTAGCAGAATTGTAATTATTTAAATTAATTGCTATTATTTCTGTGTATGAATCCGAATACGGTAGACAACGCAAGGGGACAGATGCAAAAAATAATAGAGGTCTTAAAAACAGACCTTTCTACAGTCAGAACAGGCAGGGCAACTCCCTCCCTAGTAGAGAATATAGTTATTAACGCATATCAGGGAACTGCAAGAATGCGTGTTGTAGAGCTTGCGCATGTTGCCGTCTCGGATCCCCAGACGCTTTTGATTACTCCTTTTGACCCTTCAATAACAGGGGAGATTAATAAGGGAATACAGGAAGCAAATATCGGTTTTACTCCCGTTATAGACGGAGAGAAAATAAGAATTTCCATTCCTCTGCTTTCCGAGGAAAGAAGGCAGGAGCTTGTTCATCTTGTAAATCAAAAGCTCGAGGGCGGAAAAATTCAGGTAAGACAGACAAGGCACGAAGCAATGACGGAAGTTAAAAAAATGCTCGATAACAAAGAGATTTCCGAAGACGACCAGCAAAGACTTGAAAAAGAAATTCAAAAATTAACAGACGACACAATAGCAGAAATTGACACTTTAGGAAAGAAAAAAGAAGAAGAGCTAATGGCCGTATAGTTTATTTGGTGCGATTACGGCTAATCCTTTCCTCATGAATTCGGAAATCTTTAATCTTCAATGATATTCTGGTATACTCACTAGGTTATGTTAGTCACGGTAATAATTTTCATAGTCATCCTCTCGGTTCTTGTTTTAATACACGAAGCAGGACATTTCTTTGTCGCAAAATTTTTCGGAATAAAAGTGGAAGAATTCGGTTTCGGTCTGCCGCCACGAGCTTTCGGGATAAAAAGGGGAGAGACAATATATTCAATTAACTGGCTTCCTATAGGAGGATTTGTAAAACTTTACGGTGAAGACGAAGCAGGAACAGGAGCAGTGAGTATAAAAGAGCAAAAAGTGAGCAAAAAAGACAGAGAAAGAGCCTTTTTTGCTAAACCCGTATGGCAAAGAGCTTTGGTTGTTTTAGCCGGAGTAGTAATGAATTTTGTTCTTGCAGTTGCAATAATCTCCATTTTATTTTCCGCGGTGGGAATACAAACAGGAGGAAACAAGGTTATTGTTACCCAGGTAATCCCTAATTCTCCCGCGCAAAAAGCAGGCCTTAAAGTCGGAGATACGATTGAAGCAATTAATAATACGGCAGTCTCAAGCCCAGGCCAACTGGTTACAATAACAAGAGGACACCTCGGCCAAAAACTTACTTTAAGGGTATTAACTACAAAGGATAAACAGGAGATATTGGAAGTAACGCCAAGAAAAAATTATCCTCCCGACCAGGGACCTATGGGTGTTGCTATTTCCCAAAATATTATTATTAAAAAATATCCATGGTATGAAGCTCCATTCGTAGGCACAAGCCAAGCCCTTAGTGAGTCCTGGCTGATACTCTCGGGACTTGGGATGGTTGTGGTACAGCTTTTTACAAAAGCGTCGGTTCCTTCGGGAGTTGCGGGGCCTGTCGGAATTGCCGAACTAACAGGGACTTTTGTCCAGCTGGGTCTCCCGGCTCTGCTTTCTTTCGTTTCACTTTTATCTCTTAACCTTGCTATTCTTAATATTTTGCCGATTCCAGCCCTTGACGGAGGAAGACTATTCTTTATCCTTGTTGAGGGAATAACAAGAAGAAAAGTAGACCAGAGAGTTGAGTCTTATGCTCATGCAATCGGCATGGCTGTTCTTCTTCTCATAATAGCGCTAATAACCCTCCACGACATTATAAGGCTTATAAGCGGACAGCCTATTCTTCAGATTCCAAAGTAAAAGGGGTAGCATTCAATCTTTTGATCCTTCTTCCATTAGCTGGAAGACAAGATGCTCCGGTTCATAAAATTCAAATTCTCCCTCGGCAGTGCGCCTGAAGACCTGATACAGGGGGCATAATTCTCTTGTTGGGAGGCAAATACAACAGACAATCCTTTAAAAATCAAACCGAGAGGATTTTACCAAGAGCAACAAGGTAAGAGGCTTCTTTAAGATCGGTTTTTTGTTTTTTGGATTCGTTCCAAACGTTTTCAAACGCGTTTTGCATCATTTTTTCGAGCCTTTTCAGGACGTCTTCCTTTTTGTATTTTTTATCTTCCATATTCTGTTCCCATTCAATATAACTTCCCGCAACTCCTCCGGAATTTGCCAGTATATCGGGAACAATTATTACGCCTTTTTCCGTTAAATAGTGGTAAGCGGTCGGGGAAACAGGTCCGTTTGCCATTTCTATTATTATTTTTGCTTTTATATTTTGCATGTTGTTTTCATTAATTACGTCCTCCAGGGCAGCCGGAATAAGTATATCTACCGGAAGTTCCAGAAGCTCTTCGTTTGTTATCATCTGCCCGCCTCTTGTATCACAAACTCCGCCTGCGCAGTAGCAGCCGGCAAGGCTCCCTTTTTCCTGTTTGCAGTCGTATACAAGGGGAATATCAAGGGGAATGAATTTTTCTCCGTTTTTCTTTATAATTCCTCCCTTTGAGTCGGAAACGGCAACTAGGTTAAATCCCGATTTTGAAGCAAGGTCTGCAAAATAGAAACCCACATTTCCGAATCCCATCACCGCAACGTTTTGCGTTTTCGGTTCGAGATTAAGCTTCTTTGCAAGTTCTTTAAGAACCGTTACTCCTCCAAAACCCGTTGCTTCGGTTCTTCCTTCGAGACCGTTTTTTGATTTTCCCGTAAAGGTTGCAAATAGCTTGTTGAGCGGAGTTTTCCCCCCGTTCATTCCGGATATTTTTATAAATTCATCGGTCATCCAGTCGATGATTTTGGGGTTTGTGTTTACGTCCGGGGCCGGTACATCCTTGTCGTATCCGATTACCTCGGAAATTTTTCTTACATATTCTCTTGATAATTCTTCGAGCTGTTTTTCGCTTAATACCTTAGGATCTACGGCAATTCCGCCTTTTCCTCCGCCGAAAGGTATCCCCACAACGGCTGTTTTCAGACTCATCCATAAGGAAAGTGCCATAACTTCGTCTTTATTAACTCTTGGATGAAATCTTAATCCGCCTTTATATGGCCCGAGATTTTTATTGTGTTGGCTTCTGTATCCCTTAAAAGTTACTACTTGCGTGCCGAGGTTAACAGGTACTTTAACTTCCACAACTCTGTCGGGTTCCAAAAATTCTTCGAGTTTATCCTGTGCTATGTTGTATTTTTTCCCTACAGAAAGAAGTTCTTCCCTTGATTTATTGTAGACATCGGAATTGTTCACAAAGGACAGTATACAACAGGAAATTTGAAATTTCAAAAGCAAAAAGTAAAGTTAATGTATATAAGGAAAGTACTTTATATTTGTTGATACGGGACATATAATCTTTTCATGAAAAATAAAAAGAGAGCATTTGTTATGGTAATTTTCGGAGCAACGGGAGACCTGGCCCACCATAAACTGATCCCGGCACTGTTTTCTCTTTTTAACCGGGAAAAGCTTCCGGACAATTTTTCCGTCATAGGTTTTTCAAGAAGGGAAATGACCAACAGACAGTTCCGCGGGCATTTTGAGAATTTAAAAGACAGAAAAGGATGGTCGAAATTCTCAAAAATGCTTATATATCAGAAAGGCGATTTCCAGGATAAAGATGCATATCTGGAGCTGATAGAAAAATTGGAAGAATTGGACAAAAAATACAAAGGGCAGGTAACAAGGCTTTTTTATCTGGCAACTCCTCCTCAAAACTACGATACAATCCTTGATTTTATGGAAGATACAAAACTTTCAAGGGGAATAGGCCAGGACAGCATAAACCAGACAAAAATAATAATAGAAAAACCTTTCGGAAAAGATCTGGAAACAGCCAAATCTCTTGACAAAAAGCTTTATAAAACTTTCAAAGAAGAACAGATCTTCAGGGTAGATCACTATCTTGGTAAAGAAACGATACAGAATATGCTTGCATTCAGATTTGCTAACGGAATATTTGAACCTGTCTGGAATAACCGTTTTATTGACCATGTTCAGATAACATTTGCCGAACAAAAGGGTATAGAAGGAAGGGGAAGATTTTTCGACGGAGTGGGAATTCTAAGGGATGTTGCCCAGAACCATTTAATGCAAATCTTAGCTTCTGTTGCAATGGAACAGCCGAAAAGTTTTGAAAGAGAAGCAATAAGAGACGCCAGGGCAAAAGTTATAGAGGCGATAAGGCCGATAGAGCCAAAAGACACGGGAAAATTTACCGTAAGGGGACAGTACGAGGGCTATCTTTCGGAAAAAGATATAGACAGAAACTCGAATACGGGAACCTATACGGCGGTAAAGCTTTTTGTGGATACAGAAAGATTCCAGGGTGTCCCTTTTTATTTAAGGGCAGGAAAAAATATGCCTAAAAACACAGTTTATGTTTCTGTCGTGTTTATACAAACATGTCACATTCTTTTTAAAGAATACGGATGCCCTGAGATAGGGAATGTCCTGACTATTAAAATTCAGCCCGATGAGGGAATTACGCTTAGGGTAATAGCCAAAAAACCACAGGAAAAGCTGGACCTGGCAACGGTAAATATGAAATTTACTTATAAAGATGAATTCGGAGTTGAAATAAAAGACGCATATGAAAAGATACTTCTTGATATATTTGCGGGAGATCAGATGCTTTTCAACAGAAGCGACGAGCTTCAAAGCTCCTGGAAATTCATAACAAAAATTCTTAAAGGTTGGGAGGTGCAGATAAAGTCCAGTAAATGGAAAATGCCAAAGTATAAAAAGGGGACATGGGGACCTAAAGAGGCGCTTGACTTATTGGAGAAGGATGGTAGAAAATGGATAGAAGCATAAACAAAGTTCATAAAGTTTATAAAGTATGGATACGATTACATTCGAAGAATTCAAAAAGGTAGAGATAAGGATAGGTAAAGTGTTATCTGCGGAAAAAGTGGAAAACGCAGATAAGCTCCTAAAGTTACAGGTTGATTTCGGAGAATTTCAGAGACAGATTATATCGGGAATTGCGCAAAGTTTTACCCCGGAAGAATTAGTCGGTAAAAAACTTCCTTTTATAGTTAATCTGGAATACAGAAAATTCAAAGGGGAAGAGTCACAGGGAATGTTAATGGCAATTGATGTTCCGGACAAAACTGTCCTTCTTGTTCCGGAAGAACACGTCCCCGAAGGAACGGAAGTCGTTTAGCCTTCAAAATTTAAAAAAATATGCTACAATCTTTTTATGCGATATTCTAAGCTTTTTGGAAAAACCCTGAGGGAGTTTCCGAAAGACGAAGTTTCCCTAAATGCAAAACTGCTTCTTAGGGCGGGTTTTATTGATAAACTCATGGCCGGCTCATACACTCTTTTGCCTTTGGGCTTTAGGGTAGAACAGAAAATCGAAGATATAATAAGAGAGGAAATAAATTCCACCGGCGCAAACGAACTCTTAATGCCTCTTTTACACCCCAAAGAAATATGGAATAAAACGGGAAGATGGGAAAGCGCCAAAGAAATAATGTATCAGCTCGAAAAAGACGAAAAAGAATTCGGTCTTTCTTTTACACATGAGGAGATAGTAACGGATCTGATAATAAAACATAATCCTTCGCCTAAGGAATTTCCCATTAAGGTTTACCACTTTTCTACAAAATTCAGACACGAAGCAAGGCCGAAATCCGGAATATTGAGGGGAAGGGAATTTTTAATGAAAGACTTATACAGCGCTCATCTATCGGAAGAGGACATGTATAAATATTATTGGGAAGTAGCAGATTCGTATATTAAGATTTTTAAAAGAATGGGGCTAGATGTAAAAATAGTAGAGGCATCAGGAGGAGTTTTTACGAAAAACTACACACATGAGTTTCAGGTTCTGTGCGAACAGGGAGAAGATACAATCTTTTATTGCGATTCATGCGATTTTGCCCAGAATAAAGAAATATTTAGCGGTAAATCGGGTGAGGAATGCCCAAAATGCAAAAAGGGAAAAATAATAGAGGCAAAGTCTATAGAAGTCGGAAACATATTTCCTCTCGGAACGATGTATGCCCAAAAAATGGGTTATAAAGAAAAACTTTGGCTTGCCAGCTACGGAATAGGTCCTACAAGAGTCATGGGAACAATTGCAGAAATCTACAACGACGATAAGGGTTTGATTTGGCCTTCTTCGGTTGCTCCTTATCAGGTTCATCTTATTTCAATAGATAATGAAGAGAAAACAATAAGCAGGGAAGCAGATAAGATTTATGAAAGGTTAGTGGCCGAGAGGATAGAAGTTTTATACGACGACAGGGACTCAAGTCCCGGAGAAAAGTTTAAAGATGCCGACTTAATCGGTATTCCCGTAAGGCTTGTTGTGAGTGCAAAAACAGGAAACAAAATAGAGTGGAAATTAAGAAGCAAAGACAAAACAGAGCTTTTGGATTTTGAAGAGATAGTAAAGAGATTAAAATAATCCGAAGAATTTAGCCCAGACTACCGCATACCCCGCAAAAAAAAGTATCCCGACAATAAGAAAAATAATAGGAAGAAGTCCCGATTTTTTCTTTGCTTTTGCCGGAGTAGCTGTGGGGGAAGACATCATTACCGGAACGGGCTCTAACGGCGGAAGCCTCTGAGGCATGGGAACGGTTCCCATAGAAGGCATTGCATTATGTCCCTGGGACGGAGGCGGAGGCGGCACGCTTGGCTTGGGAGGTATAACATTCCCCGGATTTATATTGCTTCCCATAACCCTTTCGTATGCTTCTTTTAGTTTCGGATCCAGATCTTGAGGTGTTTTGGGATTCATAGGCAGTTACTATTATAGTGCGTGATTGAATAATTTTTGTCAAGTCCCTTTGCCGTCCTCTGCATTTATTTTGACGGTTCTGTATTCGTCGGTGGTAGGGTTTCGGGAGTACCTGTTACAGCTGTTCCTATTTCTCCTGTCGGTGCCGGAGATTCCGAAGGTGGAGGCGTGCCGTGGACGGCGGGAGGAACTATAAGCGTCGGGGTAGGTTCTGGAATTGAAGCCGGCGAGGGAAATGTTATTTCAACTCCCTGTGTTTTGACCGGATTTTGTGTCGACTGGTGCATTTCCGATTGTCTGACAACTCCAACAGGCTGAGCCGTGTTTTCCGGTTTTGGCTGATTTATGTTGGCAGCAGGAAGGATGTTTCCTCCGATTTCAATTCCTGCTGTAACTGCGGTAGCCATGACAACATCTCTTGCTGTATTGTGTTCCGCCATAGTTAAATTGTACATAAAAGCCCATAATTGTCAAATAAGGCTTTCTTTTCCCGTTTAAAAAAGGTATACTACAAAATCTACTTAAAAGAATTTATGAGAATAATTGTTGCACATACGTCACCCGACATGGACGCTATAACGTCCGTCTGGCTGATTAAAAAATTTTTGCCCGGTTGGGAAGACTCACACGTAAGGTTTGTTCCTGCCGGAGAGGCGATAGGAAGAACCCCCGAGCAGGGCCTTAAGCTTACAGACCCGGTAGAAAAATCGGGAAAAGACCTAATAATTCATGTCGATACCGGCTTGGGCCCCTTGGATCACCATCAGACTTCCGACGAAAAGGTTTGCGCTGCGAGTCTTACTTTTGATTATGTAATGAAAGTCCTTAGGGAAAACGTTCCGGAAATGGGCGAAGATAAATATGAGGCGCTTAAAAGAATAGTGGACGTTGTGGTACAAGTGGACCATTTTAAAGAAGTTTTCTGGGGAGAACCTACGGCGGATTATCACGAATTCTCTATTATAGGGATACTTGAAGGGCTAAAACTTGAAAAACCCGATCAGGATAAATTTTATCTTGATTATGTAACTCAGGCCTTGGATGCTTTATTGCACCAGTTTGAAAACAGAATATGGGCGGAAAAAGAAATAAAAGAAAACGGAATAAAATTTGAAAGCCGTTTCGGTAAATCAATAGCGTTTGAGACGATAAACGATTCGGTTATAAAACTTGCACAAAAAATGGGTTACTGTTTGGTTGTCAGGAAAGACCCGAGAAAAGGGTATGTAAGAATTAAAGTCAGGCCACAAAAAACAGAGATTTCTAAGTTGAAGATTAAAAGTCAGGGATTGGGAGATTTAACGCTGGCTTACGAAAAGTTGAGAAAAATAGACCCTGATGCTACGTGGTTTTTGCATGTTTCGAAAAAAATGCTATTGAACGGAACGGTAAAAAACCCGAAAATGAAGCCGACAAAACTGTCCTTGAGTGATATAATGGAAGTACTAAAAAGTATCTAATGACCTAATTATTCTAATTTTTTAATTAGAAATTATGGATTGTGTTTTTTGCAAAATAAGAGACAGGGAAATTCCTAAAGAATTTACTTATGAAGACGAAGATGTAATGGTTTTCCCCGATATACATCCGGTAAAGCCGGTTCATCTTTTGGTAATCCCAAAAAAACACATAGATGATTTTTCGGACTTTAATTCTTCGGAATTAATGAGTAAAGTTAAAGAAATTATTGATAAAATGATTAGGGAAAACAGTCTTGATAAAAAGGGCTACAGAATAGCCGTTAACGGCGGAGGAGCACAGGTTATAAACCATGTGCATTTTCACGTTACAGGCCCTGTAGCTAAAGGCCAATAACAGGTTGCCGATTAATAAGGATTAAAAAAATTGTTCATTGGTAATTAGTAATTAATAAAGGAGGTGTTTTATTTATGGTAGTTGTTAAAAAAATGCCCGGAGACAGCGATGATGCATTAATCAGAAAATTTTCAAGAAAAGTAATGTCCGAAGGAATACTTCAGGAGGCAAAAAGGAGAGAATTTTATCTTAAACCTTCACTTGCCAGAAAGCAGAAAGCCGAGGACGCAAGAAAGGCAAAAAAACTTTGGACGGCATAATTTATGAATAAGATTAATGTTTTAATCTTTGTCGAAAGCAGGTATAAGGTTAATAGAAAAAGGATAAAAGAGACAGTGGAAAAGACCGTTAACAAAAACGGCCTTGATTCACCGGTTGAGATTTCAGTTGCCATTGTCGGCGACAGAAAAATGAGGAGCCTTTCGAAAAAATATAAAGGCGAAGACAAGACAAGGAACATTCTTTCTTTTTCCCAGTCGGAAGGGGAGCCAATGAGGTCTCCTGTTGATATCTTAAGACTTGGTGATATTGTACTTTCTTATCCGCAGGTTATAAGGGATGCGTCAAGAGACGAAATGCTGGTGGACGATAAGGTCGACGAGTTGGTTGAACACGGACTGATGCATCTTTTGGGAATACATCATGAATAAAAGATTTTCCATTTTCCACTATCCATTTTCCGTTTAAAATCTTGGAATCAATGGAAAATGATGAATGGCGATCGGTAAATTAAACGAAGCGAACTATGGTTTTTTACAGGAAATACAGACCCCAAAAAATAGAGGAGTTGGACAGCGAATACGTAAGGGAAAATTTGTTTTCCGCTTTTTCCGGCAATTCATTTACTCACGCTTTTCTTTTTACAGGACCAAAAGGTTTGGGAAAAACTTCTACCGCAAGAATTGTTGCAAAAGTAATTAACTGCGAAAAGCACAATCTGGAGAAAAAACACAAAACAAAAGAAGAGATAGAGCCATGCGGTAAATGCGAGCAGTGCGTTTCGATTACAAACGGCAGCAATATGGATGTTTTGGAAATAGACGGGGCATCAAACAGGGGAATAGATGAGATAAGGGATTTAAGGGATAAAGTAAAGCTGGCGCCTTTTAAGGCAAATAAAAAGGTTTACATAATTGATGAAGTGCATATGCTTACAACAGAGGCTTTTAATGCTTTGCTAAAGACTCTCGAGGAGCCTCCCGCACACGTAGTTTTTATATTTTGCACGACCGAACCCCATAAAATCCCCGCAACCATACTTTCAAGGTGCTTTCAGATAATGTTTAAAAAAGCTTCGGAAGAAGAGCTTGTAAGATCATTCCAAAGAATCGTAAAAGGAGAAAAAATAGATGCAGACAAGGAAGGGCTTAAGGCAATAGCTCATTTATCGGACGGGAGCTTCAGGGACGGAGCAAAAATTCTGGAAGAAATGACGCTTCTTTCAAACGGGAAAACAATAACGAAAGAGCTTGTAGAGAAAAAGTACAGGCTAGTTAATGTAGATGCCAGAGTAGAAAAAATGCTTTCCTTATTAAAGGAAAAAGACAGGGAAAAAGCTTTTAAGCTTATCGCGGAGCTTATGGAAAACGGAATAGACATAAAATACTTTTTGGAACAGCTCATTCAAAGAGTCCATGAAAATTTGCTTGAAAATGTCGGAGTACTGGAGAAAAGGGAAGGGACAAAATTCGAGTTGGAGGAAATCAAAAGGCTTGCAAATCTTTTATCAAAAGCATACCTCGAGACAAAAACTTCTCTCTTGGAGCAGATGCCGCTTGAGCTTTTAGTGGTCGAATGGACAGAGGAAAATGAAGGAGAAGTCTTGCCGCATGTTGAAGGAGACGTTCAGGAATCAAAAAGTCAAGGAAAAGTTTCCTCGCCTTCACTAAATGAAAGTCGGCTAACTGGAAAAAATCTCAATAAAAATTTAGGCGAAAAGCCGGCCGCCAACTCTAAAACGGACAAGTTGTTTATGGAATTAATAGAGAAGGTTAATGAGCATAACCGTTCTGTTGCGGGATTTCTAAGGGGCTGCAGCATAAAAAGTTTTGAGAGCGGAAAGCTGACTCTTGAAACAGGGTATAAGTTTCATAAGGAAAAACTCGAGGATGCAAAGACAATGAAAGTGCTCGAGCAGGTAATGGAAGAAATAAATGGAAATAAAGTTGATATAATAATATTATTAAAATAGGAGGTGATTTTATGAATAATCCATTTTCGCAATTAGGAGATCTTAAAAAAATGAGGGATCAGGCCATGAAGATACAAAAAGAACTTCAGGGGGAAGAAGTAAGAGTAGAAAAAAACGGAGTCGAAATCCTTATTTCGGGGGATCAGAAGATAAAAGAGATAAAAGTTAACGGCAAAGGAGATAACGATATAAAAGAAGCCGTGAATGAGGCAATCAAAAAATCACAGGAAGTCGCGGCCAGAAAACTTGCTTCTATGCAGGGGGGGCTCGGAGGCCTCTTGGGCCAGTAAAGCCGATGAAAATTTTCAGCGGAAGTTCCAATAAGATATTGGCAACCAAAGTCGCAAAAGATTTGGGGCATGAACTTTCTCCTGTCGAGATTTTTGTTTTTCCGGACCTTGAAAAAAGGATAAGAATACAGGAAAAAGTACTCGACCAGGATTGTCTTGTCATACAATCCGCCAGCATACCCCCCGACGAATTCTACATGGAGCTTTTCATAATGATAGACGCCCTCAAAAGATCGGGGGCAAAATCTGTTAAAGCTCTTATTCCGTATCTTGGTTATCAAAGGCAGGATCATATATTCAGGGAAGGTGAGGCGGTTTCTTTGGAGGTCATAGCAGAAATTCTCCAAAGGGTAGGAATGACCGAGCTTTTTACTTTTGATTTACATTCCCCTAAAATTCCGGATATTTTTTCGGTGCCCGTACGCCATCTTTCCGCCTTACCGACATTCTCCGAAATGATTAAAAAGGACTTTGATCTTAAAGAAATCGTTCTCGTGTCTCCCGATATGGGGGGAATAAGAAGAATTAAAGAAGTTTCCGAAATGCTAGGCAACATTCCGTATGTAAGCGTAGAAAAAAACCGGGATTTGGCAAGCGGTGCAATTAATGATACCTCGGTCTCCGGCGATGTCCGGGGAAAGACGGCCATAGTCGTAGACGATATGATTT
The DNA here is from genome assembly GCA_021813145.1 of bacterium. Lineage (GTDB taxonomy): Bacteria > Patescibacteriota > Microgenomatia > Levybacterales > UBA12049 > JAKALS01. The sequence goes on from JAKALS010000001.1 coordinate 70,246, forward strand.
CTACCGGTATTACGATGGTGGATGCTGCAAACCTTTTGTTGGATAACGGAGCCTTGAAAGTATATTGTTATGCGACTCACGCAGTTTTTGCCAAAGACGCCGATAAAATTATGCAGGGTTCAAGAATAGAAAGGGTAATTGTTTCGGATACGATTGCAATTCCGGCTTATAAACTTTTTCCAAAACTTGAAGTGGTATCCGTTGCAAAAGTAGCTGCAGAAGCCATAAAAAAATTCTAATTTTAAATTTTAATATGATAATTCCCAAAGCTGTCCAAAATTTAATTGACTCTTTTGAGAGGTTGCCCGGGGTAGGACCTAAAACAGCGCAAAGATTAACCTTTTATCTTTTACACGTGCCTCAAGGTGAATTGGATAAATTTGCCAATTCGCTTCAAAGTTTAAAAAAAGATACAGTTTTATGTTCGATATGTTATATGATAGGCGAAAGCGATCCCTGCGGGATTTGCACCGATTCAAGAAGAGATCATTCGACAATTTGTGTCGTTGAACAACCTCTGGATGTCCTTGCGCTTGAAAAGTCGGAGAGGTACAAAGGAATATACCATGTTTTGCACGGAAAGATTGACCCTTTGAATAATATCGGTCCGGACGAAATATTCATCGGTCAGCTTATTCAAAGGATTAAAAATAAAAAACCGGGAATTAAAGAGATGATAATTGCGACAAATCCGACCATGGAAGGTGAAGCTACGGCGATGTATATTGCCAAACAGGTTAAGGCTCAGGATCCTGAAATAAGGATAACAAGGATAGGCAGAGGTCTTCCGATAGGTGCGGATTTGGAATATGCCGACGAAATTACCCTGCAAAGGGCCCTTGAAGGAAGGAACGAATACTAAGTTAATCGTTAATTTAGTATAATGTTTCTATGAATTCGGATGATGTTTTCGGAGAAGTTTTAGAAAAAGGCCAGCAGGCGGTCAAACAGACAACCAATGTTGTTTCGGATGCAGCGAAAATGGCAGCTGACCAGATAGCCGGTCAAAAAGATACTGCAGGAGATCAAGCCTCAAACGACTCAAGTACAGATATACAGGCGGCAAAAGATATGGTAAAAGATTTTTATGCGCCTTCAAACCCGGGTCAGGCCCCTGTCTCCAAAGACCTTGTTGCACAAGAAGACGCCTCAAAACTTGCACAGGTAAAACAGCAGCTTCATAACGAAGTCTATTATGACCCCTTGGTAAACAGGCCCAAAAAACAGGAGGAGGAAGAAAGGCCGGCGGAAAGGGTTGAAAGACAGGAAATGGAGGATTTGCAGGCAGAACAGAAAAAACAAAAAGAAAAACCGGATTTTGCCATGCAAAGGGCCCAAAGACAAGCAGAAGTAAAAGGAGGAGTCTCGGGCTAAGCCCGAAAAATTTAAAATTAAGGATTACGGATTAAAGAATTTATGTTGAGATTATATAACACATTAACTAGAAAAATAGAGGATTTCAGTCCTATAAATTCCCCCGGCGTCGGGATATATTCCTGCGGACCGACCGTTTATGATTACCAGCACATTGGACATATGCGAAGGTATGTGGGAGACGACATTTTGATAAGAGTACTTAAATACGACGGATATCATGTTAAACAGGTTATGAATATAACCGATGTCGGGCATCTTGTTTCGGATTCCGACGAAGGCGAAGATAAGATGGAAAAGGGAGCCAAAAAATTTGGAATGTCTGTTTGGGATATCGCAAAAAAATTTGAGCAACAGTTTTTGGAGAGCATGGACTTGCTTAACATAAAAAGGCCCGATGTTTTGATGCATGCGACGGATTACATTAATGATCAGATAGAGCTTATACAGATTTTGGAGGAAAAAGGTTACACTTACAGAACAGAAGACGGAATTTATTTTGATACTTCAAAATTTCCTGATTATTACAAACTTTCGAGGCAAAATCCGGAGGAGTTGAAAGCCGGTGCAAGAGTTGAAATGGTTGCGGGAAAAAGAAATGTCTCGGATTTTGCATTATGGAAGTTTTCTCCCAAGGGCGTTAAAAGGCAAATGGAATGGGAGAGTCCCTGGGGCAAGGGTTTTCCCGGTTGGCACCTTGAATGCTCGACCATGTCCATGAAAGCCCTGGGGCCGTCTTTTGATATCCATACGGGAGGAATAGACCATATAAATATCCATCATACAAACGAAATAGCCCAGTCGGAAGCGGCAAGCGGAAGAAAATTCGTGAATTATTGGGTTCATCATGCCTTTTTGATGGTAGACGGTGAAAAAATGAGTAAATCTTTGGGAAACATCTATACAGTAGAGGATATTATCCAAAAAGGTTATGACCCGCTTTCCCTAAGATATCTTTATTTGCAGACCCATTACAGGCAGGAAATGAATTTTACTTTTAAAGCTTTGGAAGCCGCACAAAATGCACTTAAAAATTTAAGGGAAGAAGTTTCCAGATGGGACGAACAAAAAGGCCATATAGAGAAGTTCGATAACCAATTTTTTGAGGCGATAAATGAGGATTTAAACATGTCTAAAGCTTTGGCGGTAGTCTGGGATTTGGTAAAATCAAAAAATCCAAGTTCTCAAAAAGCGGGAAGCCTTTTTAAATACGACGAGGTTTTAGGATTAAATCTTTCAAAAGTTAGAAAATTCAGAGAAGAGGACATACCGCATGCCGTTAAAGAACTTCTCAGGGAGAGGGAAGCCTTAAGAAAAGAAAAGAAATATCATCTGGCTGATGAAATAAGGCACAAAATAAAAAAAATGGGATACGATCTGGAAGATAAAAACGGGAAAACGGAATTAAAACCTCTTTAAACTCTCCTTGTAGGTTCAGACAGGGGATGTCCTAAATGCCTTCTTCTTGTGAATTCCTTGAGTATTTCCCATTCTCTGGTGTGGTCTACTAAAGGCGTAGGGGAGCCTTCAGGAGAATGCCCGACATTAACCTTTCCATGGTTGAATTTGGAAATGAAACCCTCAAGCATAAAAAGCTATGATCTGTAATTAGCGTAGGCTTTGTTTTAAGCCTTGTCAAGCCCCTTTTCGGGATATTTTTTCTTTCTGGATTTCGTATTGAGCTCTGCCAACCGCGTTTACAGCTTCAGTTCCGCTATTGAGATGGTCATATATTATAAATTTCGTGTCAGTAAACGCCTGGTCAAGGTTTCTTATTTGATTTGCGGGAAACACAACATGGCCTTCTTCATCGAGCGAAAGTTTAAGCCCAAAAGTTCTCCATAATAGCTGCACTTGTTCAAAATGTTTGTCACCTTCACGTATTCCAAGTCCGTAATCGGAAAGTCGAACGGGTTCTTCTCCCTGTTGTTCCGCCTGCTCAATCTGGGCTTGAGTAAATAACGGACCTCCGAATTTTCCTTCCGGTATCGGTCTGTATTCTCCGGGCTTTAAAGGTCTCATTTCCGGTTCTTTTTCAAAATTAGTTGCCATAATAGCCTTTCTTTTAAGCCACGAGCCGTTATACCACTAACAGCCTCAAAAGTCAAACCGATAGAGAGTTTAGGATGTAGGACTTAAGACAGGCTAAAAAAAGGTGTAAAACTATAACGCCTTCCCGGTGTGAACTTAACGTTTTGTGTGATAAATGGCACTGAAAAGATAAAGCTTAGAGTATAAGGTAAAACCAATTTTCTACGCAAGTTCTCCCCCTTAAACTGCGAATTTATCTGGATTGCCTAATTCTTAAATGAAAGGAGGTGAAAAATATGAAAAAACTAATGATAGGTCTTTCTTCCGCAGTATTAGGATTAGCTCTTTTAGTAGCTCCTACATTTGCAGCAACAGGATATACTCTTTTTGGGGGGGCAGATTATGTTTCTCCCGGAAATGCTTCATCAAGAGCAGTTGGGTTAGTATCAAATACCACTCATCCATACAGTGGGATTGATTTTACTGTTCCAAACGGTGCTACCTTGGGTAATCTTACAGCATTAAGCACGGATTATAAGATTACGGTAGGAGATTGTGTTGGTGGTTCTCCAAGATTTTCCTTAAATTACGATAATAATCCGAATACCAATGTGTTTGTATATATTGGTCCAACTCCTAATTTTACAGGATGCACCCTAAATTCCTGGCAAAATACAGGTAATTTCATCGGAACATCTGATTTGAGGTACGATACCAGCCAGATGGGGGGAGCTTTTTATGATACATATTCTAATGCCGTATCTCTAACAAGTTCTCACACTCTTACCGGTATTTCTTTGGTCCTTGATGGGTCGTGGAAAACAGATCAGACCGTGCTAATAGACAATACCAACATTAATGGCACGATTTATGATTATGAGTTACCGACTTATACTGTTACCATCGCCAAATACCTTGACGGTGTGCCTGCTTCTGCTGCTTTGACAGGAGGAGCATCCTATCCTATGATTGCCAGTTGGGATGCATTGAACATAGGAGCAGGAAGCGGATCTTACTCGTTAGGACCTACAGGCTTCAATAACCCTAATTCGTATCAGGCTACTACTTCTCAGTTAACGCAAGGAGCAAGCTATTCAACATCGGAGGTTACAAATAGTACTTCTAATGTCCTGCCTATTGGCGCCACATGTCAATTGGGTAAGTACAGGTTAGTCGGATACAGCACGGGTGATACATTGGCAGCTGCAGCGGCATCAACTCCTGTTTCTGCCACGCCAAGCTTCACAGACTTAACCTCCAATCAATACATAATAGTATGGAATGAGTCTTGTACGGCTCCAACAAATAAGGATCAGTGCAAGAACGGAGGTTGGACAAAGTTCAACACACCGGTGTTTAAAAATCAGGGGGATTGCGTAAGCTATGTCCAAAGTAATCCTAACGCAACAGGGAATAAAAGCAAATAAAATTGCTTTTTATTAAGACAACTCCTCGACTTGCGGCGAGGAGGTTGTCTTTTGGGAATTTGGGATAGACGTTGACATAGAATCTAATTTTCATTATCATTCCTAAGTTATGCCTTCACTAGAAAATGAAAGAGTTCGTTTGCCTTCGGCCTTTACGGTTATACCCTTTAACGCACCCGATATAGTAGCAAGGGTTTTAAGAGAAGCTCGCCAGAGAAAGGGTGCCACGCCGCCGGAAACTGCCGGGACAGTTGACAAAAAAGTAAATCCACGAGAAACTAAATAGTAGATGGAAAATTTGGGATATTCAAAACCTCTTTATATTCTTCCTTTTGACCATAGGTCTACTTTTGCCCAAAAAATGTTCAATAAAAGTTCATTAAATGATTTATCCGAAGAAGAAAAGCAAATGATTAAAGATTTTAAGATGATTATCTATGAGGGTTTTAAAAAAGCGGTGACAGGGGGAATTCCAAAAGAGTATGCGGCAATATTGGTAGACGAAGAGTTCGGAGAAGAGGTTTTAACCGATGCCAAACAAAACGGATTCATAACGATTCTCACAACAGAAAAATCCGGACAGGAAGAGTTTGATTTTGAGTACGGGGAGGATTTTGCGGCTCATATAGAAAAACATTCCCCAATCTTTGCAAAAGTTCTAATAAGATATAATCCCGAAGATCCGGAAGATTTAAGACACAGGCAACTCGAGAGGCTAAAAAAGATAAGCGTTTTTTGTAGGGAAAATGGTTTTAAGTTTTTACTCGAGGTTTTAGTAATAGCAAACGAAAAGCAAAAAGAAGAAACGGACAATTCAAAGGAAAAATTCGATGACTTATTGCGTCCGGCTTTAACGGTCGCGGACATTAAAGAGCTTCAGGATTTTGGCATCGAGCCCGATATATGGAAACTCGAGGGTTTTGATACGGCACAGCATTATAAAGAAATTGTAGAAACGGCAAAAGAGAACGGCAGGGAAAATGTTAGTCTGGTAGTTTTGGGAAGAGGAGAAGGTGAGGAAAAAGTCGAGGAATGGCTTAGGATAGGAAGCAAAGTTAACGGAGTCGTAGGATTTGCCGTAGGGAGGACTGTTTTCTGGCAGAGTCTGGTTGACTTTAAAAACAGAATAAAAACAAGAGAAGAGGCAGTATATACAATAAGCGCCAATTTCACCAATTTTTACAGGATTTTTACTTCTTAAATTTATGGAAGATAAAAGTTTTAAAGGGATTCTTCAGGATATAATGCTTCGGGAAGTGCCTTCTTATGCAAATAAGTTCTTTTACTCTCTCGGTTTTTTATCAATGACCGCTTTTATGATTCTTATTTTAAGCGGTTTTGTCCTTGTCTTTAACGGCCCCACGTGGTGGCTTACCGATCCTTTCGGTGTTTACGTAAGAAGCGTTCATCTTTGGGCTACCCAAGCTTTCATATTTTTTATTTTCTTGCATCTTTTGATAGTTTTTTTGACCTCCGGCTTCAGGCTCGAACGAAGGTTAACCTGGGTTTTTGGATCACTTATGCTTTTTGCGGCTCTTTTTGAAGCGGAATTCGGGTACGGTCTACGTGGGGACTTTTCTACGCAATGGAGAACCTTGCAGGCGGCAGACTTATTCAACGGTAGCGGACTCGGACTTTTTATAAATAACCTTAACTATTCTCAAATATATGGAATTCATATAGTGCTTATTCCTCTTATAATCCTAAGCCTTTTGTTTTTCCACTATCTCTTAATAAGAGTAAGGGGGATAGCAAAACCTTTTAAGAAAGGCACTCAGTATAAGATGGTCAAAGCAAATCATGAGGTTCTTTTTTTAAGAGGTCTTGTTCTGGTAGGAGCAATTGTTGTTCTTGCATATTTTTTCAGGTCGCCTTTAATACTACCAACTACCATTAAGGATGTAGCCTCCCAGGACCCGCAGCTTATGGCGCAGACACTTTTTGAGGAGTATAACCATACATCCGATACCGCGACTTATCTTGACAGCATAGACCCATATAAGTTTGATACAAGAAAAGTCTACATAGACTATCCTTATTTACAATACATAAAACTTACGGGAGGAGCCGATATGCTTGGAATGTTCAATTCGGAAAATATTTCTTTGCAAAACAAAAATATAAAAGAAGCGGAAAACTATTTTAAGAACGGGGGAACACCCGATACTTCGGTAAATTTTAAAAATCCGTTAATTTCCGTAATAAGTTCGCTTATTCTAATGGGGAAAAGCGGACTTTATGAAGATGCCCTAAGAGGGGAAGTGCAAGGAGGATTAAACCCGACTTATGTGACAAGATTTATTTCGGATACCGGAGTTCTGGAGGCAAAGGCCGAAAGACTTAAAATAACAACAGATCAGTACGGAATGCTTAAAGAAGAAACCGGAATCCTACCGCCTGGCGCCTGGTGGCTCGCGCCGGTAGGCATTTTGGATAATACGCTTTTAGCAAATGATCCCAATCAGGACAGGGATGGGGCAGAAATACTCGGATTTTTGCTTCTGCTTTTGATAGCTTTTCCTTACATACCGTATCTGAACAGGATTCCGGAAAAGTTATCCATAGACAAATTCCTCTGGAAAAGTAAGGTTTAGTGCCTTACAGCTTTCTTACCCAGTTTTGATTAAAATTTAATCCCCTAAACATACAATTTTCTAACTTAATGTTCTCTTCTAAATTTTCCGTTTGTTCTTAAGTACTATTCGTCGAGTCAGACTCGATTTGTACACGGCTTTCGGGAAGGGCGTTAAGAATTTCTAAAGGGGGAGGTGAAAAATATGTATATGCCAGACGATAAAATCGATGATATGGGAAATGATGACATGGACATGGATGTTGATGAAGGACAGCAACAGGCACAGGGAGGAACCCAAAAAGTGAATCCTGTCCAGGTTCAGAAGTTTCTCAAAGGGGTAGATTATCCTGCCGATAAAAATGAGCTGATACAGGCAGCCAAGGACGAAGGAGCCGACGAAAATGTAATTTCTATGCTCGAATCTTTGCCAGAGGAGCAGTATCAGACTCCGGCAGATTTAAGCCAAGCAATTGGAGCCGAAGAATAATCTTCCTCCTGTTGGTGCGAAAAATCTATCCTCAAAACTAAATTAGGTTGTCGAAAAACCGCCCGGTTATTGACAACCTGATTTTTTTGTATTTACACTATATTTAGCTCGTTTTCCAAAGGGGGTGATTTAATGAAATTCTTCACAAAACAGAATTCAATTCTCGTAATAATTATCATTTCCATAGCAGGGATACTTTTTTCGGGTTATTTATCCTACAGGGAATTATTTACATACAGTTGTAATATCGGTTTTGTTGCATGCGGCGCAAAAGTCGGAACATTGCCTGCCTGTGTTTACGGTCTTTTAATGTACTCTTTGGTATTTATAGTTTCGTTTTTCGGATATAAGAGTAAAAAATAAAAAAGCCCCGAATAAATCGGGGCTTTAAATATTGGATCATAGCTTTAGGAGATTCTATCTCTCGATTAAATCCCCTAAATTTTCATGCAATTGAGTCTGGGTATGCAATTGCAGGTTGGTTTGGGTTTGTGTTTTTAATCTGTCTTGATCGCCATCTTGGTCCTGCTCTTGTTCCCTTGCCCTTACCGAAAATCTGTTAGTATTATTAACCCCTACGCTTAAATTAACCTGAGAACTGGTAGTTGCCTGGGGCGTAGCTATCGGTTCTTCGGTAGGCGTCGCTGAAGGCGAGGCAGAAGTTTCAGCTCCCTGTTTTGCGATATTTGCTTCAATATGCGCTTTTGCAATTGCGTTTTTTACCACTTCTTCCGCTCTTTGCAACCCTGTCGTATGGGAAACATTTGCATTTCCTCCTATGTTAAAAAATGCCGCTCCTCCGAGAATTGCTGTAGCCGCAAGTGCTATTATAAGTTGCATATTTTTTCACCCCCTTCTTTTATAAATATATAAACGGAATATGCTAAAAAACGTAACACTTACTCTTCTTTGGTGAAGTTGTGGAAAGCGTTTTCTATGCCTTTTTGTATATTATCTAAAGGGCTTGTCTCCCTATTCAGGTTTTGATTTTGTCCTTGGTTTGACTGATTTATATTTTGGCCGACGGGTGTCGGGGAAGGGGAAGGACTTATTTCGTCAAAGGAAGGACTCTGTGTTCTTAATTCGTAGTTATTATTTTCTTCATGGTTTGTACTCTCTTTCTTTTCCGTCCTTTTTTCCTGATTATTAATTATTGCATTAAGTTTTTCTTCTTGGGTTTGAAGTTGCGTGTTTATCGTGCTATTTTCCGGAACTACTGTTTTTGCCCGGTTTATACTTTCCTGAAATCTTTGAATGCCCTGTTTTATCTGTTGACTGTTTCCTGTTTTTTGTTCTTTAGAAAGCTCCTGATCCCTTCTTTGTACGATTCCAATAGCTACCTGTGCTTTTAATGGAGCAGGAGAGAGATTAAGAGCAATATTTTCACTTGCAATTTTTATCGGATAGAGGCTGCTTTTAGGGCTTGCAGATTGAGCAGCAAGTATTGTTCCGGAAGAAAGTACTAAAAGTATCAGAACAAGAGTGAGCGCCAGGCGGAAAGAAAAAAAACTTCTTCTTTCGGAAACAGACGAAGTATCGGGTGAAACGGAATTCATTATTCTTATTTTTGCATTTTGCCTGAATTCCATAGAGGGAACAGCCTCTTCTTTTGTTTTTAAGGATCTCAGTAATGATTCCAATTGATCAAATTCAGTTTCTTTTTTCATATATTATTTTTTTTAATGCCTTGAGAGCCCTTGACTGCAAAACCCTTATATGGTCGACAGGCTTTTCAAGAATTTGGCTTATTTCTATATTATCCTTTTCTTCTATAAATTTAAGAATAATTATTTCTCTGTAACTTTCTGGCAGTTGCTTCAGTTTTTCGAATATTATTTCTTTAAGCATTTTGCTCTCAACAATATTCTCCGGAGAATCTTCGCTGTCCGGCACGGTTTCTTTTATTTCTTCATTCAGGCTTATCTTTATTTTTTTTGTTCTGTAATAATCTATCACGGTATTTCTTGCTATCCGAAACGCAAAAGCTTCGAAAGGCAGCCCTTTATCCTTATACGACGGCATGCTTTCCCAAATTTTTATAAACACCGTTTCGGTCAGATCTTCCGCGTCTTCCTTGTTCCCTGTTTTAAAGTAAATAAAACGGTAAATCTTGTCCAAAAGCAGGTCATAAATTTCCCCGAAAGCTTTTGCATCTCCTTTTTGCACTTTTTTTACCAGTGCCTGCATCTTTTTGGTATTTCCATTCATATTTATTAACGAATAAACAGATAAAATGAAACAGCCCCTACTATAGCACTTTTACGCCTTTCTTACCTTCTTCTAATTCAAATTTTAATGCATTTTAATAAGATTGGCATTATGGCAAAAGAAAATGAAAACGGAAGAGCATTTCCTATAAAAACCGAGCGCAAAAGAAAGAGCGAAAAAAGAAAAAGCAGGCATTTTCCAAGCGTAGATTTGAAAATAGAATCCGGATCCGAAGTAGAACTTTCAAGACCCGAAGAGCACAATCTGGTATTTTTGGCAAGAAATTATGCGAGAGTTTACGATGCTATTTCCGGTCTTGCCAAAACTCAGGAGGAGACATCGGATGAGATAAAAGATATCGCCAGAGAGCACGAAGGGCTGATGGGCGTAGTCGAGCCGGGAGTGTATGATATTTCGATTTTTCCTTCAGAAGCCGTTTCATATAGCAGACAGGGTTTAAGAGAAGGATTAGGTACTTATTATGAAGAGGTAGTCAGAGACGAAGTCTTGTTAACCTTTACCGTTCCCAGAGGTTTTGATCCGCAGCTGGCAAGGGATGCTCTTGGTCGGCTTCTTTGCGCAAAAGGCAGAATTCCCAAAAGCGAAATAGAAAGATATCTGCAAATGAAGATTAATTCTTACGTTGATGAAATAAAGCTTGAGGAATTGCTGAAAAGGGGAGCGGTAACTCTTGCCGATGGGACAAAAAAAGTAGAGACAGCTTGGACGGTAAGGCCGAATAAAGTTCCGCCAAAAGAGGCGGACTAAATTTCGGGGGGAACAAGGGCGCTTCTTACCATATTAAGAATCGGATTCATTTCTTTTAACTGATTCTCGTGTTCGTCATTAATATATTCCTGATTCCATCTGTTTAGTCTCCTGTAACCTTTTCCGGTTACAACATTAAACCATGCTTCGTAATATTCTCTGATAGCCTGCCTGTATTTTTTGAAGTTATTTTTTCTTCTTTCCCTGTTTTCGGTTCTAGTTACTATAATACCTTCCATAGTTTCCCAACTGGGTGTTGCATGGAAAGTTTTTCTGTAATCCTCAAGCTGAGCTCCGGAGGGTCTTTGGTAAAGATTTTGAATTTCTACTGTCATATTACGGCAGGATAGACGGAATATAGCACAAAGAATATAGGATTACAATAATTTCCATTACTTTGACAGAGGTTCTAAACTTTGTTAGTATGCGGGTATATGGAAGAAACAGGCGAGCTTATAGAGGTGGATTTTAAAAACAGGAAAAGAGTGGAAACGGGAAGAAGGGCCATGGATAAATTATCACAGGCACTTGCCGGATTTGGACTTTCTGCCGGGGAAGATAATGTTATTCACTCACGAAAACTTCATTCGAGACTTCACAGAAGCGTAGTAGAGCAAAATAGGGAGGGACACCCCGACGATTCAAAAGTTGCCCAATTTAAAAGGAATAAATAATGTCAGAATATTACAATCCTAAAAGAAAAAGTAATTTATACGACCCTAACTCCACGATTCCTTTCAGGCTTAGCCGTAGTAAAATCGACTTATTTTTAAATTGTCCGCGGTGTTTTTATCTGGACAGAAAACTCGGAATAGCACAACCTCCCGGTTATCCCTTTTCCCTAAACAGTGCCGTAGATAAACTCTTAAAAAAAGAATTCGATATTTTAAGGGAAAAAGGTGAAGCGCATCCTTTGATGAAGCAGTTCGGAGTAAATGCAATTCCTCTAAAACACGAAAAACTTAACCGCTGGAGAGATGCCCTTTCGGGAGGAATAACTTTTCTGCACCGAAAAACAAATATTCTTATAACAGGAGGGATAGACGATTTATGGATTAATCCGGAAGGAGAATATATAATCGTCGATTATAAAGCGACTTCAAAAGACAGCGAAGTAGGCATAGACGCCGACTGGCAGATAGGATACAAAAGGCAGATGGAAATATACCAGTGGCTTTTCAGGCAAAACGGGTTTAAGGTCTCGGATACCGGATATTTTGTATACTGTAACGGAAAAACCGACGGAGAAAAGTTTGACGCAAAACTTGAGTTCGACATTAAAATAATACCTTACAAAGGTGATGTTTCGTGGGTAGAAAAAGCCGTACAAGAAGCGGCAGCATGTTTAAGAAGCGACAAACTTCCTCCCTCCGGTATAGACTGTGATTTCTGCAAATACCGCCAAGCCCTTAAATCTGTAGAAGAATAATATGAGGACTTTTGTACAGGAGTACGAGATCCATTCGTCGATAGAGAAAGTCTGGAGTGCCTTAACAGATTCATCACAAATGGAAAATTTAGCAGGTCCTGCAAGAATGGATACAAGTGAAGGCATGAAATTCTCTTTGTGGGGCGGCAAGGTTTATGGTACGAATATAGAAGTTGTCCCTTATCAGAGGCTTGTTCAAGAGTGGTATGCCGGGGACTGGAAGGAACCGTCTATCTTGACAATAAAATTACACAAGGGAATAAATACGGTTAGAGTAGAAATTCTGCATGAAAACCTGCCGGACAACGAATACGAGAAAACCGAAAACCTCTGGAGAGAATTTATAAAGAATCTTCAAGCTCTTTTCCAACTTTTTGAGGTCTTTTATTACGATTAAATGACCGTTTTGAACGATCAATCCTTTTCCCATCAGAAAAAGAAGTTCTCTTGTAGTTGTTTCCCTTGTCAGATTTATCGTATTGGCTATATCTTTATGCGTAACGGGAATATCGAGGATTACTCTTCCATTATATTCTTTTCCGAATCTTCTCGAAAGTGATATCAGCCTTGATACTACCTTCGTGTAGGCTTTTGTATATTCTAGGTCGTCGATTCTATTTGCATAAACCTTGAGAATATTTGACATTCTGTCTATTATTTCAAGAAGGTGCCTGCTGTCACTTTTTATAAAAGTCATGAATTCTTCTCTTCCGGCTTTTTTGATTACAACGTCTTCCATTGCCTCGAAAAAAATGTCCCGTGTTTCTCTTTTAAAAAATGAAACAAGCGGGAACATCTCGGCCGGACCGAAAAAGATATGGGTCATTTCATTTCCCGATTCTGTCAGGGAATATACTTTTACATGGCCTTTTTCGATGTAGTAAATGTCACGGGGAATTTCTTCGTCGGGATGAAGAATAATCTGTCCCTTTTTATAATTTTTCGCCTTGAATGCCGAAAAATATTTTTCGATGCCGTCCGAGGTTAAATCACTCATTAAACCTCACTTTTTGCGAATATCTTATAGCCACATTTATTATATCATAGCAAATCAATGGGGATTTTTCTCACAGACTTTCTGTGACTGTTCATACTGAGACTTATAGCGTTGTTCTGCTAAAAAGTACACACTTTCTTTCAGCTGAGTTCTACATTATTAACCTGAAACAGGGAAGGAGGTGAATAAAATGTTTAAGAAACTAATAATAACAAGCGTGGCGCTTAGCCTTTTGCTTACATCTGCAGGGGGAGCCTTTGCTCATGGTAGGGACCACAATACTGGTTCTATGGCATTTCTGGATATTTCAAATTCCGGATGCATAACGAATAATGTAAACACCAGTTCAAATACCGGTGTTAATAGTTTAACTACTGTGGGCATGATGGGTTCCGGAATCATAAATAGTTCCATGAATACAGGTGCGGCAAACTCAAGCGCCAATGTCCAGAGCCAGCTTAACTGGAACCAGGCAAACGGAAGCTTAAGCCTTAGCGGTGTAAAAATGTTGGATTTTGACCTGAACAATCACGGTCATATCGCTAACAACATAAATACATCTGCTTATACCGGCAATAACGCAATGACGGCAAGCGGAGGAATAAGCTTTATATATCAGTCTCCTATGGGTACCGGAGTTGCAAATTCCAGTTCGGTTGTAAGCAGCATTGTAAACACTAACATGTTCAATGTTGATACCAGTAAATAACGTTGCTGGATGCTCGTTCCTTCAAGAGGAGAGAGAAATCTCTCTTCTTGTTTGGCGTTTAAGTGTATCTTTCCTTCTCATTTATGCCTAAAATCACTGCAGGCTAAATTTCTTTCTGATAATTTAATGGCCCGCATGGGAAAGGGGGGATGAATATGAAAAGACTTACCCTTTCGTTGTTTGGTAAATTTAACCCTCAGGATATCTTTGTTGCTTTGCTTAAATATTCAAATAAGGAGAAGATAGTTGAAATCAAAAGAAACTTAAGAAAGGAGGCTTCCAAAAATGCGGGATATGTGGCATTCGGTTAAAGAAATGTTTAAAGATACCGGATGGTTCTTCAGATCCTGGTTTTTAATCTGGAGAGCGCCGGTAGGGTAATGGGGAAGGAGGTGAGTGATATGTATTGGGTAACAGGAATTTTAGGATTGCTCTTGGTCTTTGCGCCGTTTTTAGTAGACTATTCGCAGAATCCGGCCGCGTTGTTTATAAGTCTTTCGGCAGGAGTTTTGGTAATTGCGGTATCGGCGCTTGAAGCCTTAAGGCACGAAAGCGAAAGATGGGAATATTGGGTCGCATTAATTCTCGGCGTGGGAGTACTTTTGTCTCCTTTTGTATTCGGGTTTGGTGCGCATTTTGAAGCCGTCTGGAGCACGTTTATTCTCGGTGCATTAATAGCAATAAGCGCAGGAGCAATACTGTATATAAATTCATACAGAAGATAGGTGGGAATATGAGGCATGTGACACAACACCGCCCTTTGGGGGCGGTGTTTTTTTGCTTTCCTTCCGTAGCCTTGGCGAAACAGGGAGAATTTGACTAAACCTTGTGATAGATATTACACTAATATTGATGGCATTAATTCAAAATTCCAAAGGACTTTCCCGAACACCCCAAAGAGAAGTTGCCCTCAAACTTATCGAAGCAGGTCTTTTATCGATACAGCCCGGTAAAGTGTTTAAAGACTCGTTTAAAGTTACAGGTTCGTTGCTAAGGGTAAAGGACAGGGAATTTAATCTTAAAGAGTTTGAAAGAGTGTATCTCGTAGGATTCGGTAAAGGTTCGGCAGGAATTTCAAAGCTGATAGAAAAAGAGCTCGGAGATTTTCTGACGGAAGGTTACGTAATAGATAATGTCGAGCAGAAGTTTAAAAAAATAAACTTTACAAAAGGTACACATCCTTTGCCTTCGCAGATAAATATGGATTTTACTTCAAACGTACTTTCTAAAATAAAGGACCTTACCGAAAAAGACCTTGTTTTAATAGTCATCTGCGGAGGAGGAAGCGCAATGTTTGAATTACCTTATGCGGTCAATTTGGAAACTTTGGTAAATATATTTAAGCTTCTGTTAAAAAGCGGGGCGACAATATCCGAGATGAATGTTATAAGAAAACATCTTTCAAGGGTAAAAGGGGGAAGCTTAGCAAAAAGTCTTTATCCGGCTACGGTCTTGAGCCTTGTTTTTTCCGACGTTCCCGGAAGCGACCTTTCAACGATTGCGTCAGGTCCGACAGTTTTTGATTCCTCTACTTTGGATGACGTTTTTGAAATCATAAATAAATACGGTCTTTCTGAAAAATTTAAGAAAGAATGGTTTACGAAACTCCCCGGAGACGAAAGATTCTTTAATAAAGTATCAAATCTTATTATTGTTGATAACAAAACAGCTCTTCTTGAAATGAAAAAGACTGCAGAAAAATTAGGCTACGGAGTTGATGTATATTCCGACAGATTTCAGGGGGATGCGAAAGAAGCGGGTAAAATTTTAATTGAACACGCAAAAAAAGGGAGGGTTTTTTTAGCAGGCGGAGAAACAACCGTTAAGGTAAAGGGAAACGGAAAAGGCGGCAGAAATCAGACATTGGTGCTTGCTTCCCTTCCGTATCTGGAGGAAGGAACTTTGATTGCCTCATTCGATAGCGACGGAATAGATTTTTATACATTTGCCGGGGCAATAGGGGACAGCACAACAATTAGGAAAGCTAAAAAATTAAACCTTGACCTTGACGAATATTTACGTAATGATAATAGTTACGGGTTCTTCGAAAAGACAGGCGACGGAATTCTCACGGGGAAGCTTGAGTCTAATGTATCGGACCTGATGCTCGTATTAAAAAGTTAAATGTTTGAACTTACGGATAGAAAGACAGATGAGCTGGAGAAAAAGGCAAACAGGATAAGAGAGCTTATAATAACAAGTCTTGTCGAAGCCGGTTCTGGACATACCGCCGGTCCCTTGGGATTGGCGGATATTTTTTCCGCATTTTATTTTGACATACTAAATCACGATCCGAAAAATCCGGAATGGGAAGACAGGGACAGGCTGGTTCTTTCAAACGGTCATACCTGCCCGGTAAGATACGCGGCAATGGCGCTTTCCGGCTATTTTCCCCTTGAGGAGTTAAAAACTTTAAGAAAAATTAATTCCAGGCTTCAGGGACATCCCCACAGGACTTCTTTGCCAGGACTCGAAACAACATCTGGCCCTTTGGGCGAGGGTCTCTCGCAGGCGATAGGAATTGCTCTTGCGGCAAGGATGGATAAGAAAAAATATAGAGTCTACTGTGTAGCGTCGGACGGCGAACACGAAGAGGGGAATACCTGGGAAGCAGCAATGTTTGCCGGAAAAGAAAAGTTAGATAATCTTACTCTTGTAATCGACAGAAACAATATCCAAATAGACGGAAATACCGAAAACGTAATGCCTTTGGAGCCTTTAAGAGCAAAATATGAATCGTTTAATTGGAACGTTCTGGAAGTGGACGGAAACAACATAAGAGCATTCATAGATGCCGTGAATCAGGCGAAGGCAACCCATGAAAAACCTACAGTAATAATTGCAAACACTATTCCCGGCAAAGGCGTAGATTTTATGGAAAACGATTATACGTGGCACGGAAAACCGCCGACAAAGGAAGAAGCAAAGAAAGCCCTGGAAGAGCTTTCAAGGGTTAATGATTATTGATTATTGATAAATGTCATGTTAAATACTTATTTGCATTTGAATACAAAACTTTTCGACAAAGATGTCGAACAAAAGCCGACACGGGACGGGTACGGAGAGGGGATTGTGCATTTGGGGCTTACGAACCCTGATGTAGTTGTCCTTACCGCCGATTTGTCCGAGAGTACGAGATGCGAAGAATTTGCCAAGAAGTTCCCCGAGAGGTTTTTTGAATGCGGAGTTGCCGAACAGAACATGGCAGCAGTTGCAGCAGGTCTTGCCGTCACGGGTAAAATTCCTTTTATAACTTCTTATGCCACATTTTCTCCCGGAAAAAATTGGGAAACAATAAGAACGACAATCGTTTATAACAGGGCAAACGTTAAAGTCGCAGGACACCACAGCGGAATAGTAACGGGTCCGGACGGAGCAACTCATCAGGCTACGGAAGATATAGCAAGTGTCAGGTCATGGCCGGATATACGGGTGGTTATTCCCTGTGATTATATAGAAGCGAAAAAGGCTACTATTTATGCGGGCGAAACCGAAGGACCTTTTTACCTAAGATTCACCAGAGATAAGACTCCTGTAATTACGACAGAAAAAACTCCTTTTGAAAAAGAAAAGATACAGACTTTCTGGGTGAGCGAAAATCCCGTCGCAACAATATTCGGGACAGGACACCTTTTATATTACGCGCTTTTGGCGGCGAGAAATCTTGAAAAAAAGGGAATAAACGTTCTGGTCGCAAATGTTTCTTCAATAAAACCTCTGGACGGGGAAAAGGCAGTTGAACTGGCCCAAAAAACAGGTGCGGTTGTAGCCGTCGAAGACCATCAGACAACAGGAGGTCTGGGCGGAGCCTTAGCCGAATATTTTGCAAAAACAAAACCCGTACCGATGGAATTTATCGGACTTGCGGATACATTTGCAGAATCCGGGTCCGCTTTGGAACTCATTAAAAAATACGGAATGGACGAAACCGCAATAGAAAAAGCAGTGGAAAAGATAATAGAGAGAAAAGCGAAGTAAATTTTCGAAGTAGGAAGTAGGATATTTTTGAATTTGAACCTTTGATATATAAGGAATTCTGGAATTCAAGATCAAGAATCTCAAAGATATCTGACTTTAAGAAATCAAATCTATGGACTCGAATTTAATTGATGAATTAAAAAAAACGATAAAGGGTGATGTGCAAACAGACGAAGACACTCTTAAAACCTACAGCCATGATGCTTCTTTGTTTGAGGTAAAGCCCCAGGTTGTCGTCTTTCCAAAAGATAACGAAGACGTGGAAAACCTTGTAAAGTTTGTCCTAAAGCATAAAAATCAATATCAGAACCTTTCCTTAACCGGAAGAAGTGCCGGGACGGATATGGGAGGAGGTTCTATAAACGATTCCATAATAGTAGCCTTTGGAAAATACTTTAATAGTCCTCCGGTTATTTCGGGAAATACCGCAACTACCCAGCCGGGCGTTTTCTACAGAGATTTCGAAGCGGAAACCTTAAAACAGAGGCTTATTTTCCCTTCTTATCCGGCATCAAGAGAACTTTGTGCAATGGGCGGGATAGTAAATAACAATTCGGGGGGAGAAAAATCGCTTCAATATGGTAAGACGGAAAAATATATAAAAAGAGTAAAAGTAGTCCTCGCCGACGGAAAGGAATACGAATTTAAAAAATTAAAGGAGGAGGAACTCAAAAAGAAAATCGAGCAAAAAGATTTTGAAGGCGAGATCTACAGAAAAATGTACGACCTTATTACAAAAAATTTTGACCGTCTCCAAAAAGCCAAACCTACGGTCTCGAAAAATTCGGCGGGGTATTACCTTTGGAATGTGTGGGATAAGGAAAACAAGACATTTGACCTTACAAAACTTTGGACAGGGGCTCAAGGAACTTTAGGATTATTGCTTGAGGCAGAGTTAGAGCTGGTTCCTGTATATAAACATCAGGAGATGGAAGTAATTTTCTTGAGGGATATGAGCCATTTAGGGCAGATAATAGATACTGTCTTACCGTTAAAACCCGAGAGTTTTGAAAGTTATGACGATAATACACTAAAACTTGCCCTCAAATATTTCCCGGAGTTTGCAAAAAAGCTGGGAATTTTCGGAATGTTTGAGGCCGGTCTTGCATTTTTCCCCGCATTTTTACAAATGTTGACAGGAAAACTCCCGAAGCTTATTTTACAGGTAGATTTTACAGGAGACGATCCGGAAGTTCTTAGGGGAAAAATAAATACGCTGAGGGAAAAACTTAAACCTCTGCATCCTGTTACAAAAGTTTCGGTGGATTCTGCCGAGAAAAAATACTGGCTGGTAAGAAGGGAGAGTTTTAATTTGTTGCGTAATAAAATAAGAGATAAGCATACCGCTCCTTTTATAGACGATTTTGTAATAAATCCTCACGATATTGCGGAAGTTATACCTCAGGTAACGGGAATTTTAGACAAACATCCGGAGTTTATTTTTACCGTGGCAGGACACGTCGGGGACGGTAACTTTCATATAATTCCTCTTGCTGACATTACCAACCCAAATGTGAGAAAACTTATTCCGCAGATTTCAAAACAGGTTTACGGCATAGTTTCCAAATATCACGGGTCCATAACGGGAGAGCATAATGACGGACTTATAAGAACGCCCTTTTTAAAGGAAATGTACGGAGAAGATATAGTAAAATTATTCGAGGAAACAAAGAAAATATTTGACCCACAGAATATCTTTAACCCCCGTAAAAAAGTAGGAGGGGATCTTAATTATTCAATGGAGCATATAAGGGTTGACTGGTAAAAACTCTTCTTAATTTTTCAGTTAAACTTCAGAAAATAATGTAAAATAATATCTATGAGAAAATATTTTCAGATCAGTTTTTTTCTCGGACTATTCGGACTTTTGGTATTTGTTAGACAATCTCTAGGTTTTGGAGACAGCCATAGAGTTATCGGACCGGTTGCAACGCCATTGTCTCCGGTAAATCCCTCAAGCAATCCTCAAGCTACCCCAGTCCCTTCACAAGCGCCTTCTTCTTCCGGTTCAACTGCGGCAACTCCTAGTCCCGTTCCCGTGGGGCCGCAGATGATGCAAAAGAGGATGGGGCAGTATAAAGACGGAACTTATACGGGAAGCGTACAGGACGCCTTTTATGGAAATATCCAGGTTCAGGCGGTTGTTTCGGGAGGAAGAATTACAGCCGTTAATTTTTTGCAGTATCCGAATGACAACGGTACTTCCCAGTATATAAACAGCCAGGCCGATCCGATGCTTGCCCAAGAAGCGATCCAGGCACAAAACGCGAACGTTGATATTATCTCGGGTGCTTCGGATTCCAGTATGGCTTTTCAGGCCTCTTTGACGGATGCTCTTTCTCAGGCTAAATAATTAACAATGAAAAAAACAACAACCGTAATGGGTATGCCTTCTACAATAAATTTGGCCCAAGGCAATGCAAAAGAAGAGGATATAAATGAAGTTTTTTCATACTTTCATTACATTGATAATAAATTCAGCACTTATAAAAAGGACAGTGAAATTTCACGAATAAACAGGAGAGAAATACGAAAAGAGGAATGGAGCAGGGAAATGGAAAAGATAATGAGCCTTTGCGAAAAGACGAAAAAAGAAACAGAGGGTTATTTTGATATCAATATAAAAGGTTTAATGGATCCTTCGGGACTGGTTAAAGGTTATGCAATCTTGGAAGGGGCAAAAATTCTTCGAAAAAGGGGATACAAAAACTTTTTTGTGGAGATTGCGGGAGATATTCAGGCAGACGGATTTAGCAAAAAAGGTGAGAAATGGAAAATAGGCATACAAAACCCTTTTGATTCAAGACAGGTAATTAAAATAGTACAATTAAGTAATATGGGCATTGCCACATCGGGAACATATATCCGGGCAGGACATATAAACAACCCCAAAAGCGGTAAGCCTGCCGATGAAATCGCAGCAATTACAGTGATAGGGCCTGATGTTTACGAAGCGGACAGATTTGCGACTGCCGCTTTTGCTATGGGAGAAAAAGGAATAAATTTTATAGAAAACCTTAACGGCTTTGAGGGATATATGGTAAAGAAAAATAAGAAGGCTGTTATGACAAGGGGATTCCATAATTACTTATGATTTGCTTGCCATTTCTATTTATTTAAAAACTATGAATCAGTGGTAAATGGAAATCGAAAAATGAAAAATATGTTATGAGATATATCGACAGATTTTTAAATAAATTTACAATGTACAGGTTTACCCTGTACTATCTTATTTTTCTAATTGTCGCAGCCGCGCTTTTAGCGTACTTCGGACTTTTAAATTATAACCCGATGGATATTCTTATAGAGGCCGGAGTTGCCGTGATAGTTTCTTATGCGGCAAACACTTTTTTTGCAAAGCTTTTCGGTGCGGTTACAAATTACGAATCGGTATTTATTACGGCTTTAATCCTTGCCCTTATTGTTCCGGTTCAGTTTCCCCTTAACATGCTTTTTATGGTAGGAGCCGCGGGGGTTGCGATGGGGAGCAAATACCTTTTGACAATAGAAAAAAGACATATATTTAACCCTGCTGCTGTTTCTGTTGCTATGATATCCCTCCTTTCTCCCGAGCATGCGGCGACCTGGTGGGTTGGAAATCCTGTCATGCTCCCTTTCGTTCTAGCAGGAGGACTTTTGCTTGTTAGGAAAATTCAAAGAGAAACAATGGTTTTTTCTTTTCTCATAGCATATTTTATAGCAATAGCTATAGCTGCGGTCATCAATACAGGTTCTCTTGTTGATATTGTTACAATTTGGCAGTCAAGCGTTTTCCATTCGGCGGTTTTTTTCTTTGCTTTTGTTATGCTTACGGAGCCGCTTACATCCCCTTCTAAAGAAAAAAAGCAGGGATATTACGGGTATTTTACCGCAATTTTGTATGCTACGCCTATTCTGAGGGTTCTGAACTTTACTCCCGAGCTTTCACTGTGTATCGGAAACGCCTTTTCCTATTTCATCAGTCCCAATTACAGATATTCGCTGCCATTAAAGTGGAAAAAACAGATTTCCCGGGACACATATGTTTTTGCTTTCGAACAGCCAAAATCAATTAAATATGAACCGGGTCAATATATGGAATGGACCCTTACGCATAAAAACACCGACAGCAGAGGGAACAGGAGATACTTTAGTCTTTCATCTTCTCCGACGGAAGGTGTGCTTATGACAACAGTAAAGTTTTATGATCCTTCCAGTTCTTATAAAAAAGAACTTATAAATCTTCCCGAAGGACGCCAGGTCATTGCGGCTCAAGTGGCGGGGGATTTTGTGCTTCCTAAAAATTTAAAGGAACCTCTTGTTTTTATAGCTGGAGGCGTAGGTATAGCACCATTTAGAAGCATGGTGCAGTATATAATAGATAAAAATCTTCAGGTGAACATAATACTTATTTATACAAACAGGACAAAAGAAGATATTCTTTTTGCAAATACATTTAAGGAAGCCGAGAAAAACGGAGTAAAAACAATATATAACCTTACAGATATTAAAAGCGTTCCGGCCGACTGGCAAGGGACAACAGGTTATGTGACCAAAGAATTGGTGGAAAAAGAAATTCCGGATTACGGAACGAGGAAATTCTATATCTCTGGTCCGCAGCTTATGGTACAAAGATTCGAGCAGACGCTTTTAGATACGGGAGTTTCTTCGAAAAATATTATTACGGATTTTTTCCCCGGTTATAACGAGACCTGATCATTTTTTAAGTTCCGGAACAACTTCACGTCCTAACATTTCTATGAGGGATTTTCCATCTCCCGATGTTGCCGTTTGGATTGCTATTATTTCTGCGCCCATTTCTTTTAAAGGAAAATATGTTTTGATGTAATCCTGCGGTGTTGAGACAAGGGAATATTTTGAAAGTATTTCTTCTCTGCCCAGGGAGTCTGCCTGCTCCTGCAGTTTTTGCGGGTCATGTTCTTTGTTCCTCCCCGGAGCCCTAAGGCCGCGCCAGGGGCCTAACGCTTTCCATGCTTCGTCTTTATTCTTTCCGTATATACTCCATCTATTTGCAACTACTTTTAAAGGACTTTTTTTAAGCTGTTTTCTTTTTTCTTTTGCTGGGTTGATTACTTTTTCAATTTGTTCCCTAGGGTCTTTTACGCTTACTATTATTCCATCTGCAAATTCTGCGGCAAGTTCTGCCGATTTGGGTCCGCCTGCGGCCATATAAATAGGTATGTTATGGAGGGGAGGACTGTAGAGTTTAACATCCGAAGTTTTATAAAACTCTCCGTTAAAAGTTAATTTTTCCCCGCTTAAAAGACTGCGCATTATTTTTAGCGATTCGCGCATTCTGTCGGAGCGTTCTTTATAGGCAGGGAATTCAAAGCCGAGAGGAACTTCGTTTATTGCTTCTCCCGTTCCGACTCCCAAAGAAAATCTTCCGTTTGAAAGTCTGTCTATTGTGGCTGCCGCCTGAGCTACAACAGCGGGATGGTATCTGAAAAGAGGAGTTACAACTCCTGTCATAAGTTTTATCTTTTCCGTTTGCGCCGCAATTGCGCCTAGCGTTGAAAATGCAAATCCCGATGCTCCTAAATCGGCTACCCATGGATTAAAATGTTCGGACACAAAAAGTCCGTCAAAACCTGCTTTTTCCGCCGCTTTTGCAAATTCGAGCAGTTCTTCCGGATGAAAATCTTCGTGGCCTAAAAAGTAGTAAATTTCCATGTAATAATTATAAACCCGGGAGGAAAGGGAAAAGCGGTTAAATTAGCTGGGCCACCTGGAGAGTTTTTTTAATCTGAAGCTTATTCATACCGAGTTTATCCAAAAGGTTTTTCCCTACCTGAAAAAAGCCAAGTGCTCTTATCGCTGCTTCTCTTGACCTGTTAAGATTGCGCGGTTTGATTTCTCCTTCTGCTATTCCTCCTACGAATTTTTTTAGTTCTGCTATTCTTTCAAGTGTTTCTCCCGCATTTCTAGGCGGCATAAGTGCTGCAAAAGTGGGCCAATCAGGATTTGTGGTAAGTTCAGGAGTAGCCAGTTCATGCATTGCTATAAAAATTCCCAGGGATATGCTGTAGCTTTCATTCCACCTTTTTTGAGAAGGCGTACCCTGAGACATCAATTGTGAATTCTCATTGACGATTCTTTTTAAATCTCTTAAAGAAAACTCTTTTACGAGCTCGGGTCTCATGTTAAATCCCCTTTGTGCATCCTCTAAAAACGGGAGTGTACTTTGTTTTAAAAATTCTCTTCCCATTGAAGGGTTTGGGAGAGTGTCGGATAAAAGAAGGGGAATGAGAATTCCCGTTTCTCTCACAACATGAGAAGGCGAATCTATTTCTTCGCTTTTAAAAGCGGGCGCGGGAAAATATTCTCTTTCCGGCATACAAAAAACTATTTCTGGATTTTATTTAAAAGCAGTGGTTTTTGTCAATATCAAAAAACTTCAGTGTTATAATTTAACCTAATTATGAAAAGAGGAATAGCTACATTTACGCTCGATTACGGTAAAGCTCCTCCATGGCTTTTTGAAAGAATGGTAAAACTTTCAAGGGAAATGATAAGGGTTCTCGTTTTTGAATACGGGTCCGACGAATTTGTAAAAAGAATAGCCGATCCCGTATGGTTTCAGTCTTTAGGTACGGTTTTGGCATTCGACTGGAATGCGTCAGGTCTTACAACGGTTCTTACGGGAGCCTTAAAAGAAGCGATTAAAGGAGAAGAAAATGATTTGGGGGTTTTTATCTGCGGAGGAAAAGGAAAAGCTTCGAGAAAAACCCCTTCACAGATAGAAGGATGGGCCGGGGTAATAAATCTTTCAAAAAACATGACTGACACTCTTATTAAAAATTCAAAGATGTCGGCAAAAGTAGATAGCGCACTAGTTCAGGACGGGTATTCGCTTTATCACCATGCTTTCTTTTTCTCCAAACCTTCAAAAAATTCTAAGGGCGCCTGGGCTGTCGTTCAGCAGGGAATGAATACAGGCAATAAGACGGCCAGAAGGTACCATTGGTACGATACTTTTTCCTCAAAACATGATTTCGTAAATGAACCCCACAAAGGAATTGCGTCGCAAAGATTTGAAAGGAATGTGCTAAATCTTGTTGCAGAGAAAAGTTCAAAGAATAGGGAAGTGAGCATGGGACTTATCGGTGAGGGTTATCAAAGCATGAAAAACGATATTGAGCTTTTGAGAAAATATGAAAATTCTCTTACTAAAATGCTTTCTCTAGGTTTTAAAGGGGACGAGTATACAGCAATAAATCTTAGAAGGGAAGATTTTAAGCATCATGAGGTGGAGTTTGAAAATTTTATAACAAACGGATATCTGGATAAAATATTAAGGAAAATATCCGATGAAAACCCAAAAAGCTATGAACAGCTTGTAGCAACCGAAGGAGTGGGGGCAAGAACAATTAGGGCCATATCCCTTGTTTCCGAAGTTATTTACGGAGCAAAACCGTCCTACGAAGATCCCGCCCGCTACAGTTTTGCACACGGTGGAAAAGATGCGATTCCTTATGCCGTAGAAAAAGAAGTATATGATAAAACCATAGAAACAATAAGAAATGCGGTTAAAAAGACAAAACTTTCGCCTTTAGATAAAGACAAGATGCTAAGGAGAATTTCTTAACTCGCAATTTCTTCGAGTTCCTGATTTTGGCTACTCTTTGTTTTTTTCCTGATTTTAATCGGTTCTTTAGGAGCCTCGCGATAAGTTCTTACTATTTCGGAGGGAGCAATATTTCTTTCAAGTACCTCAATGAGTTCTGAAACTGAATAAAAGGAATAAAGATCCTGGTTTCCTGCCCAACTTAAAAATCTTTGTGCTAGTTTACTTTCGGGCTCATCAAGATTATCTTCGCTTTTCTGGTATTTCCTTAACTCCTCCATCAAAGACCTCAAAGTTTCCCGCATCTGCAGGATTATTTTTCCCCGGTTTTTCCCGTAGCTTCTTGTATTTTTAAAAGTTTCATCGGAAGCTTTTTCAATTGTCGGATAAAGATAATTTTCGAGATCCGGAGAAATTAGCATCATCGAATATATCGTTCTTTCGGTGTTTCCCAAAACCTTTGCTTCTATTGATGGAAGAGGAAGGACATCTTCCGCTTTTATGCTTTCTTTAGTTTGAACACAGAAAATCTCTACCGGCCGTCTTATTATCTGTCTTCCTTTTCCCATAATTACGGATGTCATGTACGGATCATAATAATCTTTATCCTGGGGTTTCGGGACATAATCCGTTTGGGGTTCATCTTCCCTAAGTACAGAAAGCAATTCCTCCGGTGTCATGTTTTCATTCCCCGGCTGCTGTCTTATTTCACCCAGAAGCTGGCTGATTTCTATATGAGGAATTCCTTCCTCCATTTCTTTAAGCCTTCTGACAACTCCGTCTACGGCTTTTACCGCAAGACGTTCGTATCTTCTTTTCAGCTTCTCTAAATCGGTATTCCCAGGATTGGATAATTGTGTATTGTAAACAGAATCCAACAGTGAAGGATCATGTCTTCCGCTGTATCTATATGTCCCGTCAGGATTTTTTTCGGTAATTCCAAGTATTAGTTTTCTTTGGGAGAAACCGACAGTGTAGTCTTTATGTATAAATCTTTCCCCGGCCACGAAGGTTTTTATACATTTTTTATATTCAAATGTCAATCGGGTTTCTTAACAAATTCTTACAAGCCTTTTAGTAAGTCTTGAAATTTTTAACACATAATCCTTTTATGCAAGATATTAATGACAAGAGAATTCTTGTAATTGCCGCAGACAGGAAAAATGGAAGAATATTCACCATTTTTTTGGGGAACTTTGAAGACGAAGGTAGAGTAATCAAAGACAGCGTTGTCCCGCAAAAAATTAAGGACGATAATGCAAGACAGGGAAAAGTAGACAGACATGTAAGAAATCACCTTCATAAGCATTTAAGACTCGTAATAGACGAAGCAGAAAAGTACGTAAGCAAAAATAAGCTTTTGATAAACGCGGTCGTGATAGGCGGGCATAAGGAACTTCTTTCCGAAATAAGAAGTTGTCTTCCCCCGCACTTAAAAAGGATCGTTGCCGGGGAGCTTGTGTGCGAGCCCGATGCACCGCTTGGGGAAATCACCGAAAAGGTTAAACAGAATTTTCAGCTATTTTTAAGGTAATGGGATATAATTGTATATGTGAAGATACTCGTAATAGAAGACGAACACAAAATAGCAAACCTTTTAAAACAGGGTCTTGAGCAGGAGAGATATGTCATCGATGTTGCTTATGACGGAACATCGGGATTTGATTTCGCAACTGCCGAGGAATATGACCTTATAATCCTAGACAGGATGCTTCCGGGGCTCGATGGGATGGATATTTGTAAAAACCTCAGAGAAAAGGGGAATAACACTCCCATTTTGATGTTGACCGCAAAAGTACAGATACAGGATAGGGTGGAGGGCCTAAATTGCGGGGCAGATGATTATCTTACAAAACCCTTTGCTTTTGAAGAGCTTTTGGCAAGGGTAAAAGCTTTGGGCAGAAGACCAAAAGGAGCAGTTGGAAACATTTTTAAGGTCGAAGATTTGACTTTAGATGTTTCGGGATTTGAAGTTAAAAGAGGAAAAAGGATTATTCCTCTTTCTTCAAAAGAATTTGCTCTTTTGGAATATCTTGTAAGAAATAAAAATAAAACTCTCACGAAAGAGCAGATAATAAGCCATGTTTGGAGTTACGATTCCGATATTCTGCCGAATACCGTAGAAGTTTTTATAGGGTATCTAAGAAATAAGATAGATAAGCCTTTTAAAGGCAAAAAGCCGTTGATCAATACGATAAGAGGATTCGGATATAAAATAGGATAAATATGCATGTTTTTAATTCTGCAAGAATAAAGTTATCCCTCTGGTATCTTCTGATAATAATGATAATCAGCATTTCTTTCAGCGCCTTTATCTACTATGGCGGGACACGGGAATTAAACAGGATAGTAAGAGTAGAGCAATATCATGACCAGCATCCCCAGCTCAGGGCTCTTCCTTCGGCTTTGCCGGATTCCGACAGGATTTTAATTATTACGAATCCCAACCAGCAGATAATCGAGCAGGAAAAACTCAGGATCTTTGAAAGTCTTCTGGTCGTAAACATTTTTATACTTTTAGCTTCTTCTCTTGCAGGATATTTTCTTGCCGGAAGAACTCTCGGGCCAATAAAAAATATGGTAGATGAGCAAAACCGTTTTATAACAGATGCTTCGCACGAATTGAATACTCCGCTTACTTCTTTAAAAACCTCTATTGAGGTAAACTTGCGGGATAAAAATTTGAATCTTGAAAAATCAAAAGGTGTGCTTTTGAGTAATCTTGAAGAAGTAAATAATCTTCAGGCTCTTTCCGCCGAGCTTATAAAGATAACTCAATACCAAAAGGTAAACGGAAACCTAAATTTTGAAAAAATCGATATAAGAAAGCCTATAGCTACAGCGGTATCCAAGGTTAACACTTTGGCGGCCAAGAAAAAAATAAAGATCAACGTAAAAGCAGCAAGACAATTCGTAGACGGTGACGCAAGAAGTCTTACCGAACTTTTTACGGTACTTTTGGATAATGCCGTAAAATATAGTCCTAATAAGAAAGACATTTTTGTAACCGCGGATTCTTTCGATTCAAAAGTTAGAGTAAGCGTAAAAGACAGAGGAATGGGAATAGACAAGGAAGATTTGCCCCTTATATTCGACAGATTCTATAGAGCCGATAAGTCGAGGACAAAGCAGGAGGTTTCAGGATACGGGTTGGGATTGTCTATTGCAAAAAGGATAGTAGACCTTCACAATGGAACAATAAACGCCGAAAGCGAAAAAGGAACGGGAACAACTTTTACGGTTGTTTTTCCAAGGTCCAGAGTTTAAGCAGTTTCTCAGCTTTTAGAGAATATAATTATTTAAATGACTAACTTTATTTCAGGTATTAATAAGTTTGTAGGACGGCATAAAAAAATTACGGGGTTAATCATAATAATTGCACTGGTGGGTGTATTTTTATACACCAGAGTTTCTTCTTCGTCTAATAAACCTCAATATCAAACGGCACAGGTAACAAAAGGGACACTTGTTGTGAGCGTGACAGAATCTGGACAGGTTTCTGTTTCCAATAAGGCAAGTGTTGTTACGCAGGCAAGTGGTATCGTTAATAATGTATATGTTAAAACGGGAGATTATGTAAGTGCGGGGGCGAAAATAGCGGATGTTACGCTTGATACCGCGGGTCAGCAAAGACAGGCCCAGGCATGGTCTTCGTATCTTAACGCCCAGAATTCTCTGGCAAGTGCGCAGGCAAATCTTTACACCCTGCAAAATCAGGAATTTGTCGCAAACCAGAAATTCATGAACGATGCCGTCGCAAATAATATGCCGACCAATGACCCCATTTATATAGAAGAACAGGCAACATGGCTGGCGGCAGAGGCTGCTTATAAAAATCAGACGGGAGTAATAAACCAGGCTCAGTCTGCATTAAACAACGCAAGTTTGGCATATCAGCTTACTTCGGGAACTATTACGGCGCCCACTTCCGGAACGGTAGGCGATTTGACTATCACCAAGGGGATGCAGATAGGCTCAAGCAATACTACAGCTGGTTCTTCCACGAATGTCTCAAACCAGCAAATAGCGTCTATAAGTACGGGAAACCCGAACACGGTTTCTATAAACATAGCCGAAGTGGACGCGCCTCAGGTTAAAGTTGGGCAGGATACAACGGTAACATTTGATGCTTTGCCGAATAAAACATTCACGGGAAAAGTTATAGGCATAAATACAACGGGAACCGTAACCTCGGGAGTAACGACTTACCCGGCGGTAATAGAACTGGACAGCTCGGGAGGAGATATTTATCCTAATATGAGCGCAACCGCAAATATTATTACAAAGATAGACAATAATGTCTTGCTTATTCCGACAAGTGCAGTTCAGACAGTAGGTACCCAGTCGACAGTAAGGGTGATTAATAACGGACAGGTAACGACTGTTCCCGTAACAACTGGAGACAGTTCAAGTACCCAGACGGTTATTACTTCCGGTCTTACAGATGGAGAAACTGTTGTTACGGGAGTAATCTCCGGAGGAAGTTCTTCTTCAAGCTCGCCGTTTGGAGGGGGATTAAGAGTAGGGGGCGGAGGCGGCGCTGTCTTTAGAGGAGCAGGAGGAAGAGGTGGCTAATAATTATGGATCAGATTTCGGTTTCGAACGTAAGCAAAATCTACAAAACGGGTGATGTGGATACAACCGCCCTGGATAATGTTTCATTTTCCGTAAAAAAAGGTGAATTTGTTGCCATAATGGGCCCTTCGGGAAGCGGAAAATCTACTTTAATGCATATTTTGGGGGCTTTGGATACTCCTACTTCGGGCACTTATATTCTTGACGGTGAGCAGGTAGGAAAACTTTCAAAAGATAAACTTGCAGAAATAAGGAATAGGAAAATCGGATTTGTTTTTCAGGCATTTAATCTTTTACCAAGGACAACCGCTCTAAAAAATGTTGAATTGCCGATGACTTATGCAGGGGTAGATAAAGATGAAAGAATAAAAAGAGCAGAAGAGCTCCTAAAAGAGGTAGGGCTTGGTGACAGAATGGACCATACCAGCAATCAGCTGTCGGGAGGACAGATGCAGAGGGTTGCTATAGCAAGAGCATTATCTATGAATCCCGCAATAATTTTAGCAGACGAACCGACCGGAAATATCTCTTCCGCTCAAAGCGACGAAATAATGCATATTTTCCAGAACCTCCAAAAGCAGGGACACACAATAGTAATGATTACACACGAACCTTCGGTTGCCAGATGGGCAGAAAGGGTGATACATATAAAAGACGGAAAAATAGAAAAAGAAGAAGGAAACGGAAAGGGGAGAAAGAAATAATGAATTTTTCGGAACTAATTGCCTCCTCGTTTGAAGCTTTAAAACTAAATAAAGTAAGAACGGCTTTGGCGGGATTGGGAATAGTTATAGGTATAGGTGCGGTTATTGCTCTTGTTTCTTTGGGTCAGGCAACACAGCAGTCTGTACAAAACTCGATTGAAGGGTTGGGAGCAAATCTTATTACCATTATTCCGGGCTCCCAGGCAACTGCCGGTGGGGTTCAGGGAGGATTCGGCACGAGCGAGACGCTTACGCTCGATGACGCCAATGCAATAGCTTCGGCTAATTTTCCCTCCATAAGCCAAGTTTCACCCGAACTTTCAAGACGTGCCCAGGTAACAGCAGGAAAAAATAACACAAATACTTCAATTATCGGAGTTACCCCAACTTATCCTGCGGTCCATAATGTAACGATGGATTCGGGAACATTTATAACCGCTTCGGATGTGGCTTCAAACAGGGAAGTTGCGGTTTTGGGTCCCACGGTGGTAAGCGATTTATTCGGGACGGGCGTTGATCCGACAGGGCAGTCTATAAGGATAAACAAAATCCCGTTTACCGTAATCGGGGTAACGGTTTCCAAGGGTGGAACGGGATTCGGAAATCAGGATGACACCGTTTTTATTCCGATAACAACTGCCCAGAAGACAGTTTTTGGCGTAAATTATATATCAGATATTTCATTGTCTGCTTCAAGTTCCAACGATATGACACAGGCCGAAAACGATGCGGGTTATCTTTTATTAAGGCTTCATAAAATTTCCAATCCCCAAAGCGCGGATTTTAGTATGGTTTCCCAGTCGGATATCCTAAGTACCGCGTCGTCTGTGACCGGGACTTTCACTGCCCTTTTGGCAGGAATAGCCGCTATATCTCTTTTGGTAGGAGGAATAGGAATTATGAACATAATGCTTGTTACCGTAATAGAAAGAACAAGGGAAATCGGATTAAGGAAAGCTCTTGGCGCAAAGGATAACACGGTTATACAACAGTTTCTTATAGAATCCATAATACTTACAATCGGAGGGGGAGTAGTAGGTATGATTCTTGGAATAATTCTTTCTTATATAATATCGACCGCGATAAGCCTTCCATTTACGATTTCCTTAACTTCAATCGCATTGGCGATCGGTGTTAGCGGCGGAATAGGAATTTTGTTTGGATGGTATCCTGCAAAAAAAGCAGCAGATCTTTCTCCAATTGAAGCATTGCGTTATGAATAACGTAAATGATTAAAGAGTAGGTTCTAGGTTTTAAATTTTAAAAGGGGGTGATAAAAATGAACAAAAATACGGGAATTATAATTGCGGTAGTCTTAATAATTGTGGCCGGAATCGGCGGATTTTTGGGAGGAATGCAATATCAAAAAACCCGGGCCGGAGTCACAGCGCTAGGTGGAGCAAACGGGACATTCAGAAGGTTTAACGGTGCAGGTGGAGTCCAAAATGGACAGAATCTTGCCCCTGTAAGAGGAGAGGTACTGTCCGTCAGTAACGGGACGATGACCGTAAAATTGGCAAACGGAGGGACAACAATAATCGTTCTTCCTTCCAGTGCAAATTACATGCAAACGACCAAGGCCTCTCAAAGCGACATTAAAACAGGGGACACAGTAACAGTAATAGGAACAAAAAATTCCGACGGTTCGGTAACTGCGCAAGATGTACAGCTTGGGAATGGAGCTTTTCAAAGACCATTAAGGTCACCTTCGGGTTCACAGCCTTCTGCATCGGGGACAGGATACTAAAGTTTATTTACTTGTTATAATAGGTAAATGGAACAGAAAGTATCTACAAGAAGAGTTTTGTTTACGTCGTTTGCGGTAGATATATTGGACGTATTATTAAATCTTGTAGTCGCGGTTTTGTCGGGAAGCGTTGTTATGCTGACGCAGGTACTGGAAGGGGCAGCGGATCTTGCCTCTTCCGGTTTTGTTTTATTCGGTTTTGAGAGGGCCCAGCAAAAAGCAGATGAACTTCATCCTTTCGGTTACGGAACCGAAATATATTTTTGGAGTTTTCTTTCAGCCATTATAATGTTCGGCCTCACCTCGACTCTTTCTTTTTACTTCGGGTATGAAAGATTTATAAATCCCAAACCGATAAAAGATATAAACTTTGCCTTTATAATTCTCCTTCTTACGCTATTTACCAACAGTTATGCTTTTTTTCTCAGTTTTTTCCGGCTTTTAAGAAAAAGACCCCCAAAGCATATAGTAAGAATTTTTTACAGGTCGTCTTTGGTGGAGACAAAAACAACTTTTATTCTTGACCTTATGGGTACATTAGCGTCTTTTTTGGGGATACTTGCTTTGGGAATTTATGCCTGGACGGGTGATTTGAGATTCGACGGATTGGGGGCAATGGTTATAGGGGTTATCCTTGCAATATTTTCTCTGTTTTTGGTTTTGGGAATAAGGGAGCTTCTGATAGGAAAAAGGGCATCTCCCGAGACCGAAGAAAAAATTAAGTTGGCTGCTTTGGAAGTTGAAGGGGTAAGGACGGTGTTGGGGATTAAAACTTTACACCTGGGCTCTGAAAAATTATTGGTCGATTTGGACGTGCATATGTCTTCTCACCTAGGTACCAGAGAGCTTGAAGTGATGATGGATAAAATAAAAGACAGAATAAGAGAAAAGGTTCCTTCGGCAAGATATATACAGGTAGAACTGGAAACTCCGCGGAAAGAATAACAATATATTTATTTTTGATAAAGGTAAATATTATCTTTAATTGTTTTTTCTTTCCAATGGAGAAAAGGGAAGTAATTTAAAAGAACTCTTGCATCAGGTTTTAGCTCTTCTTTTAATTTTTTTTCGAGCCTTCCCATAATAGCCGGCATTGGATAACAGCATATAATAGAATATTTGGAAAGGTCCTCCCTCCAAAAGTCTTTATTAATTATTTCCACATTAGTTAACCCCTCGTTTTTTATTAGCTTTTCCGATTTAGCTCTTAGTTCTTGGTCAATTTCAAAACCATTCATTTTTACTCCCGCTTTTGCAAAGGCTATGGAAATTCTTCCGTCTCCACTTCCCAAATCCGCCCCAAAGTCGCCGGGTTTTATATTTGCCAGTTCAACCATTGTTGCAACCCTGTATCTTGAGGTTTGAAAATATGGAATTATAGGAACATTTTTCATTAAAAAATTCTATCACAATTTAAGTAGGACTTGGTGTGGGGGAAGAGGAAGGAGTAGAAGAAGCAGAAGGCGCCGGTGAAGGAGAAGAGCTTGGAATGGGAGTTGAAGTGGGCGCAGGAGTCGGAGTAGCACTTGGCGAAGGGGTGGAAGCCGGAGAGCTAAAATTTACACTCGGATTATTGTTGTTCGGATCCGTCACCGTAAAGTTACTTGTAGTGTCTTTTACCGTAAAAGTGTCTGTTCCAGCATTTGAAGAACCGACGTTAAATGTTGCCTGACCGTTTACGGCCTGAATATTAAAAGTAGAAGAAGAGCCGTTTATTGTAAAGGTAGAATCGCTTGAAGTTTGAGTGACAGTAAGGTTCTCGGTAGTGGATACAGTATTTTTATTGCAATCGCGTATTACTACCGAAAATTGTACGGAAGAACCGGCGGTTCCTGAGACCGGCGAGGCCGGATAAATATCCGAGTACCAGCCGTTGGCAATTCCCGTCCCCGTTGTGCAGTTTGAATTACCTGAGGTATTATTTGTAAAAGTAATTGTAGGGTTATTATTGTTGATGTCGGTGACCGTAAAGTTTCTTGTGGTATCTTTAATCGATAGAGTTACCGACCCCGAAATCTGGGAGCTGACCGAAAATTTTGCTTCTCCGTTTTGTGTGGTAACAGTTGTAGGAAGGCTATTTCCGTTAACTTTTGTGTTTGAGTCGCCCGAAACAAGGGAAATAGAAATAGTATCACTTACCGGTGCCAAGTTAACATTGCAGTCACGTATGTCCACAATTAATGTTACCGAGCCGGTGTTTGTCGTAACAGGAGGATTGGGGTAAACATCGGAATACCAGGAATTGGGAGTACCTGCTCCGGTTGTGCAGTTGGGGTTGGAAGGCGCGGAACTTGTGTTTGAAGAATCATTGGTGGTAACTGGTACAAGGTTAGGCGTAGGCAAAGGTTGGATTGTAGGAAGAGGGGTAAAAGTAGGGAAAGGTGTTTGGGAAACGGAATTATCGGAAGGTGGAGTATATGTAGTATTTCCCAGGACAGTGCTGGTTGAGGGCGAAGGAAAAGAAATGGGAGAAACAGTCGGCAAGGGGGCATCTGTTGATTTTGCAAAGTAATTTCCGCTTCCTACAAACTGGGAAGTTTCACTTAGTTTGGACATTATATAATCTCTTGAAAAAAGAGCCGCAGAAATAAACAGGGTCACAATAACCAATACCGAGAGCAAAATTTTATGTTTTTGCGCGAGAATAAAAGGCCTTTTTAAAGGTTCAAAATTCAATCCCGGAATTTTTGGCAAAGAAGGAATTTTCAAAGCATTTATTTTAGGAGTCTTTGGAATTTTGGGAAGTTTGGGAAACTTAACTCTCATAAAGAAATTATACACCCGTTTTAAGGCGTATTTCTTTAACAAAAGAATTTAAAAACATAATAACCGATATGGAAATTAGCGTATATAATGCGGGAATTAGGGCTCTTATATTTTCCAGAGTGGGGATTAGTCCCTGGATAATTCTAAGATAATTAAACACAACCGGGTGCCAGGCAAAAAGAATAAGCGAATTTTTTCCCAGAACTTCCAAAATCCTATTTTTATTTAAAATCATCGAAAAGCCTATCCACGAAAATATCCCAAGGAATGCATCCATATAGAAGAGAAAATAGTTATTAAGATGGTTAAGTCTCATGTCTATCTGATGTCCTGCCACCGTAAAATCTATTGTTGAAAAAATAATCATAAAAAAAAGAAAGACAGGAAAAATTATTTTTTTGTTATTAAAAATAAATCCTTTTGCTTTTTGAGACTTATACCATAAATAACCGGCCCCATAAAATACAATTGCCGAAAAAGCTGTCTCGGTTCCAAAGGGCAATTTAACCCAAGGAGCAAATATAGAAAATAAATATCCGAAAATAGAAAAAGACAAAAGTACTCCTCCCAAGAATTCTGTTTTTTTAAAATATTTGAAAATGAAGAAGAAGCAGAGCCTTGTTATAAAAAGGGTAGGCAAAAACCAAAGGACATCGTTAAACAGCATTAAATTGTCATTGCTGTTTGCGTAAAATATGCTTAAAAACTGCCTGACGGCTTCCCAAGAGCTTAAATTCGCAGTTCCTATTATCCAAAGAAAATAAGAGATAAATGCAATTATAAAGTAGGGGACTAAAAGCCCTCTTGAGGATTTTTTAAGGAAAATCCTAAAACTTCCGTAATCTTTAAAAAATATGCCGGAGAGAAAGAAAAAGAAAGGGATGTGGAAAGCATAAAAAAGGTAGCGAAAATCGTGGCTTCCCAAAACGTGGGCATAAATTACAAAGATAATTCCCACTGCGCGCGCGATATCTACCCAGGATATCCGCTCTTTATTAATCACGTTTTTATTATACATAATCAAAAGTTTTGTGACTTGACATAAAGTGGTTTCGGAGTTAATATAACGATATAACGCTATATATCGAAAAGGAGGTGAATTATGTACAGGCACCATGATTTTGAATACGGAGGCCATAGGCACTACCGTTTCTTCGAAAGAGGAATTCTAAAATATGCTGTTCTAGATTTAATAAAAGAAAAGCCAAGACATGGATACGACATCATACAAGAGTTGGAGGATAAATTCCATGGTTTTTACACTCCCAGCGCAGGATCTGTTTATCCAATACTTCAGTTACTGGAAGACCAAGGATTTGTTAGGATAGACCAGAAAGAGGGAAAGAAAATATACTCTATAACAGAAGAAGGAGAAGATTATCTTGACGATCACGAAGACGAACTCGAGCACTTAAAAAGAAGAAGCGAACATTTTGAAGAAAGATTCGGTCCCTATGCCTACGATTTACTTTCCGAAGTAAAAGATATAATGCCCTTGATCATCAAAAATATAAGACACGGAGCTCTTAAAGACGGGAAAAAAATGACGGAGCTTAGAATTGCACTCAAGGAGTTTAGAGAAAAAGTAGAAACAATCTTTCAGGAAGAGGGGGAATAAATCTAGAATTTCTTGACAGAATTTTGAATTCTTAATTCTTAAATCTTTGCTATAATCTTTTCATGTCTTTATCGATAGGACCGGGTAAGCGAAACGAAGGAATTTGCCTGCTTGAAAAGCGTGGAGGTAGAGGATGTCACTAAGCATCGGGATTGTCGGACTTCCTAATGTCGGAAAGAGTACCCTTTTTAACGCCTTACTTAAAAAACAGCAGGCGTTTGTCGCAAATTATCCGTTTGCGACTATAGAACCTAATATCGGCATTGTTCCTGTTCCCGATGAACGTCTCAAAGTTTTATCAGAAATTATTAGTCGGCAATCAACAATCACTCCGCCTTTGGTGCCGGCCACGGTATCATTCGTAGATATTGCCGGTTTGGTGAAAGGGGCAAGCGAGGGAGAGGGTTTAGGAAATAAATTCCTTTCCCATATTAGGGAAGTAGATGCCATCGCTCAGGTTGTAAGGTACTTTAAAGATTCAAACATTACCCGCTCGGAAAGTTCTTCCGACCCAAAAAGCGATCTGGAAGTTGTAAATGCCGAATTAATCTTGGCAGACTTGCAGACCTTGGATAAACAGCAGGAGCCGAGAAAATCTCCGACAAAAGAAGATGTTTACCGCTGGGAAGCGGTCCAAAAATTAAAGGATGGACTAAATGCGGGTAAACTTGCAAAAGATGTAGCGCTTTCCGATGAAGAAAAAGATGCTTCGAAGAGTCTTCAGTTATTAACAGCAAAACCGATGTTTATAATTGCCAATGTTGACGAAGAAGATTTAGGAAATGATTTGGGTTCGGATACCATTCCGGTTTGCGCAAAAACAGAAAGTGAGCTAGCCGAACTTTCCGAAGCAGAACAGAAAGATTATTTAAACTCTTTGGGCGTTGAAAAATCGGGACTGGAAAGAGTTATTACCGAAGGTTATAAAATCCTGGATTTGATATCGTTTCTTACTGCGGGGGAGAAAGAGGTAAGGGCATGGACTATTAAAAGAGGGACAAATGCCGTAAACGCCGCGGGAACAATTCACACCGACTTTACTAAAAAGTTTATAAAGGCAGAGGTTGTTTCTTATGAAGATTTTGTCCAATACAACGGTTGGAAAGGGGCAAGGGAAGGGGGCAAAACAAGATTTGAAGGAAAAGACTATGTAATGAAAGACGGCGAAGTTGTAGAATTTAAGATAGGGACTTAAATTACTCGGGTGATATAATTTCTGCATGAATGCAGAAAATCCTCAGGCAGAATCCCCAAGAATATTAAAAGAAATCGAATATTGGGAACAGGATAAAATTTCTATGCTTCCCTTGCTTGAAAAATATCCGCTTAAACACGGTTTTACGTGGGGGAAAATGTCGGAAAATATGTCTCCTGTTTATGCCAAAGAAGAGGGAGCAGAAACCGTAGAAGCAAGAATAGTTAATTTTCTAAAATCCTGCAATATGGAGGGGAAAAGAATAAATGCCCTTGGAGTTTTTGAAGGAACTCATATGCAAATAATGGAAGTCTCGCAAAAAGATACAGAAGATATTCCGGAAACCCCGGTAAAAGCAAATTTTATTTACACTAAAGACAGAAAAGTTATCTTATCTATAAGGCCCGGAGACTGTAATGTCTCGATAATTTTTGCAAAAGACAAAGAGGGAAGAAGTATTGCGGGACTTATTCATTCTTCTGCCCACAGCACAAATATGGGATTACCAAGATATGCAATAAGGCATCTTATAGAGGATGAGGGGGTTGAGCAGTCCTCGATAATAGTAGGAATTACTCCGGGGATTTCTAAAGAGCATTATTCAATAAGCTGTGAGGCCGATGTTTTGAATAATCCGAATTTGGATAAAGTAACCGTTGAAAGAAACTGGAAAGGGCATATTTCTTCCAAAGATTTATCAAAAGGAGACAGCAGGCCAAGGCAAGTAGATATTCTTGGCGCTACAATTATGCAATTCGAAGAAGAGGGGGTTCTACCTCAAAATATCCAAGTATATGAAATAGATACATATGATGCGGCAGAAAAAGGAGAAGGATTTTCCAAAAGATATTCCGATGACAGCGGTAAACCACAGGCAAGAATAATGGTTGCGGTACAACTAGCCTAATTTTTAATTTTTCCCTGATCCTGGTATCGTCTTATCGCATAATAAAGGGAAAAAGCAAGAGCAGCTGCCGCAACACCAGCGTTTAAAATAAGAGGAGCTTCCTGTTTTGAGCTTAAGTTAATATCCGTAAGCATTACTGCGCCCAAAAAGAAAAGGGTACTTTTATCTCCGTTTATTTTTACGCTTCTTTTTAGAGTTTCGTAATCTGCAATAGTAGCTGTTTTTTCTGTGGTATTTTCAAAATTCTCCGAGATACCTAATTCTCTTGCGGGAATACTTCTTATTCCTTCAGCTGTAGCCATAGTTGTGGATTTTATCTTACCGTATTCACTTTGTCAAACAGTCCGATTGGCCCTATAGATTTTCTTCTTGCTTTAAAAGTATTCTTATGGTAGGATATTTAGGCATCGCGTACGCGTGTAATTTTATATG
Source organism: bacterium (assembly GCA_021813145.1). Lineage (GTDB taxonomy): Bacteria > Patescibacteriota > Microgenomatia > Levybacterales > UBA12049 > JAKALS01. Next base: position 109,740 of record JAKALS010000001.1, read on the forward strand.
AGAAGTTATCAGTTAGTGCTCGTTTTAAAGCCTTCATTAAAAGAAACAGACAGAAAAAAAGTCGTGGATACAGTTAAATCGCTGTTAAAAGATATAAAAATAGAAAAAGAAGAAGATTGGGGAGAGAAGCCTCTTGCTTATCCTATTAAACACTCACAATTAGCTTATTATGTAAATATGCTATTTGAAGTAAAAGATGTGTTACCTCAGGATCTTGAAAAAAGAATTCAGACAAACGATGATATACTTAGACATCTACTCCTTAGAAGAGAGTAGATTCAATGATTAAAAGATTATAAGATATGGCAAGAAGTTTAAACAGAGTACAACTTATAGGAAATTTAACAAGGGATCCGGAGTTAAGGTATACACCTCAGGGCACTGCTGTTTGCTCTTTTAGTATTGCTACCAACAGAAATTGGACAACGGATACCGGGGAGAAAAAAGAAGAAGTCGAATTCCACAGGATTGTTGCCTGGAATAAGCTTGCAGAACTTTGCTCACAGTTTTTGGTGAAAGGCAGAAAGGTTTATGTAGAAGGAAGACTTTCCACAAGAAGCTGGAATGCCCAGGATGGAACACAGAAGCAGACGACAGAAATAATTATTTCGGATATGATTCTTCTTGATTCAAAGAGACCCGAAGGAGAAGCGGTAGAACGTGTTTCCGAGCCGACAGAGGATAAAGCTCCAAAAAAGGCAAAAAAACAAAAAGAAGAAGCGCCGGAAGAGCAAAATGAAGAGGAGGAAATAGTACCGGACGATATTCCTTTCTAATATGGCTAAAAAATCTCAACCAAGAAAAAGAATGCAGAAGGTAAACACTCCGAAGAAGTGTTATTTTGACGAGGCAAAAAAAGAACCCACGTTCTCCGATGTGGCGGAGCTTCAGAGGTTTATAACCGAAAGGGGAAAAATTATACCAAGATCCAGAAGCGGACTTTGCGCAAAACACCAAAAGACTCTAACGACAGAAGTAAAGCACGCAAGATACCTTGCATTATTACCTTTTGTAGTCAGAGGCTAGTCGATAGTAAATAATCATGACTTTACTGCCTGTTCTTCTTCCAGAAGGTTATGCTCCTACGGTTTCTGTTAATGATAAATTAACGGCAGGGCAGGTTGTTGCCGAAAAAAGCGAAAAAGGCATAGAAGAAATTATTCACGTTTCCCAAATTCTCGGTATAAATTCAAAAAAGTTCATAAAAACTCTTAAAAAACATCTGGGGGACGGAATCCAAAAAGGGGAAGTTCTTGCCGAAACAAAAGGAGCGCTTGGTTTTGGTGGAAAGAAAATTATCAGCGAATTCTCAGGAACGGTTATTAAGATAGATGAAGAAACAGGCGATGTCCTTATTCATACTGCGACCGCAAATAAGGCTCCGGTGACTATAGTTTCGCCTGTTGAAGGAACAGTAGATTTTTGTAATAATGACAAGATTGTCATTAAAACAGAGAAGGAGACACTTGTCGCAAAAGATGCAAAAGGAGATGACTTAAGGGGAGAATTGTTTGTTATAGAGGGTGAGGAAGTAGATTTTAACAGAGTTACTGCAGGGGTTTCCAAAAAAATTGTTTTAGGCAGGAATTTTGAAAAGGGTGTAATTTTTAAGGCTTTCGGACTTGGCGCATTGGGTGTCGTTGGAATACAAATCAGAAAAGGAGACTTGGAAGATTTGGAGGAAAAAGGGATAAAATCTCCTGTTCTTACAATCGGGGAGGAAGATTTTAAAAAAGTCCTAAAACACAGGGATGAACAAGTTTATCTTGATCCCAAAAATAAAGCGCTTGTCATTTTATGAAAGATAAAAGTTTAAAAGACAGAAATCTAAAAATACAAATCGGATTAATGGTACTTATTGCCCTTCTGGTAGGATATTTTTTTGGAGTTAACAAGGTAAATTATGATTGGCAGAATTATAAGCCCCAGCTGCAGATAACCAGCAAAGAGCCTCCTTCCGGGGTAATACCGGTTGATTTCACTCCTTTTTGGACTGTCTGGCAGAAACTGGAAACAAGCTACTATGATAAGTCCAAACTCAATACTCAAAAAATGGTAAACGGCGCCATAGAGGGAATGGTACAGTCTATAGGTGACCCTTATACCCTATATCTGCCTCCGACACAAAACACCAATTTTAAACAAGGGCTTTCAGGCGAATTTGACGGGATAGGCGCAGAATTAACCCTCAACGGAAAACAGCTCATTGTCATAGCTCCTTTAATAGGAAGTCCGGCAGATAAAGCGGGATTAAAGGCAGGGGATGCTATTATGGCAATAGACGGACAATCGACTTCTGGAATGGACTTAAATACTGCTGTTGACAAAATAAGAGGGCCAAAAGGTACAACAGTTACTCTTACCGTTTTACATAAAGGGGATAAGAATCCAACAGATATTACCATAACAAGAGACGTGATAACCGTAAAAAGCGTTGACGGATGGGTCAAACCGGTTTCATGCTCCTCGGGTACATGTCAGGTAATAGACCAGTCGAAAGCCACTGCAAATGGCCCTTATGTTGCCTATATACAGCTTTCGCAATTCGGGGACAACACAAATCAGGAGTGGACAGCGGTTGTAAACAATATAGAGTCCCAGATAAAAGCCGGAAAACAGATTAAAGGTGTAATTCTCGATGTAAGAAATAACCCCGGAGGTTATCTGACCGATGCGACTTTTATAGCCTCGGAATTTCTTAATCAGGGGGCACCTGTTGTAACCGAAGACGACGGGATTCCGGCAGATAAACAGACTCTGTACGCGACAAGAACGGGCGTATTCGCAAACACACCGGTCGTTGTTTTGATAAATAAAGGGAGTGCTTCGGCGAGCGAAATAGTTTCGGGAGCATTGAGGGATAACGGTAGGGCAAAACTTGTCGGGGAAACATCTTTCGGAAAAGGCACAGTACAGCAGGCGGAAGACTTAGGCGGAGGAGCAGGTCTTCATGTAACGATAGCAAAATGGTTAACGCCAAACGGTACATGGGTTAACGGAAAAGGTCTTACTCCCGACTACACGGTGGCCCTGAATCCGAAGGATCCGAGCGAAGATACCCAACTTGAAAAAGCAATCGAGGTGTTGGTACAATGAGTTCGCCTATGAGAAGACTAATACTTTTAGTCGTAGTATTGCTGGTATTTTTGGGCATTTGGAGTGCCTTGTATACTTATGTGCCTCAACTTACACAAAGTTTAAACCTTGGTAAAATTGCTCCTGTTTCACAGCCCAAGGAAACTGTAAAAGTTCTTTCAGAGCAATCGGTTACAATAAACGATGTCAAGAAAGTAGGCCCTTCGGTTGTTACGGTAGAGGAGGAAGCACCCGCTTCTTCGGGTCAGTCGTATAATTTCGGTCCTTTCCAGATTTTCGGACTTCCGCAACCGCAACAGCAACAGAATCAACCGGCAGCAATAGGCTCCGGCTTTATTGTTTCTTCCGACGGACTTGTTGTTACGAGTAAGCACGTAGTTGCGGATATAGGCGCTACTTATCATGTAATTACAAACAACAATAAGACTTATACTGTTCAGAATATTTATAGAGATCCTTTAAATGATATTGCTCTTCTTAAAATAAATCCTTCCGATAATCCCGGACAGACTTTAACTCCGGTTACCTTGGGAGATTCTTCACATCTTCAGGTTGGACAGTTTGTCGTTGCGATAGGGACAGCTCTCGGACAATTCAGAAACACCGTAACAACGGGAGTGATTTCGGGACTGGGAAGGTCAATAACTGCCGGTGACCAGTTTCAGGGCTATGTAGAAAATCTTAATAATGTCATACAAACCGATGCGGCAATAAATCCCGGCAATTCAGGAGGACCATTGGTAGATTCTTCGGGGGATGTAATAGGAATAAATACTGCCATAGCCCAAAACGGGCAGAATATAGGATTCGCCCTTCCTATAAATGTTGTCAAGAACTCGATAAATAACTTCAATCAAACAGGACAATTCAACAGACCTTTCCTCGGTGTTTCGTATACGATGCTTTCGCAAAGCGTGGCGCTTTTAAATAACGTTGTCCAGGGCGCTTATGTTCAAAGCGTCGTTACCGGTTCTCCCGCAGACAAAGCCGGAATACAGCAAGGGGATATAATTGTCAAATTCGACGGACAGCAGGTAACGACAAATAATGATCTCGCGACTTTGATAGCAAAGAAAAAACCGGGAGACAGTGTATCTTTGACTATATGGAGAAATAGAAAGACGCAGGATCTGAATGTAGTCCTCACAACTGCGCCGAACCAATAGCTTCGCGTTGAATATTTATAATTCCCCATACACAGTTAATTTTGAAATTGATTCATTATTCAATTAAATGGAGAATGGAAGATATTAAATGGAAAATGTATAATTAGATTATGATTCAAAGAGACGTTTCTCTTAGGGATTACAGTAACTATAAAATCGGGGGTCCGGCCTCATATTTTTCCGAAGCAAACTCCAAAGAAGAGCTTATAGAATGTCTTAAGGAATGGAAAGAAACAGGTCTTCAAAAACCGGTATTTGTCTTGGGAAAAGGTACGAATCTTCTGATAAGCGACAATGGTTTTGACGGATTCGTAATTCGCAATTCGATAAAAGGCCTTAGTAAAAATGGAAATCTGATAACAACAGGAGCAGGCGAGCTTATGTCGGATGTGCTTAGTTTTTGTACAGTTAATTCGTTGTCGGGACTTGAATGGGCCGGCGGACTTCCCGGAACGATAGGAGGAGCGGTGAGAGGGAATGCAGGTGCCTTCGGGGGCGAGACAAAGGATAGCGTATTCGAAGTTTTGAGCATAGACATAAATACTTTCGAAGAGAAAAGAAGAGCAAATCGGGATTGTTTATTTGATTACAGGTACAGTATCTTTAAAGGCGAGGCAAAAAATGAAATTGTAATTTCCGTAAGTCTGGAACTGAAACCCGGGGAGAAGGATTTGATAAAAAAATTAACAGAGGAGAGAATAAATTATAGAAGAGAAAAACATCCCATGGAATATCCCAACATCGGAAGCACGTTCAAAAATATAAGAAAAGAAAAAATTCCCGTGAAATTCAGAGAAGAGCTTATGCAATATGCCAAGGATGATCCGTTCCCTATAATTCCGGTTGCAAAAGTTCTTTACCTATGCGGATTAAAAGGAGAAAGGGAAGGGGATGCTCAGATTTCCGAAAAGCACCCTAATTTTATAATTAATTTAGGAAATGCAAAATATGAAGATGTTATTAAACTTATTAATTTTGCAAAACAGACGGTACGGGAAAAATATGAGATAGAACTCGAAGAGGAGATAATGTATTTAAAATGAGCGAAGAAGAGGCAAAAAAATATCACGAAAAACAAAAAATAGACTCTCCGCAGTATAGGGCAAATCTTGAAGCATCAAAAGAAGTGGCCTTCAGATTTGCAATGGATAACAGGGAACTTTTAGAGCAGGCAAGAGAAAAGGTCTTCATAGCAACAGTCGGTTTTACTCATAGCGGAAAAACAGTAATTGTCAATGAACTTAAAAAAAGAGTTCCTTATCTTGTAAGCGTAAATTCCAATCAGATACATTCTGTTATCGATGTAAAGTTTACAGAGCTTGCAGATGATAACTCTATTACGGGAAAAGGATATTACTTGCGTAACATTATTACAGAGGAAATAAGAGAGTATCTGATAGAAAGGCTTTCCGAAGAAGGCTGGTGGATAGCAAGCGATTCGGCAAACCTTAAAAGAAACGAGAGAATGCAAAGGTTTCAGGTTCCGAGAAGACTGGGGTATAAGACAATAATATTATGGATAGATTTACCCCAGGAAGAAATCGCACGACGCGTAATGGAGGCGGATAAAGAGGAACAAAGAGCAGGGAAAATTCCGGTCTGGTTCGATCTTTTTGAAAAAGTGCAAAAACCGGCTTTTGAAAAACCGGAGGAAGGCGAAGCCGATGTTATAATATCTGCCGAAAACGAGTCGTTTGTAATAGATATGATTATGAACAACTTAAATAATTTTAAAGGGGGTGATAACTAATGGCTGATGAACAAAATCAAGTTTCTGTCGATATAAATCTTGAGACCACACCTATTTACTATACGGATAATGTTTCCATAAATGCTAATGAAGACGGTGTTGTTTTTGATTTTATACAAAGAGTAGGGAATACAAACAGGGCAAAAGTTGTAACAAGAGTGGGGATGAGCAGGGTTCATGCAAAGAAATTTGCGAGCGAGCTGGGGAGACTTCTTGCGATAACCGAAGAAGGAAAGAAAGAAGGTAAAAATTAAGTTTCGTATCCCGGGAAAAAATCTTCCCTTATATTCTCAGGCAATGCTCCTGTTTCTTTTAACGTAGAACTTAAAGCCTCCACCATCGGCTCCGGACCGGAAATGTAAAAAATTGGGCTATGTAAACCGGAAACGTTTTCTTTAATTATCTCTTTGTCTATTCTTTCCGTAAGGTAGATTATTTCCAAACCTTCAAGATTATTCGTTATTTCGTCTAATTCTTCTTTGAGTGGGATTAATCCGCTTTTATTGGAGTAGAGAAGAGTAATATTAATAGGGCCTTCTTTGGCTGTTGAGTGGGTATGGTTGAATTCTTTAAGAATAGAGTAGAAAGGAGTAATCCCTATTCCCCCGGCCAAAAAAACATAATTTTTTTTAGGATCGTCTATTACAAAATGACCGTCGGGCCCTTTTGCACTCATAGTATCTCCCTGTTTCAAGTTCATGAGTGCCTTTTTAAACGAGCTTCCTTTTTCTGTATTTATTCTCGTGGTAATTGAAGGGTTTTTCTCAAAAGGTGCGGAAGAAATGGTAAAAAATCTCATCTTTCCCCTCACGTCCTCATTCTTATGGGAAAGAGAGTAAATAAGAAATTGTCCGGCTTGCCAGGTAAGCGGAGACTCAGGCTTAAATCTGAATGTCCAAACGTCTTCGGTTTCCGGAATTTTATCTAAAAGGGTAAGCTGCATGGGAACATCTTACTACTACAATTTTCAATTTCCAAGTATCAATTTTCAAAAATGAAAAATGTAAATTGCCAAATGTAAATTGTTTATGTATCATTTAAATGATGGCTAATTTTTTCTTTGAGATAACGGTCATTATCTGCTTTGCTGCAGTCCTTTCCATAATATTTCGAATCTTCAAGCAGCCGGAAATTTTAGCTTATATTCTTACAGGAATTCTTATCGGCCCATTAGGCCTTTTTAGGGTGAGCGACCAGGCAAGCCTTTCGGCCATGTCGCAGCTTGGCATTACTCTTCTTCTTTTTATGGTCGGCTTAGAGATAAGAATTTCCGACCTGATGTCCTTGGGAAAAACTCTTATTATTGCGGCCGTGGGACAGATTATTCTAACTTTTTCGGCGGCTTTTATCGTTTCCCAGTTTTTCGGTTTTAATCCTATTTCCTCGATTTATGTAAGTATGGCTCTTACTTTTTCCAGCACCATAATAATTGTCAAGATACTTTCCGATAAAAGGGATATGCATAGTCTTTACGCAAAAATTTCTCTTGCTATACTTTTGGCACAGGATCTTTTGGCAATACTTGCCCTTATGTTTTTATCGGGCTTTAACAGCGAGACAGGGGGTTTAGGTTCTCTTCTGGATTTCGCTCTAGTTGCTGTAAAAGCAGTAGTACTTTTTGAAACGGTAATATTTTTAAGCAGGAATGTTTTTCCTAGAATTGTCGAAATCATTGCAAAGTCTTCGGAAACTCTTTTTCTTGTAAGTATTGCCTGGGTATTTGGATTGGCTGCTCTCGTCAGTTCTCCTCCAATAGGATTTTCCATAGAAATAGGAGGATTTCTGGCCGGACTTTCGCTTGCAAACTCGATGGCTAATTACCAGATAATTGCGAAAGCAAAGATATTAAGAGATTTTTTTATTGTAATATTTTTTGTCCTTTTGGGAATGCAGATGAGCTTTGCAAATTTGTCCCAAAGCCTTGTTCCTGCAATAATACTTTCGATTTTTGTACTCTTATTAAAACCCTTTATTGTTATGGTAATGCTAGGCCTTTTAGGTTATAGAAAAAGAACATCTTTTCTAACAGGTTTCACCCTTTCTCAGATTTCCGAGTTTTCGTTAATCCTTGCATTTGTAGGACTAAAGCTTGGACATATATCACAAAATATAGTTTCGATAATTACTATTACGGGGATAATAACTTTTACCATTTCGACATATCTTGTCTCGAACGGAAACAGGCTATATCTTCTGGTAAATAAAAGACTTAATTTCCTGGAAATAAAGAATAAAAAGAAAGACGAGATGGAAGTTTCGGACGGATTCGACAATCTCAAGGACCACATAGTTATAATAGGAGGAGATCAGATGGGGCAGAGTATTGTTGATGCCTTGGAAGACCTTGATCAGGACGTTGTGGTAATAGATTTTGACCCGGAAATTGTCAAAAAAATTGAAGGACGGAATATTCACAGACTTTTCGGAGACATTTCCGATTTAGATATTCAGGAAAGGGCACAGCTGGATGAGGCAAAACTTGTAATATCTACAATACCTGATATAGAAGATAATCTTTTGTTGTTAAAAGAACTTCAACACGAAAACAGGAAAGCCAAGGTTGTTGTTATGGCGCTTGATACAAGAGACGCAAAAGAATTATACAAAGCAAAAGCCGATTATGTAATTTTACCTCACTTGGCCGGCGGGATGCATATTGCAAAAGTTTTAGTAGAAGGGGATTGGGAGAAGATAGAAAGACTTAAGAAGAAAGATTTGGAGTATCTGAACTGATCTCAAGTTCTTTCATGCCGCCTATAACTTCGCCCAGATTTCCGTCCAAAATTCCCTCAAGGTTATGGAAAGATTTGTTGATTCTATGATCGGTTAATCTGTCCTGTGGAAAGTTGTAAGTCCTTATTTTTTCCGCTCTCATTCCGTGTCCTACCTGTGTTGCCTTAAGTCCGGCAATTTCGCCGTGCTGTTTTTCTACTTCGATTTCCCAAAGTTTTGCCCTTAACATTTCCATTGCAAGCTCACGGTTTTGCGCCTGGAACCTTTGAGTCTGGCAGGTTACAACAATTCCCGTAGGTTTATGTATAAGTCTTACGGCTGTAGAGACTTTGTTTACATTTTGTCCTCCGTGTCCTCCCGAGCGGAATGCTTCAAAAATAACATCATCGGGGTTGATGTGCAGGTCTATATCTTCAAGTTCGGGAAGTACCGAAACTGTTGCTGTTGACGTATGGACTCTTCCTCTTTTTTCCGTAACCGGAACTCTTTGAACGCGGTGAACTCCCGCTTCGTACTTGAGCATTTCAAAGGCTCCGTTTCCCGAAATTTTTATAACATTTTCGTCCAGCTGTTCAACATTAAGCCCTTTAATTTCGGCAAAGCGCATGTACATTCTTAAAAGCTCCTGCCCCCAGAGTTTTGCCTCTTCGCCTCCGGCGGCTCCGGAAACTTCCAGAATTACATTTCTTGTATCGAGTTCGCCTCCCTTATTTTCTTCTTCCCCCCCGAAAGTCGCCATTATATTCTGCTTTTGTTTTTCCAATTCGGCTATTTCCGCTTGTGCCATCTCCGCAAGCGTGGGATCTGCCAGAAGAGTCTTTGTTTCCTCAATTTTTTTGTCGAGTTCCTGAAGTTGTATTTCTCTGTAATCCATGGGGGACCTCCGTTTTATCTACTTGAGAGCTTCAAGCATTTCACGGAGAGTCTTGGGAGCATTATCTTCTCTTGGAGCCTGTTTTTCTTTTTTCTTTGCAATATATTGGGCTGCAGCCTGCTGTTTTTGCTGGAACCTTTGAATCTTTGATTTGGAATCTACAAACCTTTGCTCACCTGTATAAAAAGGATGGCATTTGCTGCAAAGTTCCACTCTAATTACCTCCTGTGTGGAGCCTGTCGTAAAGGTGTTTCCGCACTGGCAAATAACGGTTGCATTCGGATAAAATTGTGGGTGGATTGCCTGTTTCATAACCTAGTAATTATACAGGAATTCCGAATGTAAGGCAAGCATTTAGTATTTTGTATTTGGCATTCGGTAGAGCTATAATCACATTTATGAGTAGTTCCGAAATTCCGCAGGAATATCGTGTTGTAATGTTAAACCATAACAGGGCAAGAGTTAAGTTTTTAAGGGAAAAATTGGAGGAGTACTTAGACCGGTTAAATCCGAAACTGAGGACATGGCGGGAGCACCTTATTTTTGAAGCGGGGGACTCATATAAAATAGCGTTACTTGAGCCTCTTTTGCGCTACGGAACAATGGATCCCCTAAATGTACGGAGGGAGATAGAAAATCTTACAAGAGATGACTTTAGTCCCGTTACATTTGATAACTCACTGTTTGTTGTTGATGACTATAATAGGACGGGAGGAAAAAATCTTTATAAAAGAGTACCGAGCGAAATACCCAACTCAAGTTTACCCGAGGGAACTACCATCCACCCTGTTTTTGTAAGAAGGCGCCAATAGTAGTATAATTTGCCCCTATGTTAGGAAGGGAAGTGGAGCCGATAGAAATTATAGATTCAAATCCCAGGGAAAGGAATTTTTGCTATATTGCGCCCCTTTCGGTTGGTAAAAGCCTTACCGTCATTTTAGACCTTGAAAAAAAATTATCTGAAGGCAATCTCTCCCAAACACAATGGGAAAAATTAATTCATAGACATATCGTAGAGTGGGGAAGACTGCCCGATTATTATAAGTCCGAACTTTGCGATGCCGACAATATCGCTTTTTAATGCATTCTTCGCTTTTCGCGTTTGTGTACAAACCTGACTTTTCGTGGTTTGGGAGACACATCAGTTTTTATATCCATGTCAAAATGTTCTCCGTCTTTTAAATCCGCAAGAGGTATTTCCGTTCCAAAAATAAAAACAGCTCTATCTTTCCTGTTTACAGTATCAATTCCAGGCTCAGACCTTGTTATCGTTGAGTGCGAATCGTCGTTTGCGCATCTAAAAATTATTATGTCCCTTCTTGTCCCCTGATTATGGGAAAGAGTTCCGGGACTGTCTCCGGGTCTGACTTCGGCATATTTAATCCATTTATCTTCATCTTTTCCGTTTTCGGGAACTCTTGGATTCCGTATCCATAATTCAAGAGGTGACATACACTTAGATTATATTCCAGCTGTCAAGTGAAATTTTTCCTGAAAGGCTTTCTACTATTAGGAGAAAGAGCTGCCGTAATGAGGGGTATGTCTTGCTCCGATTACCCGTTGAGCCTGGGATTGTATAATATCCGGATTTCTTTCAAAAACAGTATTGAGGGCAACAGGTTTTCGGGAAAAGGCTTCTTTTTTTACTTTTTCCCCGCCTTGTGCCGCTTCAGGTTCACTTTGCCTTTCAAGCTCCGCCATGATTGGATAATAGCATAAATTTTTTCCGTGTCAAATTTGCTTTTGCAGGATTACAAGTCTATAATCTTTTTCTATGACAAAAGCAGAGGGGGATAAAGATCCCAGATTTGCCCAAGTTACAATTTTAGGAGAAGTGCACGTAAAAGACGTGGTTCTTGGTGCTGCAATAGCAGGGGCAACGGACCCGGAGATGATGGAAGAGGCAATAGAAAGTTTACATGACAGATATGGGGTAGAGGTCATAGATATAAAAGAAGTTCCAAATGCACAACGGGATAGGCTTATTCCCTCAGGCGGAACAACTATTATTTTCTCAGCGGAAGCATGGAGAGCTCCTTGGCAGCCGAAGGGCCCGACCCCAAACTGGAGAGGAAAAGAACCCATACAATGAGCGCAGAAATTATCGCATTGACGGCTGTTCAAATGAGAATCACTCCCTTAGTAAGCGAAGTAACCTACAGTTCGAGGATTATTCCGGAGGAAGAAGCCCAAAAAACTGCTAAAGCGGTTTTCGGGGGAAAAGGAGCAACAAATGTTAATCTTATATATCCTAAAGGAGAAAGTGTTTCTTTTATGTTATGGCAGGTAGAATGGAATCATTTAAAGGCCGAACAAAGGCCGCCGCTAGAGGGAAATTTTTCCAAAAATTAGTCCTATATTGTTGACAAAAAGTTTTATTTTTTGTAAAATCCCATTCGTTTATGGCACTTGCAATAGAAAGAGAACAGTTAAGAACTCCAACACCCAGAGAAAGGTACTACAGGGTGCTAGGGAGATATTTTCCAGATTTGACTCCGGAAAAAAGGTTGGCGGATACAACTACAGTTCCCGCCGTCGTATTCTTTCAAGACCCGGAAAAACCCGAAACTACTTTTAAGATGCCTGCTCTCTTGGACAAATTATTTAAAAGTACACAATTGCCCGGCGCTAAAGGACAATTAAGGGATATAGTTTTTAGTCCCTATGATGTAAGTATCCATGTTAGGGAAACTTTCAGCGGTTATTCCCAGGAAATGCGGGCACTTTTGGAAGCCGGGGTTGAAAACCGTAAGGAATTTAAAAAGATACATGACATTGACAGAAGTTTTCTCCATACACTGACTGTCAATCTTGAAGATTCAAGAGTTATTGCAACGTCTGAATTTAAAGTTATAGCCCGGGAAGTTTATAAAACGAAAAAACAAGAAATTATTACTCCGCAGGGAATTATGGAAGAACTTACAGGTCTTTTAGAACATATCGGATCAAAGGAGCTTTCCTCTACAAAGTAATATTTCTCACTTTTTACCCCCAAATCTTCTGATAAAATTTTGCCCGTATGGAAGACGAAACTTATTTTGACAGAAGAGATCATATAAGAATACGCGAAATGAAAGTAAATCCTAAATTTCGGACTAAAGTCAGACCTCATCAGCCCCATGAGCACAAAGAAAAACGGGACAAAGAAAAACCACACGGGAATTTGAAAGAGCAAAGAAGAATGGTGGCAAACTTTAGCACTGTTGAGCTTTTGGAGGTATATTCGTGGATGGAGAAGGTAAGTGGGAGTTTCCCGGATTTAACTGTAGATAGTGCCCTTGAAACCGTGGATGGGCTGGAGGCAAGAAAAAAAATGAGATATGGGATAAAAGCGCTGCTTGAGATTTGCTCCTCGGGACATGGGCCGCAGGAGGTAAGAAATGTCCTTGTTTGGGAAGAGCCCGATAGGAAGTTGTCCGTGGAACCAAGGTATTTTTCTTCTAAATAGCCACAGTTTTTCTTATATTTTTCTTACTTAAACTTTAACTTCTTGTATAGCACTTCTTATACAATTTTAGGTCTTAAAGGAGGTGATAAACATGGCAAAAGCAAAGACGCTTATAGGTTTATTTCAGGATAAAAGTGACGCCGATTCTGCAGTAGCAGACTTGGAAGATAACGGATATGACCCAAAAGACATGTCCCTAGTAATGATGCAAACCGAAGAAGATGTAGCTACAAATGACAATGAAGGCAGGCCTAATTACGCTGGAGACATAGGAACAGGCGTAATTGCTGGTGCCGTAATCGGCGGAATTGCAGGTTTACTTATAGGAGTAGGTACTCTTGTTATTCCCGGCGTAGGAGCCTTTTTAATAGGAGGTCCTTTGGCCGCGGCGCTTGGATTAACCGGTGCCGCAGCAACAACAGCCGGCGGAGCCGTTACCGGAGCTTTAGCGGGGGGAATAATAGCAGCCCTTATGGATTTGGGGCTTTCAAGAGGAGAAGCCCAGCACTATGAGGCGAGAATAAGGGAAGGGGCTATACTTCTTGCGGTTCCTGCCGAAAACCCGGGGGACGTGGAAGACATACTTTCAAAAAACAACGCCTCCGATATAAAAACTCTGCAAGCAGAAACAGAACATGTACATACGCGCATGCATGCCTGATAGATTAGGAGAGAGGGGACTCTGAAAGGAGCTCCTCTCTTTTATTGTCTAAACCTTTTATGAAAAATGGCATCCGGGATTATTTATTATATCTCTTATTGTTCGAAGAAATATTCTTTCAGTTATTTCTGAGATTTTTACCTTTATTCTTTGCAATGATAGATCTTGATCAACTGTTGTTAAATGATCGGGAGTAAGCAAAATGGTTTTATTTTGATTCCAGTTTTGACCCTCATCGGCGACGCCAAGCGCTAAACCCTCCCAAGATATAAATGCTACTTTCCCAAGGGGATAATCTTTCCCCAAAAAAGTTCTTCCATCCGCTATGATTGCTTTTAATCCTGTAGCTTTAAAATAAGCGTTTACGTGGGGGAGAAAAATTGCTCTGTTAATCGCAAAAATATTCTCTTCAAGACCTTCATTATCTTTTTCGCTCTCCGCTGTGATACTCAATTCGGCTTCTCTTTGGAAAGTATCTTCCATAGCACATTTTTCAAGTTCCTTTAATTGTTCATTCGTAGGGATTGTTTCCATTTTATTTTGCCGCGATGTGAATTGAAAAAGAAGGTGCGCCATTTTGGTAGCCTATTACTGCCATCTCGCACCCTTCGATTGGACCCACCGTCATTGTCATCGAGTGATTAATGAAATCCTGATTGCTTCCTAATCTATTTCGCACATAAGAAGGGAGAGAGGCCAAGGCTTTATTTTTCTCTCCCAGGCATCCCGCGGCTGTCAAATTTGCGTTTGTTGTAGGAATTCTCATCGTAAGCCCTAAGCTTATCCCTACATTTAATAACATCAAAACAAAGCCAAGAGTTATTACGACAAAAAATCCCGCAAATCCTATATGAGGTTTTGGTCCGTCCGATTTTGCCATGACAAAAGATTAGGGTGGAAAATGATTTTTGTCAATGATAATTCTTACAGATTAATCAAATTTTTGACCGGAAGATTGGGGACGTGAAGCTCTTTGAGCCCTTGAGTCTAATGCTTGTGCCAAAAAAACAGTCGTAGAGGCGTGCGCTTTCCTTTCGGTTCTGCATACAATGTGCTCTGCTAATTTTTGAATAGAATCTCCTGTATGCCTAGATAATTTCAGCTTCTCCATGTGTGATTAATATCACAAATAAGTATATTTCTATATATACGCTTTGTCAATAGGAATTTATGCTATAATTCCGCTGAGTGGAAGCAGAAAGTAGACCAAGAAAATTACAGCAAAACGAATTTGAATCCGCCAAGGCGGAGTATATGCATGTTTTTTGGAGCTTTTTTGAAAAAAACGGTTTGACGATGGAAAAGGCAATCTTTGCATCGAGAGTTCCCAAAGAGCCTTGGATAATTGCATTTAATTTGAGCACGGAGTCAGAACTAGAAAGCGGAATATTGAGCGCCTTTACGGATGATTTCGGGGGAAGAATAGGCGTACCCGAAAGAATAGATTTTGGTATGGATAATATAAGAATCACCGCCTTACTCAGTGGTCCTGGGAACCTTAAAGAAGAAAGAGTTATTGAATTTCCCAATACCTATTCTCAGGAATATGAGGGAGTTGTAGAAATCGATTTTTCGGGAGACCGTGTTATTGCAGTTGCAAAGAGAGTGAATATGCTAACCGGCGATACCGGTCTTTTAGAATCTCCTGTTTCAAGAGTTTACAGCCCTTCGCTTTTAAGTGATTTTGCCTCGGTTATTCCGGACTTAATGGGAAAATCCAATGTTGTCTGGACAGGTAAAGTTTAGGATTTGAGCTTTGCTACAATTTCTTCGAGAGTAAGTTCTTCCTGATTTCCTGTTTGCATATCCTTAAGGATAAAATTATTTTCGTTTGCTATTACTACAAAGGGTATTCCTTTTTTATCGGCATACTTCAATTGTTTTTCGAGGTCTTTTGTATCTGCAAAAAGTTGCGTGTTTATTCCGTATTCTCTTAAGGTTTCACTGATTTTTGGCGAAAACTTGTTTGTATTGGTAACAAGGGCCTTTATTACGGCAAGATTTTGAGGAAAAAGCGAAAGATCTTCCATTGCTTCCATAAGTCTGTCAAATCCGAAAGCAAGACCGACTGCAGGAATATCTGTTCCGGCGAATATGCCTATAAGATTATCGAATCTTCCTCCTCCGGCAACCGAACCAGCATCGTAGCCTTGTACCTCTATTTCAAAAATTGTTCCGGTATAGTAATCAAGGCCACGTGCAAGGGTAGGCAGGTACTTTACTTTTTCATCGGGAATTCCGTATTGTTTAAGCAATAAAAATATTTCGTTCAGGCTTTCATCGGGCTTCGCATTTTTGACATTATCAAGGATCTTTTGCGCTTCTTGCTCATCTATTCCGAGATTTTTAATTTCCTCTATGACGGCTTCATTGCCTATTTTTTTCAGCTTATCAAGAACTCTTATTACGGAAGTAATATCTTTTTCAGAAATATTCTTTCCGATGAGCCTATTAAGATTTTGTCTGTTATTCACATATATTACATAATCTAAAAATCCCAAAGCTTCAAGTGATTTTGCTGCAACAGCGATTATTTCCGCATCCGCAGAAAGGGAAGGGGAGCCTACCGTATCGACATCGCACTGAATAAATTCCCTGTATCTTCCTTTTTGCGTGTTTTCGGCTCTCCAGACATTTTGTATCTGATACCTTTTAAAAGGAAGAGAAATATCATTTCGGTACTGGGAAACAACACGGGCAAGAGGAACCGTCTGATCGTATCTTAAAGCAACTTTTCTCTTTCCCAAATCTTCGAATTTGTACATAAGTTTGTCTCCCTCATCCCCGTATTTTCCCGTTAATATCTCTTCGTATTCCAAAGCAGGGGTTTCCAATGGCTCAAAGCCATACAACTCAAACACCTTTTTCAAGGTGTTTATTACATACCCACGTTTTTTTGCTTCTTTAGGGAGAAAATCCCTGAATCCCTTAAGTGTCTGAACATTCATATAGTAATGATATCACAAAGAGCCTCAACTTTCAGTTTTCGGTTTACATTTATTAATAATTGGGAATTATAAATTTTATCTGAAAATTAAGAGGAACTCTTGGTGGGGTTTATGAAGTAGTGGCCCAGTTCTCTGAAGATTATTCCTATAATTCCCAAAACAGGTACCGCAAATATGGCGCCAATAGGCCCCGCAACTTTTGCGCCTATAATAAACGATAAAAGTATTATTATCGGATGGAGTTTAAAAGCTTTTCCCAAAAGTCTCGGGCCGAAAGCGTTAAAAGTAAGTTGTTGTATGAGAAGAAGTATTACGAATATAAGTATGGCTTTGGTGGGGTTAGCGGGATCGGATATGAGGGCAATTAAAGCCGGGGGAATGATGCCGAGAACGGGACCGACAAGAGGGATTATGGTTAAAAGCCCTGCCAGAAGCGAGATAGAAGCGGCAAAATTTATTCCTAAAATCGTTAAAATGATCCATGTCGTTATTCCCGCTAAGATTCCGAATATTACCTGAACCCTTAAAAAAGAGGCAAAAGTATCATCAATGACTTTTTGTATGAATTTTAAATTATCATGCCATTTTTTAGGCGCAAGATTATAGAGTTCATTGTTAATTCTTACCTTGTCTACAATAAAATAAAAAGAGAGTATTAATACCATTAATATAGAAATAAGTGTTTGGGCAACCGAGGGGACATAACCTACAAAATTATCGAACGAAGATGCAATGTTAAAATTCCAGGATTGTATAAACCTCGGAGCGGAATGAAGATAAGCCGGAATCAGCGTTGAAAGTATATAAAATTGCGAAAGGACGGTAGGGATAAAAACAACGGTTGCGACAGTAAATATTGCCGCAATTATTACATAAACAATAAGAGCAGACCATACGATAGGAAGTTTTGTTATTTTTGAAAGTCTGTAAGAGGGCGGCTCGAGTATAAAACTCAGAAGCCATGCGAAAATAAGTATGGCGATAACATCAGAAAAGTTTCCCAAGAATGTCCAAAGAATCTGAAAGAGATAAATGCCGACAGCAATTGTCAGCAGAATCGCCAAAAGTCTGAAAGATGTAAGTTCCTTTTTAAGATCATCGAACATATGGCTTATATTATAGATAATAAATCTTGTTAGGGGAATGAGTCAACTTTTTAAGCCCTTTGGCTGTTAAAAAGAACAAATCTTCAATTCTTATTCCGCCCCAACCGTTTATGTAAATACCGGGTTCAATTGAAAATACCATGCCGAGTTTTAATAAATCTTTACTTGTTGGAGATATACTTGGAGCTTCGTGGACTTCTATTCCGATACCGTGTCCTAAGGAATGAGGTATAGAATCAAAATCCTTTTTTACGATAAATTCACGGGCAGATTTATCTACGGCACTTGCTTTCAGTTTTCCTTTGGCAGCCAGGTATTCTTTATTTATTTTTTCTGTTGCCGTTTTTTGAGCTCTAAGAACGGTTAAGTATATGTCCTCAAATTTTTTATTCCTTTTCCCGTAAAAAAGAGTCCTTGTCATATCGGAGCAATACCCTTTGTAATTTACCCCGAAATCCAAAAGTATAATTTCTTCTTTTCTTAATCTTCTTTTGGAATTCTGATGATGGGGAATTGCTGAGTTATTCCCAAAAGCGACAATGGGCTTAAAAGATATTTTTGCATTTTGTCCTAAGATGAATATTTCTATCATGGATGCAAGCTCTTCCTCGGTTACTCCTTTTCTGATGTTCTTGAGTAAGTAATTAAATGTAATATCTCCTATCTTGCAGGCTTTTCGGATATTTCTTATCTCGTTTGCGTTTTTAATTTCCCTAAGTTTTAGAACAGGCGAGGAGGAAGGTTTTAAGTTACCGAAGACTTTTTTGAATTTTTTGTATTCCGAGAAACTCAAGGAGAAATCTTCAAATACGAGTTCTTTTACTCTCTCTTTTTTGAGTATTTCCAGAAAATATTTATTTTCCAGAATCTTAAAATTTTTCAGATGTTTTACTTCCTCAAGATATCTCTTATCGGTAAAAAGATATTTTTTGTTTTTAAAAAGAAGTATTTTTGCGTCCTTTTCTTCTCCCAAAAATCCCGGATACTGTGTGAGGTAAAAAACGTTCCGGGGAGAGTCTATAAGGAATACCATTTATTTTACAATGGGAGTTAATCTCACTCCGCTTCCCGTAGATGGAATCGTCGATGCGTTGGGATTAAGTGCGGGAACAACATTTATCTTGGGGCTCGTCGCAACATCGGGTAAAAGAATTACTACGGTGGCGATTATATGAGAAGGGTTTTGCTTATCCGGATATCCTTGGACAACAGCCATTTCACCCTGTTGTATTTTTGAAAATCCCGATGTAATAAGTGAGCCTGCGGTATAAGAATAAGTTTTTGTAACTACCTCTACATCTATAAATACCTGTTTATCTTCTTCAGTCGCTATATAAAAATTAAAGTTTTTATTATCTATCGAAGAAACGGCTCCCGTAACCGTTTTAGGAATATTAAGAACCGTAACGTCTCTGGCTAAAATCCTTTCGGACTGCTTATTGTAAAGACCTAGTATTCCAAGTTGCATGCCACTCGTGATATCGGAAATTCCGAAATCCGTACCCGATACGTTTGGATTTGAAAATTTGGTAAGCTCGTCTACATCTATATATCTGGTGTTTCCCAAAAGATCGGTAACGGTTATTTGGGTGTCGTTGACATCGCTTACTTTTCCTATTATTCCTTTTTTTTCAACAAGATTAAGCTGGGCTACTTTTGATGCTATATTAGTTTTTAATTCTTGTAACTGTTGTTGGATTACAGAGTCCGAGGGAGACGGGCTTGCGCTTTGAGCATATGTCATATCTTTAGAAAAGATAAAAGCGGTTGCCGTAATTAAAATTAGAGTAATTAAAAATTTTTTCATATTTAAAATTGTTCGGTTGAATAGGTTACGGTCCTTTGTGCCGTTTGAGAAAGGCCGTCGGGACCAAAAGATATTACTTGTAAAAGATTTTCTCCGTTATCGAGTGTTATTGTTGTGGAAAAGTCTCCCTGCTGGGAAGGTTGTACGACTTGATGGGAAGAGGAGGTAAGAATAACAACCGTGGCTCCGGGCACTGTTTTTCCGGAGACAGCCAATACCTTATCCGTTACGACAGATTCGTCCTGCGGATTATCAAGGCTTAAATAAACGCCCATAGGAGTAGCGCTCGGAGTCGGAGACTTTATCGCGACGGTCTTTAATTTTGAGGCAGGTATTGTTTTTGTCCCCTGATAGAGGTAGAAAGCTACTCCCGCTACCAATAGCCCTATAAGAACCATGACAAACGAAAGTATCACTCTTTCTTGTTTCATATTCGGTAAGTCATGATAATAAAAATTGATTATCTTGTCAAGGAAAAAAAGATATGCTACTATGACCAAATGGAAGTATCGCTTCTTGATGCATCATCAATAAGAATAAAAAGTAAAAGAACGACGATCGTGGTAGACCCCCAGGAGAAAACTCCGAAAACTCCCGCCGACGCTATCTTGGCATTGTCTGATTCTTACAGTATCGCAAAGATCCCCGATTTTAGGGTAGTCATAAAAGCGCCGGGCGATTATGAAGTCGGAGGAGTAAAAATTTCGGGTATAAATCCGGAAGGTCCGACCGTTTTTGATATGAACGTCGACGGAGTCGAGCTTTTACTTGCAAGAACAAGTTCCATGAC
Organism: bacterium; assembly: GCA_021813145.1. Classification (GTDB taxonomy): domain Bacteria; phylum Patescibacteriota; class Microgenomatia; order Levybacterales; family UBA12049; genus JAKALS01. The sequence goes on from JAKALS010000001.1 coordinate 130,119, forward strand.
AAAAGTAACGGATAAGATAGAGGAGGCCCAGGTCGCAATCTTTAACGCTGACGCGGAGATTAATCCTGCCGTTGTGACAGCGCTGGAGCCAAGAATAGTTGTTTTATACGGGGAAAAGGCAGAAGAAGCAGCAAGGGCTCTCGGAAAAGACACTGTAGAAAAGGTATCGAGATTAAGCGCTGTAAGCGGAAAATTGCCCGAAGAAATGCAAGTCATAATCTTAAAGTGAGTTTTACGGCTTCTTGATTTTGTTTCCGATTGATTTCTTTAAAAAAAAGAGTTATTGTAAATTGCTGATTGTTGTTATTTATGACAAATCCAAAACTTCCTCCAAGCAATGAAGAGGCAGAAAGAAGTGTCCTTGGATCAGTCCTCATAGACAAGGATGCAATTAGCTTGGTTTCCGAAGTATTGGGCCCCAAGGATTTTTATAACGATATAAACGGGATGATTTACGGTGCAATGCTTTCCCTCTACGATGAAAGAAAACCAATAGATATCCTTACGTTAACGGCAGAGCTTAAAAAAAATAAGACAGACGGTAAAGTGGAAACCTCCTATCTTGGCTCTCTGGTAGATGAAGTTCCAACTGCGGCAAACGTGGAGCAGTATGCACGACTTATTAAGGAGTCTTCTACAAAAAGGTCGTTGATACATATAGGAACCCAAATTGCAGAAATGGGCTACGATAATGAAAAGGAACCCGCGGAGCTTCTTGACAGAGCGGAAAGTTCAATTTTTGCTGTTTCTCAAGGACACAATATAAAAGGTTTTACGCAAATTAAAGAAAATCTTGCTGCAAGTTTTGACAGAATCGACGAACTGCATAAAAAAGGAGCAGGGTATAGGGGAGTTCAGACTGGTTTTGTTGATTTAGATAACGTTCTTTCGGGTATGCAGGCCTCGAATCTTCTTATTCTGGCGGCAAGGCCAGGACAGGGAAAAACCGCTATGGTGGTAAATATTGCGCAAAATGTCGCTGTGGCGCAGAAAAGACCAGTAGGGATATTTTCCCTGGAAATGAGCGAGGAAGAACTCGTAGACAGGCTTTTGATAGGACAAGCAGATGTTGACGCCTGGAAATTAAAGACAGGAAGGCTTGCAGAAAGCGATTTTACAAAATTATCCCAGGCGATGGGAGAACTGGCGGAGGCACCGATATTTATAGATGACACGCCCGGAATTTCCATATCCGAGATGAGGACTAAGGCAAGAAGACTCCAACTCGAGCAACATATAGAACTTCTTATAGTCGATTATCTTCAACTTGCTGATCCGGGTAGAAGATACGACAACAGGGTGCAGGAAGTCTCGATTGTTTCGCAGGGAATGAAAAATCTTGCAAGAGAACTTAAGATTCCCGTAATTGCATGCTCACAGCTTTCAAGGGCGGTTGAGCACCGAGGTGAAAGAAAACCCCAGCTTGCTGATCTCAGGGAATCGGGGGCAATAGAGCAGGATGCGGATGTAGTAATGTTTTTATACCGCCCGGATGCGGAAGTAATTTCAAATATTATGCCTACAAAGCTTCTTATAGCAAAGCATAGAAACGGTCCCGTTGGAGAAATAGATTTACTTTTTAGAGGAGATAGGATAAGATTTTATAATACGGATAAAAAACGGGAATCCGAGTAGGGGCTTGCCCCTCAAGTCTAATTTTATGAGAATCTTGTCTTTGGAAAAAGCCCTCACTTCGTTCTGCAGAGCAGAACTCCGAGGGATGAAGGGGGGTGAAAATTAATGGACGATACACAAAACCAGATGCCGGGAGTACCACAACAAAATCCAGCAGACCCTGTAGCGCCGGGTGTTCAAACACCTTCGCCTGCAGAGCCTGTTAATCCGGTTCAACCAGAGCCACAAGCTCCGGCCGAGCCAGTAGTCCCTGCTCAAACACCACCTGTTCCGGAGATGCCTCCGATGCAAGAACCATCGGCTGTTCCTCCGGCGCCGGCGGAACCTTCGGTTCCTCCAATGCCGGATCAAAATCCTCCCGTTTCGGGAGATAATCAAGGTGGTACTCAAGGACTGGCATAAGTCAGACTTTGAAAATTGAAATTAAGCCAACCCAAAGAAATTCCGAGGGTTGGCTTAATATTCTGAATTTTAAATTCAAAATTCTTTACGGAGTTGCCGTAGGCGTAGAAGAAGGAGAAGGCGTGGGGGTGGGGGAAGGGGAGGGTGTCGGAGACGGTGTGGCTACCGTTCCCTGGCCATTATATACAAAGTTCCTCGTATAAGTTTGCGTTTGATTTTGGGCAACCGTGCTTTGTACTCTTAATTCAAATTTTATATTTCCGTTTGGCATATTATACAGGCAGGGGCTGTTGCTGTTATAGTCCGACCATTGCCCCCCGTTTATTCTATAAGACCAGACAACCGAGCAGTATGAAGGGTCGGAATAATTAATATTTACGCAGACGGGATTATCGCTTATTGTTTGTCCCTCTGCCGGGTAAGAGATAGATAAAGGACCTATCCCTTCCTTGCAGGATTGTATGGGTGGGAGGTTGTTATCTGTTTGAGCTGGAGTCTGGCTCGGGGAAACGATAATAACCTGTTGCGTTGGAGCCGGAGTAGGACTTGCATTTACTGTGGTTTTTTTCTGAAGGTTATTTAAATTACTGTAGTTAAGAATTATGACCGATAAAAGGACGGGAATCGTGAGAAGGGCGGCTATAAAATCCAGATGCGTCTTTTTTTCGGGAGCTTTTTTGATAGCGGTTAGGATTCTGGAAACTTTTCTGGATAATTTCTCTTTCATAAAATAATGTTTAATTGTAAGTCGTAAAGCTTAAGGGATGCTTAGAAGACCTTGATATAAAAAGTATAAAACAAAGCAGAACAAGTAGTCAATGGAAAATTTAATTTTAAAAGTGGGCGAGGAGAGATTCGAACTCTCAAGACCTTGCGGCCAATAGTTTTTGAGACTATCGCGTATACCGTTCCGCCACTCACCCTAGCCTTAGTATTATATCAGATAAGGCTTTATTTTCCACGCCTCAGATGTTAAAATAGGGCGTATGAATTTCGAGTTTTCGCCCAATTCGCTTGAGAAAATATCTTCCGACGTAATTGTCGTTTTTGCTTTTGCAGCCGATAAAAAAGAGCAGGGAATTGTTCCTCTTGAGAGTTTTTCCGATATGGATAAAGCTCTTGGCGGAAAGCTTATTAAAGCTTCGGAGCTTTTAAAATTTAAAGCAAAAAGAGGCGAGACTTTTAGTTTTGTAACCGAAAATAAAATATTATCACCGTTGGTTATTGCAGTAGGTCTGGGTAAGAAAAGTGAATTTATAGCAGATGATTTAAGAAGAGCAATGGGTTCACTTGTCACAAAGGTGAATAGGAAGGCAAAATCGGTAGCCCTGGAAGTTCCTTCTGAGGATGAAACGAGCTTAGGTCTTAATACGAGTGCAAGACTTATTGCCGAAGGCATGCTTTTGGGAAACTATGAATTTGCAAAATATAAGACTCAGGAAAAAGACAAAAAAATACTTTCTACGGTCATATTCTCAAAATTAATAGGTAAAGGCATTAAAGACGGGCTTGAAAAGGCAAGGATACATGCCGAGGCGACCGGCCTTGCCAGAGACCTTGTAAACGAGCAGTCTGCTGTTGCAACTCCTACTTATCTTGCAAATATCGCAAAAGATATTGCCAAAAAAGACCCGTCTCATATAAACTGCAGAATTTATAACAAGGAACAGGCCGAAAGAATGGGTATGGAAGCGTTTTTGGGTGTCGCGAGGGCTGCTGCGACTCCTCCCAGGTTTATCCATCTGGAATATAAACCCTCCGGCTCGATAAAAGGCAAAAATAAACTTGCAATTGTCGGAAAAGGAATAACCTTTGACAGCGGGGGAATAAACGTAAAGCCGGGAAGCAGTATGATGGATATGAAAATGGATATGTCGGGAGCGGCTATTGTTCTTGCCGTGTTCTCGGTTATCTCAAAAATAAAGCCCGATTTTCCGGTAATAGGTCTTATAGCTGCAACTCCGAATCTTATTTCAGGTACTTCACTTGTCCCGGGAGACGTTGTTAAAGCTCTAAACGGGAAAACAATAGAGATACTCGACACCGATGCGGAGGGAAGGGTAACAATGGCAGACAGTCTTTCTTATGCCGTAAAGCAGGGGGCTACCGAAATTTTGGATTTTGCGACTCTTACAGGAGCATGTATGGTAGCATTGGGCGACGATATTACCGGTCTTTTTTCAAATAACCGGGATCTTGCGGAAAGAGTAAAAAAAGCTGCATTCGATGCGGGAGAAAAAATGTGGGAATTACCACTTGAAAAACAATATAAAGAAATGAATAAAAGTGAAGTGGCGGATATTTCGAATATTCCGAACTCCAGATACGGGGGAGCAATAACCGCAGCTCTTTTTCTTGAAGAATTTGTTGACGGAAAACCTTGGGTTCATATGGATATAGCAGGTCCTGCCTTCGCCTCGAAACACAACGATTTTGGTCCGAAAGGAGGCACTGGACACGGAGTAAGAACTGTCCTAAACTTATTATCATGATAGGCGTAACGGAACTTAGAGCAGGCACAATTTTCGAAGATCAAGGAAATATTTATCAGGTCCTTTCTTATGAGCATATTAAGATGGGGAGGGGAAGTGCCAATATAAAGGTAAAAGTAAAAAATATAAAAAGCGGCTCTACAACCGACAAAAGCTTTATAAACGGAGCAAGGGTAAATGAAGTTGAGGTAATAAAAAAAGACCTTCAGTACCTTTACAAGGATACCGACAAAACATATTTTATGAACCCTCAGACCTTTGAACAGATAGAAGTGCCAATTAAGATGATCTTTTATGAGGCTCCATACCTAAAGGAGGGGGAAAGTTTTTCCATAAGCTTTCTTGGGGAAGAACCTCTTTCGATAAACCTTCCGCCCAAAATGGACTTTGTTGTAGAGGAAACGGCGCCGGGCGTAAAAGGCAATTCTGCGACAAATGTTTTTAAAGATGCTGTTTTGGAAAACGGTTTAAAAACAAAAGTCCCGCTTTTTGTTAAGACCGGAGACAAAATCCGCGTGGATACCAGAACCGGAGCCTACAGCGAAAAAGCTTAGCTTTATGAAGAATAATAAAATCTTGCAAACGCTTGCGGTCCGCCCGTTTTTGTTCCTCCTTCTCTCCGAATTCTTTTGCCAGATAGGGATAAATATGTTTAACTTTGTCCTTGTCCTTATTGCATTTGCAGTTTCCAATTCCAATACCGCGGTTTCGGGAGTTGTTATTGCCTTTATGCTCCCGTCGCTTCTCTTGGGGGTACTTGCCGGAGTTTATGTAGACAGACGAAATAAAAAAAATGTTCTCTTTGCAACAAATATTCTAAGAGCCCTTCTTATTGTGCCTTTAATTTTTCTTCATACGAACATTTTTATTATTTACATATTAACCTTTCTCGTTGCCGTAATTACACAGTTTTATATACCTGCAGAAACTCCTATTATTCCCCATCTTGTAAAAAAAGAATTACTTCTTTCGGCAAACGCACTCTTCGGCATGGGGCTTTATGCTTCAATCTTCGTGGCATATGCACTTTCGGGGCCTATACTTTTGCTTTTGGGCAGGACAAATATTTTTATTTTCCTCGTAATTATCTTTCTGATATCAGCCTTTTTCGCTTCGCTTATAGATTTTAAGGAAACCACTAAACGCGAAAACGTAAGGGAACTTATGGAGAATTTAAACGTCGGAAAAGAAATAAGAACCGCGGTTTCAATAATGGCAAGGACAAAAGTAATTTATAGAGCCCTGATCCTTTTGACGCTTGCCCAGGTTATAATTCTTGTTTTAGCAACAATCGGGCCGGGCTATGCGGAGCATATACTTAGAATTAGGGTAGAGAATTTCCCGGTACTTTTTGTAACGCCGGCCATAATAGGTATAGCCATAGGTGCAATAATATTAGGAAGTTTTTGGAACAATATTTCAAAAGAAAAACTTACAAGGGCAGGTCTTGTTGTCGTAGGACTTTCGATTCTTCTTTTGCCATATGGCTCAAGAGTCGAAAACCGCGAAATAGTGCATTTTATTAACTTATCACTTCCTCATTTATTAAGGATTACCAGTATGCACATCTTATATGTACTCGCTTTTATTCTTGGATTTGGTGCGGCCCTTATTTTTATTCCGGCAAATACCATTTTACAGGAAGAGACCTCCGACGAATTCAGGGGTAAAGTTTATGGAGCATTAAGTACTCTTGTGGGATTTTCATCGATACTTCCGATAATTCTTGCCGGAAGCCTTGCGGATTTGATAGGAGTCAGAGGAGTATTGACTATAATAGGTATAGCGGTATTATTAATAGCGGGTTATAGAATCTTTTTTGTCCGGGAAGAGGAATTATGATGCATTTGTTCTTTATAGTTATACTAGTAGGTTTTTTTATTTTTTTATTCACTTTGCATTATCTGTCTAATGACGATTTGATAATAATAAGAAAAGATATGCCCATGGAAAAAGTCTTTAATTCGGCTTTTTTGGCCGGATTGGTGGGTCTTCTGTTTTCCAGGATTTTCTATGTTATTATCCATCCCGAACCGGTTTTTCTTAATCCTTTAGGTTTCTTACTTTTTCCATATTTTCCCGGACTTGCTTTATCGGGAGCCGTAATCGGAGGATTTATTTTTCTTGTTTTTTATGCAAGAAACCAAAAATTACCCGTAGGCAGACTTTTTGACTTCTTCTCTATAGCCATTTTGAGTTCGCTTCCTTTCGGATACCTGGGGCTTTTTCTTTTAGGCGGTATTTCCGTAATAGGTTTTATTTTTTCGTTTATAGCGTACGGCATATTATTTTTTGCTTTCATAAAATTTTTATTGCCGATGTCTTTCAGGAATAAGATTAAGAACGGTTCTATTTTCGCTATTTTCCTTTTTTCTTTTGCGCTTGTAGCTTTTTTAACAAAAGTTCTGGAAGAGTATAAAAACATAAATATTATCAATCCCGAAAATTTTCTATTTTTGGGAATTTTTATTTTTTCTTTGGTAATTATTTTAAAGACAGAAATATTAGGGAAGAGAGTAAGAAAATGAGCGAAATTTCCATCATATACCAGGATGATGACCTTCTTGTCCTCGATAAGCCCGCGGGAATTACAGTAAACAGGTCCGATACAACAAGAAACGAAGAAACAGTGCAGGATTGGATAGAACGGCAGATTAAAGATTTCGGATTTCAGATTAGTGACGAAGACAGGGAAACGGATTTTTATAAAAGATCCGGCATAGTTCATCGGATAGATAAGGAGACTTCAGGAATACTTCTGGTGGCAAAAAACAGGGAGTCTTTTATAGAGCTTCAGAGACAGTTTAAAGAAAGGATTGTTAAAAAAACTTATATGGCTCTTGTGCACGGAAAAGTAGTCCCTTCAGAAGGCGAAATAAACGTTCCGGTAGGCAGGCTTCCATGGAACAGAAAAAAATTCGGTATTCTTGCAGGGGGAAAACCTGCTATTACCAAATATAAAGTATTAAGTATTATGTATTTAGCAATGGGGAAGAAAGAAGAACAGGTGACGCTTTTGGAGTTAAGTCCTTTAAGCGGCAGAACGCATCAAATAAGAGTCCACCTTAAATATTTTAACCACCCTATTTTTTCCGATTTTCTTTATGCGGGAAGAAAGACCTCAAGAGATGACAGGAAAATTTTGGAAAGAGTTTTCCTTCATGCGAATAAAATATCCTTTATGCATCCGGGAACAAGACTTCCGGTATCTTTCGAGTCCCCGTTGCCGGAGGAATTGAAAAAAATCATAAAAATGGGCCAAAAAGATTGACAGGAAGACTCAAATGTTATTAATTATATTAGGGAGGTGATTTTATGGGAAGCTTCGGAGGCTTCTATAAAGGAGAAAAGAAAAAACCAAAAAAAGACAAGGCTTCAAAGAGTTCGGCTTCAGGTTCTTACGCCACATTCCAGATGCCCGAGATAATATCCAAGAAAAAACCCGTTTAACTTTGATGAAGCATAAGAAAAAGGAGGGCGATAATTTAAGGTTTGCATTTCTGTTTTTTGCTGCTGTTATATTCCTTATAGCTGTTTCTTTTGCTATAAAGGCATTCCTGATCTTTAGGAACAGCACTTATGACGGTAAACATAGATTTAACATAGCCGTTTACCAGAAAAATGTCTCGTCGGTTATTTCTTTTTCCCCCCAGAATAATTCGATAACGATTTTGAATTTAAAAGGCTATACAGGGAATAATCTCGAGAAATTTCTTTCGCTTCCGATTGACGGTTCGGTAAGGGCAAGCGGTCTTCCGGTAGACTCTAATCATGTTGCTTCCGATCTTTCCGGAATATTATTCCATCATGACGGTACTTCGTCGACTTTAACAGTTCTGGATACCGCAAGGCTTTTGTTTTTTGCAAGGGGAGTTCCCAGAGATTCGGTTTCTGAAACGGATTTATCCGCAAAGGATGTCTTAAGCATAAATTCATTTACTTCCTCTTCTTTTATAGACCCCCAGGTTGCCAATGACAAGGTCACAATAGAGGTTGTTAACGGTACACAGGTTTACGGCTTGGGAAATAGGTTCGCAAATCTTCTGACAAATATGGGGGCCGATGTAGTCCTTGTTACAAGTTCAGACGAAGAACAGAAATATTCAAAAGTTACTTATACGGGAGATGTAAATTATACTATAAAAAAAATAGGGGAGATTTTGGGAGTAAGTCCCGAGCAGACTTCACAAAGGGACATTTCTGACGTAACTGTTATAATAGGGGATGACGCTATTCCGAAAATAAATTTTTAATCCGGACTCGATATGTTTTTTATAAAAATAGTTATTTTTCTTTTTATTGTTTCCTTTCTTCTTGCGGTAAAATCATTGAGGGGAGTAAATCAAAAACCCGATGTCCAAGCTTTAAAAAAGAAATTAAACAAAGGGAGAGTTATTTTTCAGAGTCATAAATCTTCGGATTCTTCGTAGTCTTCTTCCTCTTCCTTTTCTTTTTCTTCTTCCTCCTGTCTTCTTACAGAATTCTTTATTCTTCCGTTTTTATCAAATTCCAAAGAGTTTTCGCCGGGAGAAAGGAACGAAGGCTGGTCTTTATATCTTGAAGATCTTTTAATCTCTTTAATGAATATTATTACATGATGGGGATTAGCTGATTTTACAAATGCTTCATATTTATTACCGCTTTTCAGGAATTTGATGAGTCTTCTTCCTATATCATCGGGAAGAACTCCTATGTATTGATCCTGGTCAGCCAAAACAAAAATTCTGGACCTTTTTATTGATAGATAAACAAACTGTCCCGTTCTTAAGGTCTGGATAATTTTAGGTTGCGCGGTATTTACAAGTTCTATTACTTTTGTTTTCCCCGGTTCTTCTAAGAAATTATGGTTTATTGCTGTAGGTAAAGAAGGCTTTTTTGAGGAAAATCCCTTTTCCTTAAGTCGTTTTATGTTCTTTAAGGCGATAGGATTCAACGGGTCGATTTCAATTACTCTCTCATAGGTTTCTTTTGCATCCCTTATCTTACCCGATATCGCATAAGCGAGAGCAAGGCGGTTAAGGCTGTCTAAATCCTGAGGGTTTTCGTCGATAAGCTGTTTGTTAAGAAGAATGGCGTTTTTCCAGTCGCCGCTTAATGCCGTTTGTATTGCTTGCAGTTTTAATGCTGTCATTTAGGAGATAAATTCTCGATAAATTCGATTGGAAAATTCTACTATTATTGATTGCAATTGTCAAGATAGAAAAGGTATAATAGTCCTTGAGCAACTGCAACTAGCAGCTAGTAACTAGTTGCTATTTTTATGAGTGGACATTCAAAATGGGCACAAATTAAAAGACAAAAAGGCGTCAACGATAAAAAAAGAGGACAAACTTTTACCAAATTGGGCAATGCAATAACTATTGCCGTAAGACAGGGCGGGGGAATAGGGGATCCTAATCAAAACTTCAGATTAAGACTCGCTATGGATGCCGCAAGGGCAGCCAACATGCCAAAGGAAAATATTGAAAGAGCAATTCAAAGGGCAATGGGAAAGCAGGCGGGGGATTTTGAGGAAGTAATCTATGAAGGATTTGCCCCCGGAGGAGTATCGGTAATCGTAGAAGCCGCCACGGACAACCCCATGAGGACCACCTCGGAAATAAAAAACGTTTTTAACAAGGCAGGAGCCAGCTTCGGACAACCCGGGTCGGTTTCTTATCAGTTTAAGCAGATGGGTGAAATTATAGTAAAAGGCGGAGGGAAGTCTTTTGATGATATTTTTTCCCTCGCTGTGGATGCGGGAGCGGAAGATGTCGAAGAAGCGGGGGATGAGGTATTTATTTATACGGATATGCAAGATTTAGCTAAAATAAGGGACAATCTTATACTGCAAAGTTTGGAAATCATCGAAGCCGGTCTGGTAAGAAGGCCGGTTGTGACAGTCCCGGTAACCGAACAGGAAAAATTCGATAAAATAGCAGGATTTCTCAATACTCTCGAGGAAATGGATGATGTTCAAAAAGTTTATTCTAATATGGAGTTAAACTTATGAGCGACGGCAAAAACCTCTTTACATTCAACCGTAAACTAAATAGAACTAAAAGCCAAAGGCTCAATAAAATAAAATTCTTAAGTAAGAGACAAAAATTTATACTTTCTGTTGTTGTACTGTCGCTAGGGCTTTTTATAACAGAACATTTTTTCGGAAAATCGGCAATATATATAGTATTCGGAATTTCCATTTTAACCGACCTCTTGCTTTATCTTTCTATCAGAAAAGATCTCGAGGATAATTTCAATCCGCAGGTCTTTATACTTCCGTTCTTCTTTAGCCTCGCATTCGGACTTTTCTATCTGCTTATTCCGGCAAGGCTGATTACGAGATTTGCAATGACAGTAATTTATGCAATAGGTCTTTATTCTCTTTTTTTGAGCGAAAATATCTTTACGGTTTCCTCTATCCGTACGATAGCGCTTCTTTCAAGCGCGCGGACTGTTGCTTTTGTTCTTACGCTTTTGTCGTATTTTTTTCTTGCCAATGTAATATTTACTTTCCATATTAACGTATTTGTTACGTTGCTTCTTATATTTCTAGTCACGTTTCCTTTGGTAATGAACTCTATTTGGATTTATACCCTTGAGAAAGACATAAGAAAAGATATCCTCTGGACTTTTTCGCTTGCCCTTTGTCTTTTTGAAGTAGCTATTCTTCTTTGGTTTTGGCCCAGTTCTCCTACGGTTATAGCCCTTTTTCTTACGGGTATTTTTTACAGCATTGTCGGCCTTACCCAGGCATGGTTTGAGAAAAGACTATTTAAGAGCGTAATAATCGAGTACGTTTGGGTAGCTTTTGTTGTATTTGTAGTCCTGGCCCTCTTTACTACGTGGGGATGATAATACTGGATGGTAGACAATAGAGGATTTTGGAATCCGGGCCAAATAGGGAAGTAGATTCCCGTTTTTTTTAGCCACTTACTTTACAAACTTTGTAACTCATAACGTTAAAAAATTTTGGCCTCGGTTTAGCTTCTCATTTCGGGAAAAATTTTTGGGAAAGAAAAGCAGGGAAGAGAGGAGTGGTATAGGGAATAAAAAGGCCTATAATTTTATTGCATGATATAGTTTGATATACTAACTATTTAAATTATTATAGGACTTTTCTTACAATACTTAGATTCAAAATGTGGATAACTTTACATTTTCACGTGGTTTTGCTCCACTTTTCACGACCAATCGTACTCGCTTCTTCAAGGAAGCGATATGCACATATAGAAAACAAAGGTACATTTAATACGAAAAAAATACGAATGCCTTAAGAAGGTCTTCTTCTCTCTGTAAGGATGCTCACATACAATTGCTAATCATAATTATTTCGAAGCTAAAATAGTATGTTTAGCTTGATTTAACGGCCAAAACGAAGGTCTTTGCGGGAAGTACGTGTACCGGTAGAGAAAGGAGCGGATCTAAACCGCTGTAATCGTTTATTTTGGGCTCTTTTTAAAATAGAGCAGTAAATAACTGTCAGTAAATAATAGAAGTTTATTATATAATTCTCTCTGTTGGCGTCTCTTCAAAAAAATGGCATTATAAGCAGCCGGGTAAGGGTAATTGATTATGTCGCACAATAATACTTTTACGACGCCACTCAGGCACGGTTTCCGGGGGAAGACCCCTTTTCGCTGCAGTTTTTTGCACGATATTTAATAAATATTTTCTTTTACTGTCTCCTTTTATCTAATTAAACCCCCATTTTTGTGCCGTTTGCCATGTCCCCTACTACAGGACTAATGGTGAAGATTTCTTTGAGGCTAAATGAAGCTAAAATTTCCATTTCCCCGGCAAAAAATGACGGAGAATATGTCTTTTCATGGTTATTCTATGTCTTTTTGAGACTAAACCTTACTTAATGTGTCTTGAGACTCCAAGCTCAAGAATAGAGGCCATTCTAGCGCCTGTTTCGGCGTCTTGTCCCATTATTGCCGTAAGAAGTACCGGCAATCTTATATCGTGGGGAATCCTATCGCGTATGGCAATCCCAACGGCGGCTTTTCTTAAATACATATTTCTTTCCCAGCTTTCCCGTTTGGTCATTTCGGCAAGGTCTATAAGGTCTTCCGGGGGAAGAGTCAGGGAATCAGGTTCTGAAATCTGCTTTTGTAGTTCAAGCATAAGCATACGCATCTCATATTGCCTCGGATGTATTTTTGCAAGCATTTCGTAGTCATATCTGTTTTCCTGCGGAGGTAAAATCTTTATTTCTTCGTATCGGTTTGCATAAAGAATAGAACCTTCAATGGCTTTATGTGGGGCAAAATTGAGAGAATCCATCTTTTCAAGACTTTCTATAAGCTCCCTGAAGGGGTTTCTTTCTATCATAAAGGGGAATTATAGCACTTTCTAGTTTTGTTTTCCTCTATTGTCATGACAGCGGTTCTTCGGGTTAGAACAGGTATTCTGACAAGTGGGATCGTTTATAAAAACGTTCGGACACTGGCTCATTTGGGGATCCGCATATATTACGCAGGCTCCGCTTGGCGAACACGCGTATTTATTTTGCACTGTCTGGGGGCACCCGTCGTTTATTGCTATATTTGAGCTTGATATACCGTAGTTATAATTGCATTTTGTTCCGCATCCGTTGCCGCACCCGGATGCCTGTATACTTGGGTCGTTGCTCATTTTAAGATTTGTGAGAAGCTTATACCATGTAGGGCAAGAGGAACCGTCGGTCTGGTATTGATAGGGAGTTCCGTCGGAGTTGCACGGAAATGAATTAAAATAAACCTCGTCTCCTGACTTAAAAGTCTGTCCGCAGGCAGGAAGGCTCGTCGGAAAACAATGGTAGTCGTCGTAGTATTCGGTAAGCGAATTTCTTATTTGTATCATGTCTTCTTTTGTTTTTGCATCCTGGGCTTTAAGTAATTGCGGGGTAAGATAAACGAATAAAAGGCCACCAAGAACGCCTATTATTGCAAGTACCAGAAGAAGCTCAAGAAGAAGGAAACCTTTTTCCCCGTTGGCTTTGGCCATATCATTATGTTCTCACCACCAAAAAAATATTGCAACCTCTCCCCTTCTAATATAAAATAATTTTCCAAGACATGTTTAAAAAATATTTTTTTGTAATTTTAATTTTGCTTTTTGGTTTTTTTGTAAATTATTTTCAAAACAACAGACCCATGGCAGGTCCCGGTATAACGGCAAAGGCTACGCCCGCAGTTGTTTCAGCGGACAATCCAGCAACTCAAAGCGCGGTTCTGGGGGCCCAGACAAAGACTTTTGACTGTGTTGCAAAAAACGGTCTGCCTGATCAGGCTTGTACGCCCGGGGCAGTATTTACGGATACCGTAAGAGGTCAAATTTGTGTTAGCGGATATTCTTCTTCGGTAAGAGATGTTTCTCAGTCTTTGAAAAATGAAGTTTATGCAGAATACGGAATTTATCATCATGCAACGGGAGAATACGAGGTGGACCATCTTATAAGCTTGGAGCTGGGAGGCTCCAACGATATTTCAAACTTATGACCCGAAGCGGCAAACCCCAAGCCGGGTTTTCACGAAAAAGACATGGTGGAAAATTATCTGCACGAACAGGTTTGCAAAGGAGCAATAACTCTGCAGGAGGCCCAAAAAGAAATCTCTACCGACTGGCTTTCTGTTTACAAAATAATGCCTAAACAATAGAGATTATCTTAAGTACTCTTTTTCCTCCCGGGGCTTTTATTTCTACACTCTCCCCTTTTTTTGAGTTCATTAAAGCTTTGCCCAATGGAGAGTTTGATGAAATTTTGTTTTCCGAAGGTTTTGCCTCTGTATCGCCTACAATATGAAACTCTTTTTTCTTTCCGTCTTCGTCAACTGTTACCCTGGAGCCTATTCCTGTTCTTCCCGCCGGTTTGGCAGCCACCACCCCTTTATTGATATAATACCCAAGTTTTCTGAGTGTGCGGTCAATATTTCCGAGTTCAAATTTTGCAGCTTTATACAAACCGTTTTCCGAAAGGTCTCCCATTTCTCTTGCTCTTTTTAAAGTCTCTACCGCATCTTTTCTTTTTTCAAAGAGTTCTTTATATTCCTGTTTTACTTTGTCGAGGCCTTCTTTCGTGAAGAAAATATCAGCCATTAATGAGTTTGAGCCTGTTGGGGAGTAACTGTTACGACTCCTACGTCAAAAGCTCTGAAAATCTTATCCGAAGTCTGTGATTTATATCCTTCGGCTCCGGCGCTTATTACTCCGACTGCAGGTCCGTCTACTTTTACAAAAGATTCTGTTGCAGGTCCCGTGGCGATAAACCCGGTCACCATTTTTTGCGGTTCACTTTTAATTCCAAAGCTCAATTCCAGCCAACCGGTTTTACTCCCATCCGAATAATTCATCGGGTTTTGTCCATAAGTTAAGGGAGGATCTTTGATTTTGAATTGAGTATCGTTTTCATTCCAGGGTTGTCCGTTGACACTTATTACATCGCTCCAGTTTATTTCAGGAACATCTGCATTTGCTCCTATATCCGTGTTCAAGTAGGATTGCTGGGGAAGCAGTCTTATATTTACCCCTTTATTTACGGTTGCTGATCCTTCTACGACTGCGTCTATCTGGTTGGGATTCAACTTGAGTTGTTCGGCAAGATCTTTCTGTTGCTTAAGATAAACGTCGGCCCTTTGTCCGGCGATCATTGTGCTTACTTCATTCCCGACTGCCGCCGCAAAATCTTCGGCAGGTTTTGCTACATAGTTATTTAAAGCCTGTGCTCCCGCGTCCACCCCAGCGCTTTCCACCAAATCCGCCGCCGCGCCCGTATTTAACGGCCCGTTTATATTATTATCTGCGTGATGGACGATGCCCAAAACCCCGAGTAAGGCCATGGCTCCGCCTGCCAATTTTCTTCTTGCCGAAATTTGATTGTGTCTCGCAGCGGGTCTTTCGTGGGACTGTCCTATTGCATCCACATGTTCAGTCATACAATTAGATTAACATGTCAATTTAATCATGTCAATCAGTGTCCTTGAGGGATAATTTTGTGCACCACGGTATTTAATGCCGTGTTGTTTGCAAAAGCGCTTTGGTAAATTACTCTCTGTTCGGGTTGAGGTCTATTTATTACTATCCCATTCCATACTTCGGCAATGGGATTATTGCTTCCTAGTTCCAAAAAATCCGTTTGTATTATAAACCTGCCGGTGTATTCTCCGGACCTTAACCTGTAAATATTGTTTATGGCCCTTACCATAGTGTTTTCATAGGGTTTCAGGCTACCCGGTACATTATGGGAGGGTCTTAAGATAACCATATTGTCGCGGTGCACGGGCACAGAACTTACTAACGCATGTCTAAAAATTGCCTCAAATTTTGAGTCGAGTCTTTCGTACGGCAAAAAATAACACCTTCTTTTATAAGGAAATATGATGGAATTTCCCCCGTTGGGATTTTTTGTCAAATCCGCCTGGAAGAGTACCCTAGAAGCCTCAAACTCCTGGAAAAGAAGATATTCTTTTCGGAAACGTTCGGTTTCCAAACCTCTTAAGGCTATTTCCTGCTCCAACGTTAAACTTTCGAACCTGGGGGTTCGCCTGCCGTTTTCCAAAGACATACAAATTGCGATTATAACAAATATCTCCTAAGTGTCAATTAGCTTGTTAATTCTTGCTAAAGCCTAAATTGACAACAGGAATAAGATATCTGTCTTTTAAGGGGAAAGGGTAAGTTTTATCCGAAATCTCTTCGGAGGAAACGACGGTATTTGCAAAAAGATTATCAGCTTCCATAGGTGATGCGTTTTCTTCATCAAGTGTCCAGCGCTCTGCAATCATTTTCATGGAATGGCTTCCGCTATAGTAAGTAGTTTGTGTAACATATTTTCCTTTTTCCCTAAGCTTATATCGGAAGGATATGGCAAGAACTTCCCTTCCCGTATACTCCGACATATTATCGGGAAATTCTTCTATGTCTTTTATGCGGTCAAGACTTAGATCTTTGCATACCAGTTGGACTTCGGTTTCGGGATCCACGTCATTTATAAACGTGGAAACCAGTTCTTCGTCAAGCCTTTGATAAGGAAGTAGGCTTTTTCCCCGGACTGTTTTAAGGGCAACTACTCGCGGCTCGGTCTCGGACGCAAGATTCCATTGCGCAATTATTCCTCCGCCTTTTTGCTTTTTCAAAAAATTGTAGTTGTCTTCAAAAGAGTCTATTACATACTCTCTAGTTAAGTCTTGATGATACATCGATAGCTCTTCGGGGACATTCCCGCCTGTTTCTTTTTCTTTCATTTATAATTAATACGGGGTTGAGGTTCCTGTCCTTTCTTTTTTTTGGAATTAATAAACTTCATGCTTTTGCCGTACCAAACATCGGCAAGAGGGAAAGCGGAATCTTCGGGGGAAAAGTACCTCACGTATTCAATCTTTCTCAAGATTCCGTCTCCGTTTCTTTTTAAAGGATATGTCGTGATTTCCGCCGTGATTTCTCTTCCCGCAAAAGCTTGAAGTATTTGCGGAAGTTCTTCCGAAGGTCCTAAAAGCAGGTTTTCATTCTTTTTAGTAAAGTCATTTAAAGGCCTGTCGACGTAATCTCTTACTATTCTTCCAAATATAAAACCAAAATTACCGTATGGAACCTCAAGACTCTCCCCTCTTTTTTTATAATCAATAACAAGCGGAGTTATCTCCGGAATAAAACCCGCGGAAAAAATTACCATGTCTTCTCCACCGGCAAATTTTTTTACATTTTGGCGGAATTCAAGTTCGATTTCGCTTTTTGAAAGCTCTATTCTTTGCAGTTGAAGCTTTTCAACATTTTCCAAGCCCATAAATAGGGATTATACCAAAAATATAATATCCTTATCAATTCTATAGGATAGTTATTTGACAATGGGAATTCTATGTCGCAAAATAAAATTAAAGGTAGGAAAATATGGAAGAAGGAACTTCACGCGTTAAGACCGAACTTGAAAACCTTATAGACGAGTTTCTTGAGTATCTGGAAATCGAAAAAAACTGTTCCAAGCTGACAATTCGCGATTATAGGCACTACCTTGAGATTTTTAACAAATGGTTTTCAGAGACTCAAGCGGAAAAACAAATCAAAGATTTGGACCTTTCAACAGTTAGAAGATACAGGGTTTATCTGGCGAATAAGGTTGATGACAAAGGTCTCACTCTTCAGCGTGTAACGCAAAATTACTACGTTATAGCCTTGCGTTCGTTTCTGCGGTTTCTCATAAAAAACGACCATGAAACACTTGAGCCTTCAAAAATAGATTTGCCCAAAGCCGAAAGCAAAAACCTTAAATTCTTAAATAAAGAACAGGTAGACAGGCTTGTCATGGCTGCCGATACTTCCAAAGAGGAAGGCGTAAGGGACAGGACCATAATGGAGCTTCTCTTCTCCACAGGGCTTCGCGTTTCGGAACTGGTCGGGCTTAACAGGGATCAGATAAATCTTGAAAGGCGGGAGTTTGGGGTAATAGGGAAAGGAAGAAAACAGAGGATAGTTTTTGTTTCCGACAGAGCCGCGGATTGGATTAAGAGGTATCTGGATATGAGGCAAGACAGGTTCAGGCCTTTATTTATCCGCTACTCCGGACAGGTCACCGAAGATAATAATGGTGAAAAAATGAGACTCACGGCCAGAAGTGTTGAAAGACTTGTTAAAAAATATGTAAGGGAAGCAAGAATTCCCGTAGACGCAACTGTCCACACATTAAGGCATTCCTTTGCAACAGATTTATTGTTTAACGGAGCCGATATAAGAAGCGTCCAGGAAATGTTAGGACATAAAAACATTGCAACAACGCAGATCTATACGCACGTAACCAACCCCCAACTTAAAAATGTTCATAAAAATTTCCATTCGGGCAATAAATAAGGTATAATAAGAGACAGGAACCCCCCCATTGCTCAATTTCCGAGAACGTTTTACATGATAGGTATCTAGTTGTTATATGGAAAGAGAAAAAAGAATTTTAACACCAAGAAGAGTGGCGGCAGGATTAAGTGCGGTTGTTTTAATAGAAGCGGCTGCCGGTAATGTCGTGGGAAGAAGTCCCCAAACTCCCGACTATTCGGGAAATATCCGATATTTTAATGACACTACTCTTCTAAACCAAACCCCCGCTCAGCAAGCGTCTTCTTCTTACTTGCCGTCAAAAGAAGACGGGGTGACCATAGTTATCCCCAAGGCAAAAGATATTGAGGATTTTAACGGAAAAATTAAAAAACAGGAAAACCTTCAGCAGGAAATTATTGGCGTAATTAAAGAAAATAAAGGTCTTTTTAACAGCAAAAAAATGGAAGATTTTAAAATGTACTACCCTATTTATCAAGCAGTGTCGCAAAAGTATCCAGAAGTTGATTGGTATCTTTTATGGATAACCCATGAGGCGGAAACAGGTGCTTCAAACAGCAAAGTTGCTTTTAACGGAGGTTCTTATCCTTACTATGGAGGAATGCAAAGAAACGTCAATATCTGGCCCCAGTCTTATGTTAACGAATCTTTTAAAGGACTAGGCTTCTTAAGGGCTATTCCGACCCGGCATAAAAGTGATGCTATGGAGATTGCCGCCGCCGCACATGAACTCAGCGACAATATTAAACGATACTTATCTTTGGGAAAAGACGAGGCTGTTTTTAGGGCTTTAAGTCTTTACACCGGAGGAGAGTATCTTGCGCAACAAAGATTTGGTCTTTGGGAAAAATATAAAAAAATCTTCTCCTCTATTTCTTAATAAGTTTCATACGACAGAGAAACGGTTAGAGAGACCGTGCTTTCTCCGGGAGTAACATTTGTAGGAGTGGGATTTGTATCGGTTGATGCTTTTCCCGCGTTCATAATTAGAGGTTGTGGAACTATTCCATTCGATTCTACGACATTAACAAGTTTTCCAAGGTGTATTCCTGAAAGGCTCGATAAACTTTGTGCTTTTGTTTTTGCTTCGTTTATGGCCTGGGCTCTGGCTTCGTTTTGAAGTTTGGTAAGTAATGTATCGCTGAAGGTAAAACTTACTCCTCCGATAAGGTTAGCTCCGTCTTTTGTTGCAGTGTCTATAACCTGATTTATTTTATCGGTTTGTTTCACATCTACCTCTATATTTTGGGTAACTGTATATCCTATTATCTGATTTTGCGAAGGAGGTCTTACGGGAATTACTGTACCTGTTACAGCGGGCGAAGGTGCTCCAAGAGGTTCGGCTGTGGAAGCATAATTTGGAGTAACAGAATAGTTTGTTGTTTTTATGTCTTTGTCATCTAGTCCGAGTTTTTTAACATCGTTTATCAGCTTCTGGGCTACCGTATTTGTTTTATTTTGTGCGTCCGCAACTGTTTGGGATTGTTGCGTTACTCCTATATTTATTACTCCTTCGTCCGGCACCCCTGTTGCTTTTCCCGTTCCGTCAACGGTAAAAAGGTCGGATGCATTATTAATATTATTTACATAAAAAGGGATGGGGCCCGCAAGTTTTGTATAAACAAAAAATGCCGCAAAAATAAGTATTACTGTTACTATTATTCCCTGGAACTTTTCCCAAAAAGCTTTCACAATAATTATGCTAACCGAAAATTTTACTGTTTGTCAAGCGATTAGGACACAATATCCCGACTTTGCTCGCGCCTGGCGTATGAAATAAATCCTGCAATATTTGATTCCACCCAATCTTTAAAAAGATTAGTTTCGAAATCTTGGGTTCCCTCTTTTTTTTCTATCGAGTGGTATGCACCGTATTCTTCTTCGCTATTAAGATTATAGGTAACACTCGTGCTTCTTGACCTTTCCGTATCCCAGATATCGAATATTCCTCCGAACTCGATCGTTTGGCCTATTTGTCTCCCTTTTTCATCAGGATTTCTGCTGTGAAAAAGTGATAATGTTAATCTTTTTCGGTAGGATTCTTCGTAATCTTCTTCGTCTTCGTCTTCTGGTATTTCTTTTACTTCTCTGCCTTCATCATCTACCGGAAATGTGTCCAAGAGATCTCCTTCTATTTGGGCTATTAAAGTATAATAGTTTCTGTCTTGAGTTCTCCAAGAAAGAAGAACCGATGAATGATAGATAAGGCTTTCGCTTTCTTCGTCTACGCGGTACCTGAATGAAGCTTCTTCTTTTACGCGTCCCCTGTTGTTAAGTAAATCCTGGTTAAATTCGAAAAGGGCAAGTCTTATCCCCGAATCTTCGAGAAATTTTCCCGCCGCGTCCATTTCCTCTTTTGCTTCCTGATCGAGCTCCTGAACTTCCTCCGGAGGAGAATATCTTTTTGCGTCGGGGAATCTCTGAGGTTTTTCTGCCTCATCCTGTAAATGAAGAATTTTTTCGGGGACTCCCATAAATAGGAATTATATTAAAATTATTGGATTTTACAATAGGTTTTTAAATTCATTTTCTATTCATATTATTTATATATATTTTTATTGATATAAAGCTTTATGAAAACCCTTTCTTCGAACAGAATTGTTATTTTGGCTTTGGCTTTAGTAGTTGTTCTTCTTGTTGTGGGAGGTTTTGTCGCGTATAAAAAGATGAAATCGGGAAATCTTCTTTCCCAAAATTTCGTTCCTAAAGCTACCACCGCTCCCTCTTCCCTTGGCTCACAGAATAATTTGCCTTCCGCGACTCCTAATGCACAGAATTCAAGCAATTCCTCACTCGATAGCGAAAGTACACAGATAGATAACAGTCTTAATAACTTGAGCAACGACCTTAATAATGTAGATCAGAGCTTCAGCTCTCAGACAAGCGATACAAATCCGGCACCCGTCCAATAGCTTCAGGAGCTAAATAATATTTTAAATGTCGAGCCTTTACCCGGAGCACTTTTTACGATAATCTCAGCTTTGTGTGAATCGGCAATCCATTTTGCTATAGAAAGTCCCAGACCTGCTCCGCCGCCAGATCTTGCTTTGTCTGCCTGATAAAAACGGTAAAAAATTTTCTTCTGTTCGTCTTTTGCTATTCCGATTCCTGAGTCTGTTATAGTAAAATAAGCCTTTCTTTTTCCGCCGGTTTTTACCTGTATTGTTCCTCCTCTTGGCGTATACTTTATTGCATTGTCCATGATTATAAGAGCGAGCTGTTTTACTTTATGCATATCCCCTTTTGTTTTTGCTTTTTCCAAAGATATATTCTTAAGGTTCAGTTTTTTCGAAAGTAATAACGGTTTTGTTTCTTCTATTATTTCCCGAAGTATCTCGTCCAGTCTTACTTCGCCGATTGCGAATTTTGTCATCCCCGCGTCCGCTCTTGAAAGAGTAAGAAGCTCGTCTACCATACTCGCCATTCTCGAAGTTTCCTTATAGGTTTGTTCTATTACTTTTTTGTAATTCTCTTTAGTTTTGTTTTTATTCCTTAACGCAACTTCGGAAGCGGTCTGAATAGCGGCAAGCGGCGTTCTTAGTTCATGCGAGGCGTCGGCTATAAATTCTTTTTGCCTTTGAAAGCTTTTCTGTATCGGCCGTAAGCTTATTCCTGCCAGGAAAAAACTCAAGCCCCCTCCGAAAAGAAGCACTATATCATCTACAAGGATAAGATCGATAATAAAAGATTTTTTAACCTCGTTTATCTGAAGCATTATGTCCTCTTTCTCTTCATTTGTCAGGGTTTTCGGCAAATGATTTCCGTAATCCTGCAGAAGGACTATTCTTGTTACATCCTGGGTTTCGAGATTATAGATGAATACGGAAAAAACGATAAGAATTACAAAAAGAATAAAAGAATACCACAGGGAAAAGGTTATTTTAGTTTTCGTAAAAGGACTTATTTCAAGCTTTTTCATTTTGAACTCCCAGTCTATATCCAAGACCTCTTACGGTCGAAAATAGCGGTCTTTCGTCGGGAAAATCTCTGTCTATTTTATTCCTGAGTCTTCTTATCAGTACTTCTATTATATTGCTCATGGAATCATACGAATAATCCCACACGTGGTTTAATATCTGTTCCCTTGTGAGTATCTGGTTAGGATAATGCATAAAGTATTCCAAAAGGGAGTACTCTTTTCCGGTAAGGGATATTTCCCTGCCGTGTCTTTTTACAATATGTGATTCGGGGTCTAGCTCGAGATTGTCTACGGAAAGTTTTGTCCCTTTTATCGTAGAGCGGCGTATCAGCGCTCTAATTCGCGCCAGAAGCTCTTCAAATGAAAAAGGTTTTACAAGATAATCATCTGCACCGTGTTTAAAGCCTGATATTTTGTCGTCGAGAGTATCTTTTGCGGTAAGCATTAGTATGGGAGTCAGTACTTTTTCATCTCTTAATTTTTCGCATATAGTTATCCCATCCATCTCCGGAAGCATGATGTCGAGGATTATTGCGTCGTAATTCTCGGTTGCGGCAATTTCGTATCCCTCCCTACCGTTTGCAACCGTATCGACCGCAAAATTTTCGTCGATAAGGCCCGTTTTTAAGTTATCGGCAAGCATCTTTTCGTCTTCTATCAAAAGGATTCTCATGTTGGAGTATTATACCATTTAATTAGTCAAAAGCCCCGTAAAAACGGGGCTTTTGTTTTACTACCGCACACTCTTTTTAGGGAGTAGCAGTAGGCGAAGGACTGGAGGTTATGCTCGTCCCCCCAAGTGATTTAAGTCCTTGCCTAATTTGTTTTGCGTCCGCAAAGCTAGCCCTTAAGTCCTGATACGCCGTTTTTAAGTCTGTCCTTGCGCTAATAAGTGCGGGATTGGATCCTGGATAGCTCGAAGGAGATAACGGGCTCACTAGATTTATGGCGTTTGTATACTGTGTTTTTGCGTCCGCTATTTTTGCGTTCATATCATTTAATAGTGAAACCAGATTAGCAGGGTTTCCCTGTGCGTTAATTCTGTATGCAAGTTTTGAAGAATAGTCATTAAATAAGTCTACAGTCGTAGCCGTTCTATCGGCAGCAGCCAGCAGTCTTACCTGCGGCATAAATACGGCGTAGACCCTGTATGAGGTAAATATGGATTTGATATCGGAAATAAGAGTTGTAGGATTTGTATCCGCGTCGCATTTGGTTTTAAGGTTTGTAAGGTTTGTAATATCGGTTCGAATTTCGGTCTGGAACTGCAAAACCTGCGAAGGAGAGAGCTTTTTAAGTTGTCCTACAACATTGTTCAGATTATTTAAGTTTGTGAGTCTTGTACTTATTTCGGTATCGCATCTTTGGTGAAGCCTGGTCATTCTTTCATCCAACCTTTGCGTTTGCCTCGGGTTAAGAGACGGTGAGGGCGATGCGGTTTGTGCAAATATCACCGCAGGGTTTGCTATAAGCATAGCTGCTAGTCCAAAAAAAGTTATTAAAGCCTTAATATTTGCCATAGCAATGTTATTTATAAAATACAAAAATGAACTAAAAATGAACGGATTAGTGTGCCGAACGTTTAAGAATTTCCCAGGGGGTTCTTAAGTCTTCGATTATTCTTTCAACTTCGGCCACTTCATCGGCGGTTATTTTTCTTAATTTTGTCTTTTCTCTCAATTGTTTCCTATACTCGGGGGCAGTTTTTTTAAGAGGTATTTTTTTGTCGGAGTCGTAAGCTAATACTCCCGATTGGCCCGTTGCCAAATCTATGACAATATCTCTTCGCGGTTCAGTTATTCCGTTAGAATCTTCGGCTATGGTCATAAAAGCAATGCCGTTTACATTCATTCGGCTTTTGTCGTCGAAATCGAATCCAAGAGTTACTCTTGTATATTCCCTGCTAAGCCTCGGATTGAACTCAAGGGTAAATGGGTCGGAATCCGGATAATCATCAAGATAAACAACCTGGACTCTTCGTATCTCCATGGCTGTTTTCCTGATATCTCTTTTTGAGGCATAGTTAGGATTTTCATCCGAAAAGTTTCCTTCCCCTGCCCCGTTTATGGTTCTTCTTTCGGCAAGTGTCATTTTAGAGAGGATATTATAACCTTTGAAGCTAAATAAGTCAAAAATGGAATTTTATTTAACGCTTAAAAGCTCGACCAGAAAAACAAGTGTAGAATTAGGCGGTATGGGACCCGCTCCCTGAGCTCCGTATCCCAAGGAAGGCGGAATTATGAGTTCCCTTTTTCCTCCGACTTTCATTCCGGGTATTCCTTCGTCCCAGCCTTTTATTACCTGCCCTACTCCGATTTGTGTCGTAAATGGCTGGTTTCTGTCATAAGAGCTGTCAAAAATCTGGCCGTTTGTAAGTTTTCCTACGTAATTAACGGTCACGGTGTCTCCCGCTTTTGCTTCCTGTCCGGTTCCTACCGTTAAATCCTGATATTGTAATCCGTCTGCCATAGTTATCATATTAGCACTTTGCGAACCGGTTTGTGCGGATGATGTACTTTGGGGCAGACCTGTTTGAGCCGGAACTTGAGTCGCGGGGGCTTGAGCTGTCGGAGAAGGAAACGTTACGTTGCCAATTGTTTTAGTATTCTTAGGCTGAGTTAAAAAAAGGTATCCGCCCAAAAGTATAACAACGACTATGAATACACCTATAGCCAGATTTTTTGTCATGTGTAGTATTTTACAATAAAGAATGGAATAAATAAATGCCTGTTAAATAATTTGCTTTGCAAATTGACCTGGGGTCATTTATCGGGGTAAAATCAATTAATGGAACTTTTAGCAACAGAAGGATTTGGGGATTATTCCCTTTTGGACAGCGGAGACGGGAGAAGGCTTGAAAAGTTCGGGAAGTATATGATTTCAAGGCCCGATCCGCAGGCAATCTGGAGGCCCGAAAAATCCGCTGAAATTTGGCAAAAAGCGGATGCTGTTTATGTTTTTGACGGTAATAAGGGCTATTGGAACAACAAGACAGAAATACCTTGGCGTTGGAGTTTAGAATATAAGGACCTTTCTTTTTACTGCAGGCTTACCCCTTTTAAACACACGGGGGTTTTCCCGGAGCAATCTCTAAATTGGGAATTTATGGAAAAGATTCTGGATAATTCAAAAAATCCCAATATTCTTAATCTTTTCGGTTATACCGGTGCGTCTACTCTTGTCGCTGCGGCAAAGGGAGCAAGGGTGACACACGTGGATGCCTCGAAGCCTTCCATTACCTGGGCAAGAGAAAATCAGGAAGCTTCGGGCCTTTCAGAAAAACCCATCCGCTGGATACCTGATGATGCGATAAAATTCGTACAGCGGGAAGTAAAAAGGGGGGTTTCATACGACGGAATAATAATGGATCCGCCCGTTTACGGACACGGACCCGAAGGCGAAATTTGGGATTTTTATTCCTCTTTTCCCAGACTTATTCAGCTTATAAGAAGTGTCCTGTCTCAAAATCCTTTGTTTGTTATTGTTAACGCGTACGCGGTTTCGGCTTCTTCGGTTATGCTCTTTAATATTTTGAAGGATTATCTTAAAGATTTAGGCGGAAAATTCGAATACGGGGAATTGGCCCTTAAGCAAAAAGATTCCCAAAGATTAATCTCTACGGGAATTTTCTGCCGCTGGTCACACGAGTAAAGTTTCTTCTACTTCTATCCCCCTTTTCTCAGTCTTTAATAGTTTTAGCTTAAGAAGAATCTTTAAAAATATTATGGAAAATATGTAACCTATGAATGTACTCACCGAAAGTATCGTCTGGGTTATTATTCCAAGACCAAGCGATAATAATATAGGTAGCTGTCTTTTATATGAAAGAAAAACTTTTAATATGGAATTTTTTATGGAATCGTTTATAAGGGTTTCCATAGTATCGGAAAGCCGGACATTTTGGATACCCAGGATATAAAGAGTTTTATTTTCAAGATACGTTCTGGACTGTCCGGTTTCAAAAGACCTTCTGTAAAGGTAGTTTTGAAATGTTTCATTAATATCCTTTATGTTAAGGTCGTCAAAATACGCCCTCATAAGGGGCCTTAAGGTGGAGACAAAACCCTGGTTAGAAAGGACAACGTTTGCCTGCGAAAGAGTCCTTTGGTAAAAGCCGTAAAATGTAACGGCAACCGTAATGGAAATTATTATTGTCGCTCCGCTTAATGCAACATAAAATTGTCCCAAGTGAGATGTCTTGCCGTTTAGAATAATTCTTGATTTGTGGTAGCCGAAAAGAAAAGTAAATATAGAAACGGAAGTAATTATTTCCCCAAGGAGAGTTAAAAAGCTTACTCCTATTATAAAAGGGTAAAACATAAACGACAGAAGGCATACAATGAGCCAGATTATTCTGTTTTTTACAAATATCGAAAAATATAAAATGCTTGGAAGGAACAAGCCGAAGACGATTATCGGGAGTACAAAGGTGAGCGCTATATAGACGGGAGAGTTGGTTAAAAGGTGTTGGGCCTTAATATCGTTGGCAAGAAGATACCAGAACAGATTGCCGAGGAATAGAGACAAGATCAGAAAAAAAACTCTTAATAAATTAATTTTCTCCACTTATTAAAAGTTAGTCTTATTTCTTAAAGCTGTCAATAGTTTACTTTTTAGGCTTATCTTTAGAGTCAAATTCCACCCTAACTTGAGAGCCTGTTTTTCTTTCGCGGGATTGATAGATTACTGTTCCAAAAAGCGCACCTTCGGTTGTGCCCGCCAGGCCGACTCCCGCCAAACGCTCTGCGGCACCGTCGCCATGGCTTATTAGATAAGCTCCGGCCGCGCCGGTTGCCAAAGCAGTTCCTATGGCCAGTCCTACCGCAGCCCTGTGAAAAATCTCGTTCCTTGAACTCATGTGGGGATTTTACCTTGTGTTTAGCTTTAAGTCAAGGTTGTGCGGCAGAAACGAGGTTTCTTAAAAGCATCGCAACGTTTACGGGGCCTACTCCCCCTGGGACCGGGGTATAAAAAGAAGCCGTCCCTTTTATATCATCTTCGTCGTAGTCTCCGTGGAATTTCTTGTCTTCTCCCCTATGCATTCCTACTCCTATTAATATTGCGCCTTTTTTTATTTCGGATTTATTTATAACTTTTTCTTTTCCTACTGCCGATATAACAATGTCGCTTTCTTTTATTATTTTTTTCGGATCTCGTGTTTTACTTGAAATTATTTCAGGTTGTATTCCCAGTTTTTTGAACGAACGTATAATGGGTCCTCCTGCCGTAAGGCCTTTTCCCACCACCGTTACTTTTTTAGTTTTTAGCCAATTTTCCAATTCCAAATTTCCAATTCCAAATTTCAAATTCGAAATTTTTCTCAGTATTTCCAATACTGCCATTGCGACGGGGGTCTGGAATTCTGAAGTCGGATTAAATCCGTCTACGTCCTTTTCCGGTGCCACCGTTTTCTCTATTTTTTCTTCGTCAAGGTGTTTAGGCATAGGTCTTTGAACAATTATTCCGTGCACGGAATAATCTTTATTCAGTTTGTTTATTTTTGAAATAAGCTCTTCTGTTGAAATTTCCGGGTCTGCTTTTTCAAGAGTTATTTTTACGCCTATTTCTTCCCCCCTTAATTGTTTCTGTTTAACATAAGAAGCTGAAGATTCATCGTTGGAAAGAAGAATAATATAAAGGTTTGGAATAATTCCCTTTTCTTTGAGGTTTTGAACTTTTATTTTAAGTTCATTAAAAATTTCCGATGCGATTTGTTTGCCGTCAATTAACATATTATTAACGAATTAATTATAGTTCCATAATTCTTTAATGCTTTAATCCGTGAATGGATATCTATTCTTTTACAATGCAAGTTACGGAAGCGACTTTATCGTCGGGTTTACCGAATCTCATCAGTATTACCCCTTGTGTGGCGCGCGAAAGCCTGGGAATGGATTCTATCTCGATTTTTACAATCTGCCCCTTTTTGGATGTCATTATAAGCTCGGATGCGGCGTGGGGAATAATCTGTGCTGCTGCAATTTTTCCCGTTTTTGCCGTAATTTCGGCTACCTTGACTCCCTGTCCTCCCCTTCCCTGCGGGGGGAACTGATCAATTGACGTTTTCTTTCCCAAGCCGTTTTCCATAATTGTTAAAAGATCTGTTTTGTCTCCTTTAGTGATAACATCCATCTGTATTACCTCGTCATCGGCGGCTATCCTTATTCCCCTAACTCCCATCGTGTTTCTTCCCATCGGCCTCACCGATTTTTCGTTAAATCTTATTGCTTTTCCGTTTCTTGTAGTTATTAATATTTCGTTTTCGCCCGTTGTAAAGTTGCTCCAAACAAGCTCATCTTTTTTGTCCATTTTAATTGCCAATATTCCGCTTCTTCTTATGTTGTCAAATTCCGCAATTCTGGATTTTTTTACTGTTCCGTTTCTTGTCGTAAGAAATACGAAAGCTCCCTTTGCGTCCTTATGGTACGTTATGAAAGACTCTACCCTCTCTCCAGCTTCTATGTTTAACAGATTCACTATTGCGGTACCTTTGCTTGTTCTTTGAGATTCGTCTATTTCGTAGGCCCTTAACTGGTAGGCTTTTCCTTTATTTGTAAAGAATAATAGGTTGTCGTGTGTTTCCGCGTATCTTATGGAAAGTATTCCGTCTTCTTCCTTGGTTGTCATTCCTATTATTCCCTTACCGCCTCTTTGCTGGGTTTTAAAGCTTAGAAGGCTTTGTCTTTTTATATAGCCGGTGTCCGTAAGAGTTAATACGGTAGGTTCGTTAGGGATAAGATCTTCTTCCGAGAATTCCCCTACTTTACTCTTGTAGACTTTTGTTCTTCTGGGGTCGTCGTATTTTTTCTTAAGGTTATCAAGTTCGTCTTTTACTACTCCCAATATTTTTGCGGGATGTGCAAGAAGGTCTTCAAGGTAGGCTATCGTTTCTTTTACCATCTGGTACTCGTCTTCGATTTTTTGCCTTTCCAAAGCGGCGAGTCGTCTTAACTGCATATCCAAAATTGCGGTTGCCTGAATATCCGAAAGTTTGAATTTGGCCATTAAATTTGTTTTTGCTTCTTCCTGTGTTTTGCTTTCTCTTATCGTCTTGATGACCGCGTCTATATTTTCTACGGCGATCTTTAATCCTTCAAGAATATGAAGTCTCGCTTTGGCCTGTTTAAGTTCGAATTCGCTTCTTCTTTTTACAACAAGATATCTGTGTTTTAAGTATTCCTCTACTATTGTTATAAGGTTTAGCGTCTGGGGCGTTCCGTCTACAAGGGCGACCATGTTCGCAGGGAATGTTGTCTGCAAAGCAGTATATTTCCAGAGATTATTCAAAACTTTCTTAGGCGATGCGTCCCTTTTAAGCTCTACTACGATTCTTATTCCGTGTCTGTCGGACTCGTCGCGCAAGTCGGATATTCCCTCTATTTTTTTCTCTTTTGCAAGGTCCGCTATTCTCGCAACAAGCAAAGCTTTATTTACCTGGTAAGGAATTTCGGTGATTATTATTGCGCTTTTTCCCTGTCCTATTTCTTCTATGTCAGCTTTTCCTCTTATTAATATTCTTCCCTTTCCCGTTGTATAAACATTTTTTATTTCCGACCAGTCGTATATTGCACCTGCCGTCGGGAAATCGGGACCTTTAATAAATTCCAAAAGTTCGTCCACTGTTACTTCGCTTTTTATGGAGAATGCCGGTTCGGTCGTAATTTTTGTTTTTCCTATCGCATAAATTGCAGCCTCTACCACTTCCCCCAAATTATGCGGAGGTATTTTCGTTGCCATTCCTACCGCGATGCCTTCGCTCCCCATTAAAAGAAGGTTTGGCAAAAGGCTCGGGAGAAAAACAGGCTCTTTAAGGGTGGAGTCAAAGTTATCAAGATAGTCTACCGTTTCTTTTTCCATGTCCAGAAGCATCTCATTTGAAATGGCCGCCATCCTTGCTTCGGTATAACGCATTGCAGCGGGAGGATCACCGTCCATAGAGCCGAAATTTCCCTGCCCGTCTATCAGGGGGTATCTCATTGAAAAGTCCTGCGCAAGGCGGACAAGAGAGTCATAAATAGGAACGTCTCCGTGGGGATGGTATTTTCCCATTACTTCTCCGACGATTTTTGCGCTTTTTGAATACTTCGCGCTGTGGGTTAAGTTCATCTCGTGCATAGCAAAAAGTATTCTTCTATGCACCGGTTTTAATCCGTCGCGTACATCCGGAAGTGCCCTTGATACGATAACAGACATCGCGTAATCAAGGTAAGCCCGCTTCATCTCCGAGGATATTTCTGTTCTTAAAAGTTTTCCGATTTCAGCCATAGTTTAATTTTCAATTATCAATTCTCAATTTTCAATAAACTTTTAACGATTCATTGAACAAATCAACGTAAACTGGAAATTGAAAATTGTAAATTGTATTTAGATAAGGAAGGATGCAATTAAGAGAGCGACGATGTTTAGGACCTTAATCATAGGATTTATGGCAGGTCCTGCGGTATCTTTGTAAGGGTCACCGACCGTGTCTCCCGTAACAGCGCTCTGGTGCGCAAAGCTTCCTTTGCCTCCAAAGTTGCCTTCTTCTATATATTTTTTAGTGTTATCCCAGGCAGCTCCTCCTGTTGTCATAGATACTGCAACAAAAAGTCCCGTTACTATGCTTCCGATTAAGAGTCCTCCAAGTGCCCTTGGTCCAAGCAAAAAGCCTACGACTATCGGGGCAAGTACGGTTATTACTGTAGGCAAAATCATTTCTTTTATAGCCGCTTTTGTAACAATGTCTACGGCTTTTCCGTATTCGGGCTTCGCTTTCCCGGCCATTAAGCCTTTTATTTCTTTAAACTGCCTTCTTACCTCGTCAACTATGGAGACGCTCGCTTTTCCAACAGCTTCCATTGCAAGGGCTGCAAAAAAGTAAGGAAGAGCTCCTCCTATAAACAGTCCCACAATTACGCTTGGGTCCGAAAGAGAAAATGCTCCGCCCACAAAACTTGCATGCTGTGATTTTGCAAGTTCCTGTGTATAGCTTGCAAAAAGAACGAGTGCGGCAAGTCCGGCAGAGCCTATTGCGTAAGCCTTTGTAACGGCTTTAGTCGTATTTCCTACGGCATCAAGTGGATCCGTAATATCCCTGACCTTTTGAGGAAGTCCTGCCATCTCGGCTATTCCTCCTGCGTTATCGGTAATAGGTCCGAATGCGTCTATGGCAACTATAATTCCTGCCAAAGAAAGCATACTCATTGCGGCCAAGGCAACTCCGTAGAGTCCTGCAAAATAAAACGAAACCCAAATAGCAGCGGCAATCAAAAGAATAGGTGCCATTGTTGCTTTCATGGAAACCGCAAGCCCTGCGATTATATTTGTTCCGTGTCCGGTTGTAGAAGCATTTGCGATTGTTCTAACAGGGCCGAATTTTTTGGATGTAAAGTACTCGGTAATAACAACCATTCCCAATGTTACCAAAAGCCCTACTATCAAAGGATAGAAGAGATTAAGATAAGGAATAGTATCTATTCCATGAGGAAATACTCCCAAAGTCAAAATATAAAATCCTATTAGAGATACGACAACCGCTGCGATAAGTCCCTGGTATAAGGCTTTCATTACGGAGTTTCCCCTAAGCCTTACAAACCACGTTCCCACGATGCTTGCCACTATGGAAATTGCTCCTATTAACAAAGGATAAAAAACAACGGCCGGATTATTCGGGAATGAAAGGTGTCCTAGAATCATTGCCGCAACGGCCGTTATTACGTATGTCTCGAAAAGGTCCGCAGCCATTCCGGCATCGTCCCCTACGTTATCTCCTACCAAATCGGCTATGACTCCGGGATTTCTCGGGTCGTCTTCGGGTATTCCTTTTTCTATTTTACCTACCATGTCGGTTCCGACATCTGCGGATTTGGTAAATATCCCTCCTCCAAGCCTTGCAAAAACCGAAATAAGAGAGCCTCCAAAGCCTAATGCTACCATAGGTTGCAGGTTGCTGTTCATAAACTTTTCCAAATACCAGTAGAATCCCGTCACCGAAACCAAAGCAAGTCCCGCGACCATAAGCCCGGTTACCGCTCCCCCTTCGAATGCAAGCGAAAATGCGGCGGAAAGTCCTTTTTTGGCCGCTTCGGCAGTTCTTATGTTGCTTCTTACCGCTACGTTCATCCCTACAATTCCAGCGATTGCCGAGAATATTGCTCCAAGGGCAAAACCCAACGCTGTTACGAGTCCGAATGCAAAGTAAAGGACAATAAAGATAAGAAGACCGATAACGGCAACAACGGTATACTGCCTTTTCATATAGGCTGCTGCTCCTTCGGCAATTGCGTCCGAGATGTCATTCATTTTCTTGTCGCCTCTTGCTTTGCTTAAGACTCTGTATGTGAGGAAAAATCCGTAGAGTATGGAAAGAAGACCCGCAACAAACGGGATGATTAATTTGTGAATAAAGAGCACAGATAAATCCATACCAACCTACATATTATAAGGAAAACTTATTGCTATTTCAAGAAGAAAATGTCACCAGAGGACTTCTCATTGATATCTTAATTTGAAAATTAAACAACAATAAAAATGTTATTTGGCAACTTTTATTATTCTTTTACTTACTGTTCCCGGTATTAAAATAAAAGCCGGACGGTTCTCTTTTTCGTAAACTCCAAAATTTCCCAAAACCTTACTGCATTTACCACAGACTAATCTCTTCTCCGGATTTCGCAAATTTTGAATTCTGTCTATGTATAGTCTTTTTAAAATTCCGGGTCCGTCTTTTTGGTAATTAAAGAGAAATGAATTGCAATTGGAACAAGTTAATTCCAATAATCTCGAATACCCTCCCCTTGCCTTCCTATATCTGTCATTCTTCAGTTTCATTGGATAAAGTATACAGCAATAATTAAAACTTATTCCGCACTAACTATATATTGGGTTTATTGTCCAATGATTGCCAGAGGTACCAACAGGCAATCGACCGGTTGGGTTTCCAGTTTTCACTCAACTGTAGTATCTCTTTTTCGTCGGTTATCCCGTAAAGGATTTTTATTGCGCGTCTTAGTCCGAAATCTCCAAGCGAAAAAACATCCGGTCTTTTTAGATTGAATATTAATATCATTTCCGCGGTCCACTTCCCTACGCCCCTAAGTTTTACAAGTTCCACCACTATCTCTTCATCTTTCATCTTTTTTAATTTTTCTTCATTAATCAGCCCTTTGTCAAAAGCATTCGCAATATCTTTTATGTATTCTATTTTCCTGTAAGAAATTCCCGCTTTTCTTATTTTCTCCTTGTCCATTTTCAGTATCTGTTTGGGAGTCGGAAATCCGTGGTGGGGTTTGATATTAAATAATTCCAGAAACCTGTTATATATAGTACCTGCCGCTTTTACCGAAAGCTGCTGGGAAATAATCGAATCAATAAGCCCTTCAAACAGCGGTTCATCCCTTTTTAAAAAAGTAGGCTCACCGTACTTTTTCACCAACTCATTAATCTTCCTGTCTTTAAAGGTAATATTCTTCATGAAGAAATTTTACCACAGAAGAGCTGTGCTTGATGCTTGGAGGTATAATATAATAAATGGAATCTAATTACTCTGCCACGGCAGGTGATTTTGAGGCTATAGAAGAGGCCCTGAACTTCGTTTTCGACCCCGCGTTGCATCACATTTTTAAAAACAGAAAATATTTAAAAAAAATTTCGGTAATATCTTTTGACAATAAATTTTTGTATATCTGGTCCTTCAAAAAAATAAAAAATTCCAAGCCATGGAAAAAATTACCCCAAAAATGTTTTATGTACAGGATTTACCATAACATCGAAATTACAAAAACCGACAGATCCGGTTGGAAAGCCGGAGTTTGGCCGGAATTAATATATGAATACTTACCAAAAGAACTTCTTGGGAACGATTTTGATTATCCTAAGATTTCAGGAAGCCTATTAGGAGATTTCCTGAATAATCAGAAAAAAATATATGGAGAAACAGACAACCCTTATGCAATTAAAGAAGGTTATTTGGCGACAATCGTACATGAATACGGACATTTGTACTATCAATTGCATAAAAATTGGTGGTTTTCGAATAAAAAATATAATTTGGATTTATTAAAAAGTTCCCTATTCCTTTATGTAAACAAAAAAACAAGAGTTAGGCCCGATTTATGTATCCCATCTCCATTTTTCTTCTCGGAAATTTTTGCTTTTTGCTGTGAATACGAGGCGGGCAGACTTTTTCTTGCAGAGTTCAAAAAGATGCTGGATAGATACGTGGCAATAGATCTTAAGGAGGCTATTAATCAAGAAAAGAAAAAAAACTTGGAGTCCGAGGACTCAGTTTTAAATCAAAATACAACAAACATAATAGCCTTTGTTTGGGGGAAAATTTTGGTAGAAAAATTCCCCAGAACTTGGCCCTCAAAGCTTTTGGAGAAAATAAAAATTTAATTGATTTTTACCATCCCCCTGACGGTCTTCCTCCCGGTCCCGGTCCCATTGGTCCTCCCGGTCCTCCTGATCTTGGTGGGCAAGATTGAAATTCAGGGGAACAGCCGGGTATGGGTATGACTTTACGAGCCGGATTGCAAGGCGCTCCTTCAGTTTGAGGCATACATATAATCCTTGGCTCACAATATCCTGTATTTGGAGTACATGGATAAGGAGTTCTTGGACTCCTGTATTAAATCACTGTCAAATTATTGGGGTTAAATGTCCAGTGTGGCTTGTTTGGCATTAGACTGTATGAAGTGTTTTCTCGGCGGTACTTCGTCTCCCATCAACATTGTAAAAACGGCATCCGCTTCTTCGGCGTCGTCTATGCTTACCTGTTTTAGCATCCTGTTTTGCGGATTCATTGTCGTTTCCCAAAGCTGGGAAGGATTCATTTCTCCCAAACCTTTGTACCTTTGAATAGAAGGTGCTCTTCCGCTCATTTCCTTTACAAAGATATCTCTTTCTTCGTCGGTATACGCATATTTAATATCTTTTCCCGACTGAAGTTTGTACAAAGGAGGCTGTGCAATATAAAGGTATCCTTGTCTTATTGCTTCGGGCAAGTGTCTGTAGAAGAAGGTGAGAATCAAAGTTTCGATGTGTTCTCCGTCTACATCGGCATCGGTCATTATTATAATTCTGTGGTACCTTAATTTATCAAAATTGACCGTCTCCCCTATTCCCGCCCCCAAAGCGATAATAAGATTTTTTACTTCTTCGTGCTCTATTATTTTATCAAGCCTTGCTCTTTCGGTATTTAATATTTTTCCTTTTAAAGGAAGTATTGCCTGGAATTTTCTGTCTCGCCCCTGTTTTGCCGAGCCTCCTGCAGAGTCTCCTTCAACAAGGTATAATTCCGAAACGCTCGGGTCTTTTTCCTGACAGTCTGCAAGTTTTCCCGGAAGGGTTGAACCTTCAAGTGCGCCTTTTCTAAGTATTGCTTCTTTTGCGGCTTTTGCAGCAAGTCTTGCTTTTGCAGCCAGATAAACTTTTTCAAGTATTTTTCGCGCTTCCGAAGGATTTTCCTCAAAGTATGTTGAAAGGCCGTCTTTTGTTATTGACTGGACAACGGGCTGGATTTCGGCATTACCCAGTTTTCCTTTCGTTTGACCCTCAAACTGTATTCTATCCTGGGGCATTTTTACATAGACAACCGCCGTTAATCCTTCTTTTGTATCGTCTCCCGTTATTGCGTCTCCGTCTTCCTTAAAGCTTCCTATTTTTTTGCCGTAATCGTTAATGGCTCTTGTTAATGCCATCCTAAATCCCGTTAAGTGTGTCCCCCCGTTTATTGTGTTAATAACATTTACATAAGACTCGACATTTTCCGCGTATCCGTCGTTGTACTGGAGTGCAACTTCTACATTAACATCGCCGTCCTGTTTTTCTATGTAAATGACTTCGTTTACCGCGGCTTTGTTTTCGTTGAGTTTTGTAATAAGGGCCGTTATCCCGCTTTCAAAATAGAAATTCACTTCTTTTTCCTGTCCTTCCCTATGGTCGAAAAGGTGAAAATAAAGATTAGGTACAAGATAAGCCCTTTCCCTTATTAATTTTTTAATAGTATCGAATTCAAGTTCCACTGTAGAAAATATTTCGGGGTCGGGTTTAAATGTAACTGTAGTTCCGCTTTCCACTCCTTCTAAAAAGCTGTGTTCGAGTCTTGATTTTTTTTCGGCTCTGAATTCGCTTGTTACTTTTCCCCTGGAATAATCCTGTGTATAGACTTTGCCTTCCCTTTTTACTTCTACCCACATCCATTCGGACAAAGCGTTTACAACCGAAGAACCTACTCCGTGAAGACCTCCCGAAATCTTGTATGCCGAACCTCCGAATTTTCCTCCGGCATGAAGTTTTGTCATAACAACCTCGAGAGCCGATTTTTTGTACTGGGGCATTATGTCTACGGGTATTCCTCTACCGTCGTCAACAACGGTTGCTGAACAGTCTTTGTTTAAGACAATCCAGACATTTTTTGCATAACCGGCCAAAGCCTCATCTACAGCGTTGTCTATGATTTCCCGAAGACTTTCGTGGAGTCCTATTACATCCGTAGAACCGATGTACATTCCGGGCCTTTTTCTAACGGGCTCAAGTCCTTCTAAAACCTGTATTTGTGCTGCTGAATACTCGTTTTTTGAAGATTTAGATGGTGTGCTTTTTGCCATTTACAAAATATATCTTAATAAGTTTGGGCTGTCAATTCCAGTCATTTGTAGTTTATCCTGAGTGGAATCGAAGAACCATAACAACTGAGTATATTTTACCATTTTCCGAAAGTCAATTAAAGAGTCAAAAAGTCAAGCTATGCTTTTTCAGGCAGTATGATCTCAAGAAAATTTTCCTGACTTCGGCTCCAAATTTTCTGAGCCGGGTTTACCGTTTGAGATATTTTTTAAATTCTTTTTGTCTTTCTTCTTTTGTCATTGAAAGTGCCCGATCCCAAGCAATCCAATGAGGGTTTATTGGATCATTACTAATGGATTTTTCAAATTCTACTTCTTTCTTTGCAAATTTTTCTCCGTAAAGTTGTGTCCAAATTTCATATAAAATTAAGTAGACCAATTTGTGTGCTTCAAGGTCAAAATTTTTTTCGGTTATTCTTCCTTTGAGCTTTATGTTGTTACCTACCAACAACCGGTGACAGAGTTCGTGAACAATAGTTCCCCTCTTATCCTCTAAAGAGAGATTTGATTGAAACCTTAAGGGTCCTGAAAATGAAATTCCTCCGTATGTTACAGCATTTATAATTTTTTCCTTGAATTTTAAACCACTTATTTTTTCGATTGTTTTTACAATCCTCTCTCCTTCTTCTTTCCAAATTCCGGCATATTCTTTAGCGGCCTCTTCATATTCAGGCATATCATAAGAGGGGTAAAAGTTAATTTGCATAAGCTGAGTATATCACTTAAGAGAAATCACAAGTGCTCTAATGATTCGAATCATAGTGTCACATTTTTAAAAGGGGTTTTGATAAGCATTAACCGGAGTTGTTTTTGTTTTAAGTTTTTGAGGCGTTTATCTTTTTTATTTCTGTCATTGCTCCGCGTACTATAAACTGGCCCGTATGAATTGTCTCTACAGGATGTTCAGACATAATAACCCCTGTTTGGGTAATTGCTACTCCGTCTTCTCCTTCAAAGTCGAGTCTTCCCCAGCTTTTTACAATAACAGCCGATGTTGCCGGCTTTTCTCCCTGATATGCAAAATGGTCGCGCCAAGTAACCTCCACGATGTCTCCGGGGACCGGTCTTAAGGCAGAAATTCTTCTTTCACGAAATGCTTCTTGTTGAATAGCCATTAGCGTAGAGGGATAGAAGGATTATATTAGAAAGATATTTTAAGTGCAATAGTTATAAGCTTTGTTAATTCTTACTCTTTTTTCATAATAAAAAGTTATTATTGTCGGGAAAGGAGAAAATATGCAGGAACATAAACCCGAATATGAAAAAGGAAAACCTCCTCCGCCTCCCCCGCGGGAAGTTCCTTCTTATATAATGAAGGAGCTTTTGGAGATAAGAGAAAAACTGGGAAGGCTCGAAGGCATGGTAGAGGTTTTGCTGAAGATAAGTAAAGAGCAATGAAAAAGTATTTGCAAGAGCCGCCTACTCTTTTTGTTTCGACTTTTATAATTGAGGTTTTTCTCCATTTTTATTTTCCTATCGCAAGAATAATTCCTTTGCAGTTTAAAGATACAGGAATTATTGTTGTTTTGTTTGCCGTTGTTCTTTCTCTTTGGCAGTTTTTTACGATGAACGGGAAAACCCCTATTCCCTACTGGAATAAACCCAGAAAGCTGATTACTTCGGGACCCTTCCGTTTTACAAGAAACGCCTTTTACTTAAGTATTGTGCTTATTAATTTTGGAGTTGCGGTTTATCTTACTTCCCTGTCTCCGTTTATAGCGGTAGTTATAGCATTCATCATTTTTAATAATTATTTTATTCCTAAAGAAGAAAAAGTCCTCGAGAACACATTAGGTAAAAACTATCTGGATTATAAAAAGAGAGTCCGCAGATGGATTTAATAATCGAGATCGTGTCCGTGTTTGGGGCTTGCAGAATGAATTTTTACTCCCGATGCTTCTCCAACTTTTTCTAGTTTTTGGGGCCTTCGTCTTATCAGGGAAGTTGTCGGATTTACGTTTCCTTCCCTTGATATTCCTACAGGCATGAAGAATTCTTCACCCTGTTTATTTGCAATTAAGGCTAAGCCTTGAAGAAAACTTTTTGCATCAATGCTGCTTCCTCCAATTCCTTCTATGGCTACAAGCAGACCCTCGCGTACAGGAGAATTGTCCAATTGGACTCTTAAGGTTCTATTTTTTTCAATAACCTCATCCAATATTCCTTTGCCTTGTCCTGCAATAGCAACCCCAAATTCAATCATGCCTGCTACGACCGTATCTCCGTGTTCTTCCATTGAAATTGCCGTGTTTATGTCAAAATCGGAATCGTGGGGAAAAGTTTGTAATAAATAATGTGCGGCAATAGCGAGCCTCCTCTTATTTGCCGCAATTTCGGTTTCCCTTTCCACCGGCCTGACTGCAGGATTTTTTTTATCTGGAAATTTTTCTACTAATGACATAGGCGCGATACTACTCTTGTTGGGGGTGAAAGTCAACTATAGGGCGTATGTATTCCCTTTACTTTATAAACGTTGTGTTTTTCATCCTCCGACTTCACACCCCTCCCAGGCGTTATGGCCTCATACCTAGTCGCTTAGGGTCTAGCTTTATGAACCTTACAAACTATATAACTTTATAAACTATCCTAGTTACCTTTTTGCCCTTTGAGGAAGAGTGGGTTCCCACCTTAATTTATACGTGCTGTTTATTTCATATTTTTTCCCGAATTCCGTTATTTCCCTTTTATGTAATTCTCTTTCCGAAATCGTTTTTCCCAAACGGTCTTTTTGTGTTACCTTAACTTTATCCTCAGAGGTTACTCTTAAAGTTGCAGGTATAGGATAAGGCAGTGGGAGTGTCCCATTCTCTAGGGCTGAATAAAATTGCTCATCCGTCATCCTTTCCTGATAATGTATATTTTCTTCTGTCCCGGGTTCTAAAACTATTCCTCTTCTTACATTTCCAAAAACGGGAACATGGACTTCGTAAATATATTTAACTGTCATAGTGGCCTATTATACCATTACAGGCTAAATTAGCCTTTTCTTGCGGCTTTTGAATGTAATGAAGGGCGGACTGAGTCGTAGGCCTCTTTGAGTTCTTCTTTTACAATAGTCGGACTCCAACTATTGCGAAGGAATAAGAACAATGGGAAAACCCGTGCTTTTTGGCAAAATCTTTTATAAAGAAGCCTTAATAGTGCAGGAACCTTTGAACAAATTTAGGCGACATCATCAGGGTCGGCTGTTTCTGTTTTTCTATAAAGAAATATTCTATGCGGTTTGCTGCTCCCCCTTTTTTCTATCAGGGCTGTCCTACAGCGGATATCACCATTTCTTTCCATCTGTATAAGACTCAGGTAAATGATTTCAGGTTCCAGGGCTTTTTCGGCAAGGCCTAACGGATAAAGCTCCGTAACTCTTTTTCTTATTTCATAACCCGTTACTTCGGTTCTTCCCTCCCCGCTTAGAGATTCAATGGCATCCAGAACTTTAGGTCTTATCTGTTGGGTTGATTTTTGTACCATGCTTTCAAGGTTTCTTATAAGCCGTTCCACATCTTAATTATAGCATTGAACAAAGCTCTATAGCTTGCTATAATCCCAAATTATGGCGATTGAGAGCAGGCCGGAACAAGCTTCGAACGAGGCTTTTGAGAAGGCACCGCTTAAACTGGGCGCGGGTGTAATTCTCATGGAAGGGGTAGGGGGAGAGGCTTACTCCGTATATCTTGCCTGGAAAGCAGCGAAAGAAGTAAATCAGGCTACCTATTCTCTGGTTCAAGGAAGAGAACATGCATTTGACGCTTCGCTTGCACAGGTAAAAAAAGATGCGACAAGCGCTTTTGTGGGAGGAGCTCTTCTCAGTCCTTCGTTTGTTATTTTGGGGCTTGCAATTTTAAACAAGTTGACTGCTTCTTCGAGAAGAAATTCTTAAGTTCTTCTTTTTTTGAGTTTCTCTCTTTTTTCTACAGGTAATCTTTCTACCCTACCTGTTAGATGATACTCCAGAAGTTCGGATGCATGATATACCGCTTCCTTTTCATTTATTCCCATAAGCTTGTGGTTAAGAAGAGCGTTAAGTCCAGAGCACAATGCTTCCCTTCTTAATTCCTGCTGTTCCTTGGTTAAAGCATTAAATTCCGGGGTTCCCCTCTCCATTGATTCAAGATTTTTCATTGGGCGGATTATACCACCTATCATTTCAGAATTTAAGTTATTGATTTTTACTTTTTTTGTGTGATATAAACCGAACTTATGGGAGAAAGATTATCTTCTGCCCGATTCGAACAAGATCCGGAAATCCAAAGAGAAATTCAACTTCATGAAGTCCTGCAAAAAAGAGGACTAGCTATTTGCTCTTCAGAAGAACATTCCTGTGACAGTCCTATTTCCCTTTCAGATGCCGTTCTTATTTTTGAAAGGGAAGTTTTTCCTCAGAATTATAAAAATCCTGAGAATTTGGAAAGAACAAGGTTTGAGGTTCTTTGCCCCAAACATGCAAGACTTGAGGATCAGTATCTAAAACCGACGGGTACGCCATGGTATGGAGACAATGTAAGAAGCGAAGTTATTGAAGTTGAAGGAAGGTTTGTAAGAAAAATAGACGGAAAAATCGTACGCGGAACGCCTGTTCAAGGAAAACCTTCGGAAGAACTTTTTAACAGATTCGGAATTTCTCCTGCTGTCCATTAACTCTCCCTGTCCTCGGGATTGCTTCTTTGGTACCTGTAAAACCATCTTCCAGTTGGGTCTTCAAGGTTAGGCCTGTAAATCCCTTTTAGTGCTCCCGATTCCCTCATTCTTTCCAGTGCAATATAAACTTTATATTCCGGAACATTAATTATTTTGGGATCAAGGGACTTCATGGCTTCCAATATTAGATTGGGTGTTGTAGGTAAATCTCTTGCATTTAAAGCATCTATTGCATCAAGTACTCCCGGCTTAAGAGCGTCTACCCCATTTAGTCTGTCCGATAGTTTTTGCGACAAATTATTCAGTCTTTCGTTAAACATGAAGAGGAATTATAGCACACAAGCTTTATGTTTGCTTTTAAAATAGGTTTAGTGTATAAGAAAATTTAATGGGCAAGAAAATAATTGCTGTAATGCCTGCCTATAATGCAGAGAAAACTCTGGAAAAAACCTACAAAGATGTCCCCAAAGGTCTGATTTCCGAATTTATCCTTGCAGACGATAAAAGCTCCGATAGAACAGTGGAAATAGCAAAAAAACTTGGGCTTACCGTTATTTCACATAAAAATAATACGGGGTACGGCGGAAATCAGAAGACTTGTTATAAAGAAGCTTTAAAAAGAAACGCTGATATCATTGTAATGATACATCCCGACTACCAGTATGACAGTTCCCTTACGCAGGATTTAGTGTCTCCCATAGAAAAAGGAAGATTTGACATAATGTTCGGAAGCAGAATAAGAACAAGACGCGAAGCTTTAGACGGAGGTATGCCTTATATAAAATACCTTATAAACAGGATCATGGCTTTGGTTGAAAATTTAATTCTTGGTGTAAACTTTACGGAACATTTCAGCGGATTTAGAGCATACTCGGCTGAGGTTTTAAAAATCCTTCCCTTTAATGATTTCAGTGACGATTTTGTTTTTGATCAGGAATTAATGATTTCGGCGATTGCCTATGGCTTTA
Organism: bacterium; assembly: GCA_021813145.1. GTDB lineage: Bacteria > Patescibacteriota > Microgenomatia > Levybacterales > UBA12049 > JAKALS01. The sequence goes on from JAKALS010000001.1 coordinate 172,558, forward strand.
AAATAAGTGAATATCCTGTTCCCGTAAGGTATTTTTCCGAGAGTTCTTCTATACAATTTTTAGCCGGGAGTAAATTTTTACTTGAAACCATACGTACTCTCTTTTTATTTATACTTTTAAAGCTTAGAATATATAAAAGCAGGATATTTAATTTTAAGTAATGAAATTTATTATAAAAAACTCAAGGCTCATAATTTTTTTGGGCCTTTTGATATTCTCCGTAATTTCATCGGTCCTGATAATGTCTGTTGCCAACAGGCATGTCTATGACTATCACCTTTCGCTTCTCGCTTATCAGTTCTCAAGACTGCATTTGGCCATACCGCCATTGGATGTGCCTTACGGAGATGTAGTAAATTTCCATAGCACTTTTTATCTTTATTTCGGACCGCTTGCTTCCATAATCCTTGCGCCTTTTACAGTAATTTTCGGGAAATATTTTCCCCAAGTTCTTCTGGGAATCGGCTCGATGATAGCTTCCTTTTTCATTGTTTACTCTATTTCAAAAGCTTATAAGTTTAAAAAAGAAGATTCTTTACTCCTTGGTCTTTTCTTTGTTTTTTCAACCGTATTATTCGGAGTAGGGATAATAAATATAAGCGCCTACCAGGTTCAGGCTCTTGGAGTTCCTTTTGTCCTTTTGGCAATAAGGGAATATCTTTTAAAAAAAAGACCTTTACTGATAGGAATTTTTATAGCACTTGCAATACTGACACGAGTGACTCTTTTGTTATCCGTAGTTTTTTTCTTTATCGAATTTTTATACAAGAGAATTTCATTAAAGAACTTTGTATTGATTATGATTCCAATTGTTATCTCCGGTATGATATTGGCAGGTTACAACTATAGAAGATTTCATTCTTTTACCGAAACCGGGTATGCCTACAATCAAACATTAAATACATTCCCAATGTCTTCAAATTTAAAAGCAGGTTTTTTCAGCGTTGCCCACGTTCCTGCAAATTTATACAGTTTTTTGATTATGCCACCGGATCCTGTTGTAAGAGGTGGCGGTGGTTTTGTATTAGATTTTCCCTATCTTAAGGCGAATCCCTGGGGAATGGCAATCTGGTTTACTTCCCCGCTCTTTTTATTATTATTGTTTAAATTCAAAAAGGATAAATTTTCGGTTTCTGCAGCTTTGGCCGCCTTTGCTCTTGCAATTCCGTCTTTTATTTATTTTGGAGTAGGGTTTTCCCAGTATGGGTACAGATATGCTTTGGATTTCCTCCCTTTCCTTTTTATGCTTCTTCTCTCATCTCTTTCGCCAAAACTTTCTAAAACTGCAGTAACTTTAATAGCGATAGGAGTGATCTTTAATTGCCTTTATATGGCAAGCCTTTGGAACAGTTATCCTATTTTCGGAATTTTTAGATAATTTTAGCTGGGGATTACATTTTTGTTGGCTCTTCCGAAATGGCCCGATTTCTGGAACAACCAGACCGCAATTTCCGTATCTCTTAGTTCTCTCGAGCTTAAATTCTTTTTAAGTCCGTTCCTGAATGGGTGGTCCATAAGTATTCTTGAAAGCGCAAATCCGAAATGCCGAGCGTCTTTTTCACTCACATCTCTTAATGTAACCTGTCTCGGGTTTTCAATCCATGTCATATTTGCTTCTCCAATGGAGCCCTTCTATAAACATATTGATTTCTTTCTTTACCAGGCTGGTGAATTTCTTCGCTTCTTAAGACACCGTTTTCCTCCAGTCTTTCAAGAGCTATTTCTATTGCTAAAGGCTGAACATGACCCATATCCGGATTTAAACTTTTGACTGCTTCGGTAACTATATTGCAGGTTGTAGGAAGTCCGATTCGGGAAAGCTCATCTACTGCCTGTAATACCTCGGGTTTTAATTTATCTATTCCGCTTACTCTGTCTACAAAGGAATCTGCGAGTTTATAAAGCCTTTCCATTATCTTTCTCCCGTTAGATGTTTTATAGCAAGTCTTTGCATGTCATATTCCGAATAGCTTCGGATAATGTCGAAGATTACTATTTCCTGTTGATACTGTTTCCTATATTTATGATTTTGCAAGTCTATTGAAGATAAGGCGATGTGGATAGAATTCTCTCTTTGCAGTTTTGCTCTTTTTTGCCATACGTAATGTTCGCTCCTTAAAAGTCCGTAAGCCCTTAATTTTTCCATCATGCGATTATATCAAAATTATAATTTTGTCTCATTTTCTAAAAAGTTCTCTTACGTTTCTTTGAGAAAGAGCCCCATCCTCTCCCCATCCCGGATTCATTGCGTCTTCTATTGTAAAACTATAAATAACTTCACCTGTTCCTCCGTCAAGAATATCCTGTTCGGCTGCTGTTTTTTGCATAAGTTGCCTATTTTCCTCCCATATTACAAGATGACTGTTTAAATTTTCCTTCATATTTTAATCGGTAAACCTTTTTTATTGCAGAGGAAATTTATTCCTGTCTTTGTGCGGGAGGTACGAGGAGTTCGCTTAACCTCTGCGCGTCGAATATGTCCTCTTCTCTTTGACTTTTTAGTTGAATTAGTTCGAGTTGCCCTTCTACGAATTGAGCCGAGAGTTGCGTTCTCATGCCGTCAGTGATTTCCTGAGGAACAGTTTCCGCTCCGTCCAAAAGCCTGAGGCCCAGTCTTGCCAGTCTGGTTTTCGATCTTGCCATTCTCATCCTTTCGTCAATTATCTGCCGCTCTATACTTTTAGCCCCTCTTAGAATTTCCATTGAAGGGATTATATTTATAAACATACCGCTTGACAATATATCGCCAAGTGATATAATTCGCGTATGAACAGTAAAACAATAGAAACTATTTCTCCTCAGGTACTTTATATTCTTTTAGCCCTAGCGGTAAAAGAAAGACACGGTTACGAAATAATGAAGCAGGTTAAAGCGGATTCGGACGGAAAAGTTATTATGGGTCCCGGGACTTTATACGGCGCAATTAAAAGAATGCTTAAGAACGGCTGGATTAAAGAGGCCGGAGAAAAAGACAGAAGAAAATATTATTCGCTTACTGAACTTGGAAGGAAAAATCTCTCGGTAGAACTTCAAAGGTACGAGGAAATGCTTGAAAAAGCCAGAAAGAAAAATCTTTTGGGGAATCCGGTAACGGCCAAGTTTGCATTTTCATATGTTAGAAAATCTTTATAAAAAGCTTCTTTCTTGTTATCCCCTTAACTATAAGAGAAAATTCGGGAAAGAAATGCTTTTAATCATAAACGATTTAAAACGTGATGAGCTTAGGGAAAAAGGAAGGATAAAGTTCTCTTTCTGGGCATTCCAATATAGTGATGTTTCCAAAAGCCTTTTTTCGGAACATATAGATTTCCTTAATAAAAGCGGTTTTAGAAAGTATTTTAAACTCAATAACTTTAATATTATCGGAGGCGTTTTAATGCTTCCCGCTTTCACCGTTTTTATGATTGATATTTTAGGAAGAATTGCTCAGGGTGACCTTACGCACTACAATAGGGGAATTTATAATTTTCTTTCCCACACTCCCCTATACTGGACGCCTGTTTTATTTACCTGGATAATTGCTTTTCCCGCAATTGCCATCATTTTGAATATAATCTCCGTCCTTAAAAACAGAAATAACAGGGTTTTTGTCAGAAAGAATTATGCTTCTTTTTTAATTCTTTTTTTTGGTTTGTTTTTGCTTTTTCTTGTAAAGTTCCACGATTTTGCACCGTGCTTTGTCCACGGACTTTTTCTAAAAGGCTTCGGAAATCTTAATTTGATAATCGGTGTGTGCTCCAAAGCATGATTGAAATTTTTAGCCTCTCCGGTTATAATCTTGCGAATAATGGAACGAGGAAAATCAAGAGAAGAAAAAGCTAAAGAGTACGCACAACTGTCGGGAATTATTTCTAAAATAATACGGGAGAGTTTGTCGCAGTCTCTTGCCGGATTAAATGGATTAAGGATGCAGCATATTCCACTTGGAGACAAGATGATTACCGAAAGCTTTTCCCCCTCGAATAATCATGTAACGCTTGGAGCCTGGTTTATGGAGGAAGGCAGCCAACAGGCAATGACTTACCATTTAAACGGGACTGCGGATGTTCTAAAAGGAGGAGTCATATACGACTTAAGCGATGAAGCCACGATTGTTATTTTTGACAACAACAGACAATCCAAAGAAGGGCAGACGGTTAAGCCCATGATACGGGTAGATCTTGAGGAATTGAGGATATTAGCAAAAATCGCCGAAAACCCCGCGGAGAATAAAGAGCTTTTGGATAAACTTAAAAAACTTCCCCTAAATTGAAAGAAGCAAATTTTCAAGAAGAAGCCTTAAATTTATGTTCGTGCTATTTACTTCCCCGTAAGCCTTGTTAAAAGCATTTATTTTTTTCACAGAACTTTTTTTGGGCATTTCTTCTAAAAGTTTCTGTGATACCAGAAGCATAGATTTTAAAAACTCCAGTGCAATTTGCCGGTCTTTTGAATAATCCTGAGCAATTTTTAGTTTCTCCCCTATTTTTTTGTTATTTAAAGACACGAGAAGTTTTTCGTATTTTGATAAATCTGTTTTATTACCTTCTTCTTTTATATTTATTAATTTACATCTTGAGATTATCGTGGGCAAAAAATCATTGTTGTTTTTCCCAAGAATAATAATTAAGGTATTTGACGGAGGCTCTTCAAGTACTTTAAGGAGGGCATTCTGTGCCTCTATCGTTATGCCTTCTTCCGCTACAAGTGTTACCGCTTTTTTGTCGCTTTTGTAGGGTTTTAGATAAATTTTTTTCTGAAATTCACGTATCTGAGAAATTCCGACGGCCTTTTCGGACTCGATTATTGTGATATCAAATTTATCTACTCTTTCTTTTTTTAAAAACTCAAAAGTATATTCCTTCGCTTTTTGTATAGGACCGGTGATTAGAAAAGAATCCATACTAAATATTTATCATCTTCCATTTTCCATTCATTTTTAATTTCCGATTTATCAATAAATAAATCAATGGAGAATAATAAATGTTAAATGGAAAATAAGATATTTTCCTTGACATTATAACTCATATTTGAATACTATAATAGTAATGCCCAGTGATTTTCAGGCTCCCGCCAAGAACCAGACTCTAAGCGATATACTTTTTGAAGAAAAGCTCATTACCCAGGAGCAGTATAACGATATCAAGGTAAAAAGTGCCGCGCAAAATCTTTCCGAGGAAACTCTTGTTTCGGGGATAAAAACGATAACAGAGGCACAGCTGGCTGAAGCAAAAGCAAAAATGCTTAATATCCCCTACATTGCTTTAGAAGAAACCTCCTTTTCGCCCCAGGCTTTGGAATATATATCAAGGGCAGTCGCCGAAAGATTTTTACTTATTCCTTTTATGTACGACGATAAGACAAAAATCCTTTCGGTTGCCATGAGTAATCCCGTTGATCTTGACGCAATCTCTTTTGTCCAGCAAAAAACAGGTCTTACGATAAAGACCTTTGCAGCCACGCCTTCCGAAGTAACAAGAGCTATAGATACGCAATACCGTCAGGAAATTGTAGGCGAAGTAGGACAGGCAGTAAAGGAAACAGAAGAGTTTTCAAAAACTAAAACTGTAGATAGTAAAGATATTGCACAAATAATAAAAGAGGCTCCTGTCGCGAAGATAGTTTCGACAATCCTTGAATATGCGGTAAACAGCCGTGCTTCGGATGTTCATATAGAACCACAAGAAGACAGAGTGAGGGTCAGATACAGGATAGACGGCATCCTATACGACAGGTTAAGCCTTCCAAAAAGCGTACAGGAAGCTTTAATTTCAAGGATTAAGATTCTTTCTGATATGAAAATAGATGAGCACAGGACTCCTCAGGATGGTAGGTTTAACTTCAGAGTTGACAATAATGAAGTTGATCTGCGTATCTCGGTTCTTCCTACGGTTTTCGGAGAAAAAATCGTAATGAGGCTTTTAAGAAAGTCCGGGGGTATTCCAAGTCTCGGGGAGCTTGGTCTTACGGGTACCTCGCTTAAAAATCTTGAAACCGCGATGTTAAGACCTCATGGAATAATAATAGTAGTAGGGCCTACAGGCTCGGGAAAAACGACAACTCTTTATTCCGTTCTTGCGAAATTAAATACAACAAGGGTGAATATTATGACTCTCGAAGACCCTGTTGAGTACCAGATAGCCGGAATAAACCAAGTGCAGATAAACCCTGCAGTGGGTCTTACTTTTGCGGATGGATTAAGATCGTTTCTACGCCAGGACCCCAACATAATACTTGTAGGAGAAATCCGTGATAACGAAACAACAGAGTTGGCTATTCAGGCAGCCCTTACCGGACATTTGGTATTTTCTACGCTTCATACGTCAAACGCTGCCGGTGCCCTTCCCCGTCTTGTAGATCTGGGAGCGGAAAGGTTTTTACTTGCCTCCACAATGACTGCGGTTTTAGGGCAAAGAATAGTAAGAAAGATCTGCGATAACTGTAAGACTTCATATACTCCCCTTCCCCAGATAGTAGATGAAATAAAAAATGTTTTGGGAAGCCTTTATCCGGCGGAAGGAGTAACAAAACTTTATAAAGGTAACGGATGCGATCAATGCGGGTCGTCCGGATATCTTGGAAGAATAGGAATTTTTGAGTGCCTTCCGGTTACCGATAAAATCACAAAACTTGTCCTTTCCAATCCCGATAGTTCATCAATAGAAAGAGAAGCAATAGCGGAAGGCATGATTACTATGAAACAGGATGGATACTTAAAAGTTTTGCAGGGAATAACAACGGTTGAAGAAGTTTTAAGAGTAGCACAGGAATAATTTTTATTTCATTTTGCAATTCACATTAGCGGTTGAAAATTGATAATTGATAATTAATAATTGAATTATGGATATACACGAATTATTAAATTTAACGGTAAAAAATAATGCATCCGATTTACATCTTCTAGCGGGAATACCTCCCGTAATAAGAATAGACGGTTCGCTGCGTTATCTTACCAGCTACTCTGCTCTCTCTCATGAGATGGTGGAAAATCTCGTATTTTCGCTTTTAAACCCTCAGCAGAAAGAATACGTAGTAAATAACAAGGAGCTGGATTTTTCGTTCGGTTTCGGCGGTGGAGATTACGGAAACCTGGGAAGGTTCAGGGCAAATGTTTATTACCAAAGAGGCTTTTTAAGCGCAGCCTTTAGATTTCTTCTTCCCAATATAAGGACTATAGAAGAACTTAATCTTCCAAAGGTTCTGCACGGCTACGCAGACATGAAACAGGGGTTTGTTCTTGTAACGGGACCTACGGGACACGGAAAATCTACAACAATAGCATCAATAATAAATGAAATTAATCTAAAAAGGGCTACGCATATATTAACGATAGAAGATCCCATAGAATATGTCTATCCTGCCGGCAAAAGCATAATTTCCCAGAGAGAAATGGATATAGACAGCCATTCATGGGCCATGGCATTGAGGTCGGCTTTAAGAGAAGATCCTGATGTTGTTTTGGTAGGAGAAATGAGGGACCCCGAAACAATGGCAGCGGCAATAACAATTGCAGAGACGGGACATTTGGTGTTTTCCACCCTTCATACAAATTCGGCAGCACAGACGATAGACAGGATAATAGATTCTTTCCCCCCAAGTCAGCAAAGCCAGATAAGAACGCAACTTGCATCCACTTTGCGGGGCGTAGTGTCACAAAGACTTTTGCCGATGATTAACGGAGGAAGGATTCCCGCAGTGGAGGTTCTCATGGGTACCGCTGCTATTGCAAGCAACATAAGGGAAGGAAAAACTCATCTTATAGATTCTGTTATCCAGACTTCCCAGGATGCGGGAATGATAACGCTTGAGTCCTCCCTTGCTTCGCTTGTTCTCGCCGGAAACATAAGCCTTGAAATGGCAAAAAGCTATGCTCTTCGTCCCGATGACTTATTAAGGCTTGTAGGCTGATTTTATGAGACTTCAATATAAGGCTGCCACAAAAGAGGGAAAAATAGAACAAGGGGTAATAGATGCCTCCGACATAAACGAGGCCGCCCAATATTTAAGAAGCAAAGATTTAACCCCAATTCACATCATCAAAGAAGAAGACAACCCCATGGCAAAGATATTTCCAATGACAAAAAAAGTAAAAACTAACGACCTTGTCCTTTTTACAAGACAACTTTCTTCCATGCTTGCTTCGGGGCTGACATTAATGAAGGCTCTTTCCATTCTTAAGGACCAGATGCAGAATGCAGCAATGGTGGAGGTCGTGAATAGTTTGATAAATGATGTAGAGGAAGGAAAAACTCTTTCAACCTCGATGGCCAAGTATCCTAAGGTATTTTCGCCCATTTATGTATCCTTAATAAAAGCCGGAGAGGTTTCAGGTCTTTTGGATAAAGTATTGTTAAGACTCGCAGATAATCTTGAAAAACAGCAAAAACTGAGAGGAACTATAAAAGGGGCTCTTATGTATCCCGTCATAGTAGTGGTTCTTATGGGCGCTGTAATGGGGGTAATGATGATTTTCGTTATTCCTCAGCTTACGTCTCTTTATCAAAATCTTAATGTTCCTCTTCCGTTTACCACGCAGGTGGTTATAGGCATCTCCAATTTTATGAGTTCTTTCTGGTTTATTATTATTCTCGCGATTGCCGGAATTATTTATTTTTTCCGACGATGGAAAAAAACAGAAGAAGGAGAACTTATAATGGACAGTATAATGCTTAAACTTCCTATTTTCGGAAGACTTATACAACAGACTATCCTTGCCGAATTTTCGAGGACTCTCGGACTTTTGGTTGGAACCGGCACTCTTGTCGTCGATGCACTTTTGCAAACTGCGGATACGGCAAATAACGTCCATTATAGGAATGCGATAAAGCAGGTTTCAAAAGAGGTTGAAAAAGGGGTATCGATGGGAGACGCTATGTCTATTTATCCTCTTTTTCCGCCCCTGCTTATTCAACTTGTAAAAATCGGAGAACAGACCGGAAAAATAGACGATTCGCTGACAAGGGCTTCGGAATACTATGAAAGAGAGGTAGACCAGACAGTAAAAGCTCTTACGACCGCTATGGAGCCGTTTATTATGGTTGTTCTGGGTATAGGAGTAGCTTTCCTTATTATGTCTGTCATTACCCCAATTTATAGTTTGATATCCTCGATACAGTAATGTATTTGATAATTACTACTTGTTCTTTAAGGTTACCCTAATCTCTAACTATAAACTTTAGCTACCAATATTTTGGCTTCAAAATACCCCTTGACAAGCAATTTAAGTTATGGTTACTATTAATATATAAATGAAAAAACTGGTAGATAGACTTAAGAAATTATTAGGCTTATCCAAAAAATCCGCAGGATTTACCCTCATAGAGCTTTTAGTCGTAATCGGAATTTTAGGTATTTTGGCAGCAGCGCTTGTCGCAACTATTAATCCTTTCGAGCAGCTTAACAAGGCTCAGGATGCGAATGTACAAAATACTTTGGTCGAATATATTGACGCAAACGTCAGGTATTATACAACTCACAGCGCGATGCCTTGGAATGATACCGCAAACACGAATGCGGCAAATTGTACGTCTTTCGCAGGAGCCATAAGCGCGGGTGGAGCTAATCTTGGCACAATGACGGGCTGCGTAGATGCATTGATAGCAGATGGTGAGTTAAAATCCAGCTTCACTTCGGTCGCAAACATTCTTTCACAGATTGTGGTAACGGGAGGCTCGACAAGCGTTATTTCCTGCTATGCTCCAAAATCACAATCACAGAGGAACAACCCAAATACACAATACAATTCGACGGGCGGTTTAGATACCGCCAATTGCCCGGGATCCGCAGGATGCTATTGGTGCAGCCAATAAAGTAGATGTCCTCTGTAAAGAAATTTTATCTGCCGTTATTAATTTTTTTTGGTGTCCTTTTTCTGTATATACATAATCTTTCGCGTGGCACCTACGGAGGCGACGTGGGAGATTTACTCTCGGCTTCTTTAGTAATGGGGGTTGCCCACCCACCCGGATATCCTCTTTTTACCATATTGGGATTTTTACTTTCAAGGATTAACCTTGTCACACCGGCTTTCATGGTTGGGCTTATTTCCGCTTTTTCAGGAGCATTGGGAGTTTTAATTTTTTATTTTACGTCCTTAGAACTAACAAAAAGCAGAGTTATAAGTCTTATTTCTTCAATTCTTCTTGCTTTTTCTTATTACTTCTGGCTTTACAGTGAAGTAGCAGAAGTGTTTGCCTTAAATAATTTTTTTGTAATTTTACTTTTCTATCTGGCTTTGATGTACTCGTTGAAAAAGGACATAAAATATCTTTTCCTTACGTCTTTTTTTACAGGGTTGTCAATGACAAATCATCAGACTATAATTTTTATTTTTCCTTCCCTCTTGATACTTTCTTTGCCTAATTTATTAAGGGATTTAAGGAATTATAAGAATATTATTTATTGTATCCTTTTGGGGCTTTTAGGTTTTTCCCCTTACTTATATGTTTTTTATGCCGCTGCACATAATCCACCAATAAATTGGGACCATGTAAAAGATATTAATTCTTTTTTGCATTTATTCTTAAGGCAGGACTACGGTACCTTGAGTATTGGTCAAGTGTCCCCTCCCACCGTTTCACAAAGAATTGCAAGTTTTAAAATTTATTTTTTTGATATTCTCGTGCAGGCGACGATCCCCGCGATAATTATTATTATTCTAGGTATCTTATATTCTATTAAACGTAAGCTGAAATATTTCCTGGCACTTTTTTTTGCATTTATATTGTCTGGCCCGGTATTTATAGTTTATGCAGGATTTCCCCTTTTTAGCTCTTTTAATGTCGGTGTCTATGAACGTTTTATAATTATGTCTTTTGTAATTTTGCTTATGTTTTTCCCATTGGGATTATTGACCTTAAGAGATTTGTTTGACAAGATTTTTACAAAAAAAGAATTAAGCATTTTAGTTATCGGGATATTTATTATTATACCTTTTTCTCTTTTTAGGTTTAATTATCCAAAGACAAATTTAAGTAATTTTACCGCTGGAAACGATGTTGCCTATGATTTGTTAGAACCGCTTCCGAAAAATTCGGTCCTGATACTTTCCGGAGATACGCTTTTGTTTAATACATGGTATGTGCACTATGGCTTGGGCTACAGAAAAGATGTACAGGTTCTTAATCTGAGCGGGCTTACAGGAAGCTCTTATTTTGCAAAGAAACTTGATAATTATCTAAAAAGTAATCCCGGACAAAAAGAAAGCCCCGACCTTGTGGCCAATGTAATCATGGAGATAGCAAAAACCAATCCGGTTTTTTCCATTCTTAATATAGAAAAAACAAAGGGCCAAAAACTTGTTTGGGTGCCCTATGGGTTAAGCTCAAAACTTGTGCTAAATGGAAAAATTCCTCAAAAACAAAATTATGAAAAAGATGCGGCTGTTGTTTGGGGTAGTTATAAAATTCCTTATAAAACAACTAACGATCTTGTTTTAGGAAATCTTACAGCTTCCGATATTCCTCTTTTTTACTCTAATAGGCTTATTACAACAGCGAACTTTATAGTCAAAAATTATAACGATAAACCATTATCGTTTTATTATTTTAAAAAATCTTACGAAGTCGACAGTGCCAATCCTGCAGTTTCACAGGTCTTGGGTAATTATTACATACAACAAAAGGAATGCTTTATAGCGGAGAAATATCTTAAGTCATCAATAGGAAGCTTCCCATATGAGCCTCTTTCTTACTTTTTGCTATATTATGACTATATGGATTGTTTCAAATCTGTATCAGGAGCTGAAAATGTCATAAAAGAATACAGCAATCAATTCCATACCGATTTTTATAGTGATATTAAAAAAACATTTAAGCAAAACAATAATGGTTAAGAAAGTAGTATTAACTGCGATTTTTATAAAACTTGTAATTTTTATTCTTATTGTAATTGCTTTTAATCTTTTACCTTTTTCCGTAAATACTTATTATGCGAATTTCCATTATCCTTTCAATTCAAGGATAACATTACAAACCGCTTTTTCTACCTGGGATGCGCAACACTATCTTTTTCTGGGCAGGTACGGTTACCACCCCGGGCTTGAATCCGACAGGTTCTACCCCCTTTTGCCCGGACTTATAGGCATACTTACGCCTATTTTCGGTGCTTTTTTCTCGGGAATGCTTTTTGCCAATGTAATCTCCATAATAGGTTTTGTTTATTTTTATCTTTTTGTAAAAGAGCTTACAAAAAATGAAAAAACCGCTTACCTTTCATTCCTGCTTTTAATTTCCTTTCCAACAGCATTTTATTTTTCGCTTATTTACTCGGAAGCAATATTTTTGGGAATTATAATGCCATTATTCTATTACCTTTATAAAAGAAGATTCCTGTTGGTATTTGTCCTCTCGGTACTATTGCCTCTCTTGCGCCCGACCGGAATTTTTATTCTTTTTCCCTTATTTGTATTTATAGTTTATGATTATCTGAAAGATAAAAAATTTTCTTTTAAGCCGTCAACTCTTTTACTATTGGCCCCTTTTATCGGATTCGGCCTGGACCTTATTGTAATTTATCACTCAACCGGAAATTTCTTTACGCAGTTTATAGGCGATGCTTCGGTCGTTGGTGGTTGGAGTGTCGGCGCAATTTTCCACCCCAACATATTTATTCAAAGTCTTATACCGGCCCATCCTGCGATACACGGATTTACAAATTCTATTATCGACAGACTCTTTTTTGTTTTATTCCTGGTTCTTCTTCCGCTTGTTTTTAAAAAGACAGACAAAGTACTTTTTATATATACTCTTGCTATGGGAATAGTGCCCGTTTTCGGAAGCTTTATGTCATATACCCGCTATCTTCTTCTTGCCTTTCCTATTTTTATTGCCATGGCAGTGTTTTTTTCCGCAAAAAAAGAAAAATATGTATTTCCTTACTTTTATATTTCTTTACTTTTTCAGGCTTTATTTATAATTTTGCACTCGCTTAACTATTGGGTATCGTGATATTATTCAATTAATGGTTCTCTCTTTTTTCCTTGCCGGATTTATCCTCTTTTTTATTGGCACTTTCTTCGGCTCTTTTTTTAATGTTGTAGCAGACAGACTAAAAAACGGGGAAAGTATAATATTGGGAAGGTCGCACTGCGAATATTGCAAAAAAGAACTTGAATGGGAAGATCTTATTCCCCTGATCTCTTTTATAATCTTAAAAGGAAGATGCAGATACTGTCATAAAAAGTTAAGCTTTTTTTATCCGGTTTCCGAGATAATAACCGGAATCTTGTTTGCCTGCGTATTTGTTTTCGTTTTTTATCCCGGTCAGGCCGGATTTTCCGATGCGCCTTATTTTAAGATAGCATCTTTTCTTTATTATATTTTTATTGTAAGTTCATTTATAATAATCTTCCTGGAGGATTTAAAATATGGAATAATCCCCGATAAAGTTCTTTTTCCCGCTATACTTATAAGCCTTATTTATCTTTACATAAACCCACAGTTTATGATTTTGAATGTTATTTCAGGATTAGGCGCATTCATGTTTTTCCTTCTGCTTTTTGTATTTACGGGCGGAAAGGGAATGGGCTTTGGCGATGTCAAACTTGCCTTTCTTCTTGGACTGGTGCTTGGTTTTCCGAAAATTCTTCTTTCGCTTTATCTGGCTTTCTTGACAGGAGCAATTATTGGTCTCATACTAATTCTATGGAGAAAAAAAGCATCAATAAAAGATGCAATTCCTTTCGCTCCTTTTCTTATTACCGGAAGTGTCATTACCCTCTTTTTAGGGGATTTAATAATTACAAAGATAATGGTTTATCTGGGTTTACTTTAGTAGAGCTTCTTATAGTCATAATAATACTTTCTACGCTTATTACTATGGCGTTTGTTGCATTAAATCCTGTTCGCCAGATTGAAAAAGCAAAAGATGCAAGGAGACAGCATGATCTGACTCAAATAAGAAGTTCTTTAGATTCCTACCTTTCGGACAGAAACTGCTACCCGGATTCGATTACCATGGGGGGAACATTGTCCCGAGGTTCTACCGTTTATATGCAGACTATACCTCAGGATCCGGATTATTCGGGAGGAGGAGCTTCTTATTTATATGAAACAGACGGAAGCAGTTGTCCCCAGTGGAACGTACTTTTTGCAAAGCTATCAACATCAGAAAATCTTCAGACATCGTGTGCACTTGCCCAACTTAGTAACTGTCTGCCTACTAATTACACAGCCTTAGGCTATAACTACTGTGTTGTTTCGGGAGATGTTAATTGTTCTTATATCTCAACAAATCCTCTGCCAAATCCCGTTACGGGTTCGGCAACTCCCATGCCTACCCCTTCGGCTTCGGCTACACCTCTCCCCACCCCTTCTTCTTCGCCGACTCCTTCGGCTTCACCTACGCCCTCTCCTTCGCCGACCTCTTCGCCCACTCCCGCGCCCAGTCCTACACCTCCTCCTTTTAATTGTTCGCCTAATTATTATGCGGTTTCCAGCGGTAGATGTAATATAGTTGTACCAAGCCAGTGTTATATATACGGAGGAACTCTTACCTGTTATTCGGGTCCGGGAACAACAACTTGTACGGGTCAATTATGCACTCAATAATCAAAAATCAAAGAGGATTTACATTGGTAGAGCTTATTGTTGTAATAGGGATACTTTCCATTTTAGCCGTTGCCACTATGATGGCAATAAACCCTGTTGCGCAGTTCCAAAAAGCCAATGATTCAAAAAGGAAATCCGATCTTGCCCAGATTCAAAGGGCGCTTGAAACTTATTATCAAGATAACGGGAAATATCCCGCATCATCCACTTCGGGCCCCGCATACAGAATCGTAAGAAGCGACCTCACGGTTGCAGACTGGGGAACCGAGTGGAAACCGTATATGGATATTCTTCCCAAAGATCCCAGCTCTTCGGATTATTACGTGTACTATTCAACTGGACAATCTTATTATCTGTATGCTACTCTGGATAGAGGAAGCAGCGACCCGCAGGTTTGCAAAAATATGGTAAATAACGAATGCGCGAGTATTTCGACTAATGGAATACCGGCCGATTCCTGCGGAGGACCGTGTGACTTCGGACTTACCAGTCCGAATGTCACTCCCTAATTGTAGATTAAGGATTGTAGATTAATGATTAAAGACTTTACCGGTAATCGTAAATTCTGCCAAACGGCAACAATCAGCAAGCGTAAATCTGCGGGATTTACGTTGATAGAACTTTTGATCGTAATTGCAATAATTGGAGTATTGGCAACGCTTCTAATGGTGAATTTTGTAGGCGTAAGACAAAGGGCAAGGGACGCACAAAGAAAATCCGATTTGCGCCAGATCCAGTCGGCTCTTGAACTTTATAGAGCAGACCAGGGGTCTTATCCGTCTTCGCTGCCTTCATGTAACGGTTCTGCTTTTTCCGCAAACGGAACTACTTATATGCAGACAATCCCCTGCGATCCGTTAACGGGAACAAATTATCTTTATTCAACAACTGCTTCGGGAGGGTATACTCTTGTAGCCTGTTTAGAGAATCTCAATGACAGTCAGAAGGATTCTTCAAATAATTCTTTTTGCTCTGCTCCAACATATCCAAATACAGCATCTTATACAGTTACAAATCCGTAATTTATGATTAACTGTCCGCGTCATAACTCCAAAGTCAGGCGTTTTAGGTCTGAGAAGGGCTTCACTCTTTTAGAGCTTATTGTTGTTTTTACGATTATAGCTATACTTTCTACGATGGGGATTGCGTCTTTTATGACTTATAGCCGGAATCAGACTTTAGTGCAAGCTGCCCAATCATTAGAAAATACTATTCATCTGGCAAGGTCCGATGCCCTTTCGCAGGTTAAACCTTCAGTTTGCACCGGTCAGGTGTTGAACGGTTATCAGATAGATATAAATACACTTAACAATACCTATTCTTTAAGTGTTGTATGCAACGGAACCCATGTCGTTTCCCAAACCACGCTCCCTACGACTATAAGTTTCAGTTCCCAGACTACTGCCACGTCAATTTTTTACCCTATAATTTCGAGCGGTGCCACAGGTGGAAATACAAAGATAGTCCTGACCGGTTATGGAAATAACTTTACTATAAATATAGATAATAATGGGAATCTTTATTAAAGGAAAACAAAGAGGGCAAACACTGATAGAGGCTCTTGTGGCATTGGGAGCTGCTTCTTTGGTAGTATCGGCAATAACGGTAACGGTCATCACTGCCTTAAATAATGTCCAGTACACAAAAAATCAGAATCTTGCAGGCCAATATGCCCAGCAGGCTTTGGAGGCAATGAGGCAATTAAGCCTTTCAAACTGGACTTTATTTTCATCTTACAGCGGTAAGTACTGCATGGACGGAGGAACAACAAGTCTTAGAACTCCAGATCCCGCTTCCGGCGACTGTGGACTGAACTATGGAACTTTCAAGAGAGAAGTTAGTATTACACAGAACTCGACTTCCTGTTCCAATGCCACTCTTACAACTGCCGTGGTTTCCTGGGGCGACAGTAAATGTCCGTCTACTAATCTTTATTGCCATAATGTCACTTTAAGTTCGTGTTACACTAATGTAAACGGAAATATTTTCAGCACGCCATGAAAATAATTAAAAATTTAAAATTAAGAATTAAAAATTCTCAACAGGGTTATACGCTGGTGGAGCTCTTAACGGTAATTGTGATAATGGTTGTTGTAGGTTTGATTGTTACAAGTATTATTGTTTCCTCTCTTAGGGGAACCGGTAAATCTACGGTCTTGGATAACGTAAGAGAGAATGGGAATTACGCAATTTTGCAGATGTCCAAGATGCTTATTTTTGCCCGTGTGTTTAACGGTGTAAGCACTGACGGTGTTAATTATACCCCAAACTGCGTTCCCTCCCCGACTCCCGTTCCTTCTCCGTCTTCAACACCTATACCCACTGGGACTCCCGTTCCCTATAAATACGTAAAGATTACTTCTTTTGATGGAGGAACAACTGTTTTTGGATGTAACGGTTCTACGGATAGTCCGCCCAATACTCTTGCTTCCAACTCTTCTTCTTTAATAGATACTACCACAATATCTTTTGACCCTTCTCTTTGCTATTTCACCTGTTTCCAAAATACTTATACCGAACCGCCTACAATAGGAATAAACTTTACGCTCTCCCAGCTTACCACCAGTAAATTTACGGAAAAGAATGCAACTCTACCGTTTTCTACTTCTGTTACGCTTAGAAATATAGGTTATTAGCTTGACAGGGGTATAAATGATTGATACTCTATATTTGGTAGCTTAAATATGCTTAATAATGGCTTTTTTAATAAGCTAAAATCGGAAAAGGGTCAGTCTCTTCTTATAGTAGTTCTTGTAATGGTTATAGCTTTGACCGTAGGACTATCTATTGCAACAAGAAGCATCACAAGTTTTAAAAATTCCAATGAACAGGCAAATTCGCAAAAAGCACTTTCCGCGGCTGAAGCGGGTGTAGAACAGGCAATAAAATCGAGCGCTTCGGTTGCAAACTCAAATTTTTCAGGAGGAACAGGTTTTACTACAACCTATACCCAGATTTCCGGAACCTCTTTTCTTTTTAACGGGGGAAATCCTATTTCGCAGGATGACGGAATAGATCTATGGCTTACAGCCTATAATTCCGATTCTTCCCTCCTCTATCAAAATCCCTGGAACGGAAGTTTTACTATTTATTGGGGTGACAACTCAGGTCCTTGTAATAATGCGGCATTGGAAATAGTAGTTATATCCGGTTCCAAAGCAAGCCCTACTATTCAAAGATATGCTTTTGACCCATGCTCAACAAGACTTACGGGTCCGAGCGGAAACGGATTTACGCAGGCCGTAGCTGCGCAGTCCACGGTTGCCGGGAAGACCTTTTATTACCAGACGCAAACGATTCCCGTGACTAACGGTCTTATAGCAAGAATAATCCCGCTTTATACAAATGCCTCGGCCGGAATAATAGGAACTGCAGCCTTTCCTTCTCAGGGATCGGTTATTAGCTCCCTAGGTACTTCGGGCTCGACCGCCCGAAAGGTTTCTGTCTTCCAGGGATATCCGGAATTGCCCTCCGAATATTTTCTTTACAATCTATTTTCACCCTAATTTACAATGAACAAAAGACCCTTTGGTTTGGATATTGGTGCTACCACTATAAAAATCGTGCTTTTGGACGGACAGAAGGGAGGATTTATTTTTAAATCTTCCATAATTGCCCCTGCTCCTCCTAAGGGAATGATGTCGGAATCTCCTTTGGACGAGGAGGAAATGGCACAGGCGATAAGAAAAGCGGTAAACGATGCGGGGATAAGTACAAAGTATGTTAATGTAGCGTTGGCAGAAAATCAGGTATACACAAAGGTTTTGGAGATGCCTGTTCTTTCGGACAGGGAGCTTGCTTCGGCAATTTACTGGGAGGCCGAACAGTATATTCCCGTTCCTCTTACGAATATTACACTTACCTGGAATGTTTTAAAAAGGCCCGAGCATCCTACCTCTACCGATAAAATGGAAGTTCTCATGGTAGGTGCTCCCACGATGCTCATAAGGAAATATCAAAAAATTATATCAATGGCGGGATTCTCCATTTCATCAATGGAGACCGAGATACTTTCGACCATAAGAGCTCTTGTCCTGGGTGAAACATTTCCCCCCACTTTAATAATAAATATAGGAGCAATAAGTACCTCTTTTGCGATTGTCAGAAACGGTATTATGGTTTTCACTTACTCCATGTCGGTAGGAGGAGCGGCTATAAATAGGGCTATAGCTACGGATTTCGGACTTACTCCTCAGCAAGCCGAAGAATATAAAAAAGTTTACGGAGTTTCAGGAAAAAGTCTGGGGGGAAAAATTGGACAAGCAACGGAACCTATCCTTAATTCTGTTCTTACAGAAGCTAAAAAGGCATTGGCCTTTTATTCTCAAAAATATAAGGAGGAAACCCCGGTCCGTCAAATACTTTTAGCGGGCGGAACGGCAAAACTTCCGGGAATCGATATTTATTTTGCAAACAACTCGGGCATAGAAACCGCAATTGCAAATCCGTGGAAAGTGTTGGCCAGCCAGACTATTCCCAAAGAGGTCCTGGACAATGCTTCCGATTATACTATTGCTGTAGGCCTTGCCATGAGAGACTATGAATAATGACATTAATCTTGTAGGAAATCAGCAACAGGAGTCTTTAAAAGAAAAGAAAAGACTAAAGACCGTAAGAATAGCGGCAGTAGTTTCCCTTATTGTCATAAGCCTTATGTCGCTTATTATATTTATTCTTTATAGCAGTCTTTCTTTAGGCTCGATTAAGAATGATCAGAACTCCACCCTTAACAGCATTTCCTATTTACACAGTAAAGCTGCACAACTTGCAATAGTGAACAACAGGCTCGTAGATATCTCGAATGTATTAAGTAAAAGAAAAAATTATACAAATTCGATAAATATCTTAAAACAACAAATGCCTCCGGGAGTAACAACTTCCCAGCTTTCAATCAGCAACGGGAATGTAACTTTTGTAGTATCGTCGCAATCCCTAGATTCCTTAAATACATTTCTTAACAACATTATTTCTCTTGCACAAAAACAACAGACTATAGATAAAATATATATAGAAAGCCTTGTGATAAACACAAAGACAGGTTCTTATTCTCTGTCTATAAAGGCGAGTTTATTATGAACAAAAAAGTTAATATAGACGCGGCTACTCTGAGATTTTTATATATAAAATATAAACAATACCTCCTTCCGGGAGGTGTTATAGCCGCTTGCGTTCTTCTGTTTATTTTTGTGATTATCCCCCAGTTTCAGAATCTTTTAAGCGCCCAGGAGGAAGCAAAAATAGAAACAAACAAATTAAATGTTCTTAAGAATAATTTGAATTTGCTCACAAATCTGGATCCGGGACAACTCAATTCTCAGCTCCAGACCGTTTCTGCGGTATTGCCGGCAGATAAGGATTTTGCGGGTATTCTTTATGCAGTTTCGGCTGCTGCAGATAGAGCAGGAGTCTCTTTGGGTGATTATCAGTTTCAAGTCGGAGATATAACAAAGCCCGAAACACAGGGAATAAATTCCCTTCCTTATCTACAGTTGGTTCTATCGATAAACGGGGGCACGTCCGACGTTACCAGATTCATGCAGGAGCTTTATAAGACTGCACCTATCTCCGAAGTCACGGACGTTGAAATAGGCCCTGCGGTTTCGAGAATTACAGCTTATTTTTATTACAGGCCTTTCCCCCCTCTCGGTTACAACGACAGTACACCTATTACAGTAGTATCTCCAGAAGGGCTTAATACGATTTCAAATTTATCATCGTGGACAAATGTAAACGGGGTATCTAATGTATCTAATCAGCCTACTGCTACTCCTTCTCCCTCCCCGGCTTCTGCAGCTTCCGCATCTCCTGCCGCTTCCCAATCGGCAACTACTCCTTTTCAATAAGGTCCGGCCTTAATTTTTTTGTTATCTTTAAGGATTCATTTTTGCGCCAATCCTCTATTTTTTTGTGGTCTCCCGAAAGAAGGACCCCGGGAACTGTTAAATTTTTGAATTTCTGGGGTTTCGTGTACTGCGGATATTCAAGATATGGGGAGAAAGATTCGGTATCTAGGGACCCTTCGCTTATAGTTCCCTTTAAGAGTCTGGTTACGCTGTCCGCTATAAGCATTGCGGGAATTTCGCCTCCTGTCAGTATAAAATCTCCTACCGAAACCTCTTCGTCTATAAATTCTTTTATCCTTTCATCAAATCCCTCGTAATGTCCGCAGATTATTATCAGGTGTTTTAATTTTGAGTATTTTTGTGCTGCTTTCTGATTGTAGGTTTTTCCGTGGGCGCCCATTAGTATAACTTTTTCTTCCCGAGACGAGAGTTTTTTATCGCGGGTTTTTTCTATTGCTTTTTCCAGTACGTCTACTTTTAAAACCATACCTTTACCTCCTCCGTAAGGGGTATCGTCTACCTGTTTATGCTTGCCTATCCCAAAGTCTCTTATATTTACAAAAGAAATTTCCACTATCTTGCGTTCCTTAGCCCGTTTTATTATTGATTCATTAAAGGGGCCCTCAAACATTTCGGGGAAAAGCGTAAGTATTGAAATTTTCATACTTAATCTACTTTTTATTCCTGCGGGGTTTCTGCGAGTGAAATATAAATTTTTCTGCCTTGTTTAATGGCCGGAATTTTAACTACATTTCTTATTGCTTTTATAACTTTTCCGTTTTTGCCTATTATTTTTCCCATGTCGTCTTTGGCTACTTTAACCGTAAAATTAAGAACTCCCTCATTATCCTCTTCGGTTACTTCCACTTCTTTCGGATTGTCTACTATTGAGGTTACGATGTAAGTTAAAGCATCTTTCATATTACTCCATTAATTTAGAAACCGTAGGGCTTGGCTGTGCTCCGACTGAAAGCCAATACTTGTATCTTTCTTTGTTGATTTCTTTCTTTCCGTTTTTGCCTTTTTCATAGTAACCTAAAAGCTCTATTGAATCGCCTTCTCTTCTGGATCTTTTTTCTTTAACTACTACACGGAATTTTCTTTCGCCTTTTTTTCCAGTTCTAGATAATCTTATTACTACAGACATAGTTAATTATTTTACCATTATTTGTTTTTCTTCTCAAGCCTGATTTTGCCTAAGGCTTCTTTTGCCGCGTTTTCCTCGGCTTCCTGTTTTGATTTTCCGTAACCTTTTCCCATCAACTTTTCGTTTACATATGCACCAACGGTAAATATTTTCGCGTGAGCCGGTCCCTCTTCATTTATTACCCTGTAAACGGGAGATGCCTGCTTTTGTGCCTGTATTTTCTCCTGGAGAAGGCTTTTGGGATCTTTGAATGCCCTGTTTTTTACATATAACTCTGCTTTTGGCAAAATAACTTCGCCCAGGAATTTTTTTACAGCTTCTATTCCGCTATCAATAAAAAGCGCTCCGACAAAGGCCTCAAAGCTGTCGGCAAGTAGACTCTGATTTTGCCTTCCCCTGGATTCTTCTTCTCCTTTTGAAAGTTTAAGATATTTTCCGAAATCCAATTCTCTTGCTGCCTGAGCAAGACTTTTTGTATTAACAAGCAGTGACCTTAAGTTAGTCAATATTCCTTCGTTAAAATCGGGGTATTTGGAATAAAGATATTGGGAAACGACAAAAGATAAAACGCTATCGCCCAAAAACTCGAGCCTTTCGTTTGACGAAACTTTTTTCTTTGTCTCATTCAGATAAGAGCGGTGTATAAAAGATTGTTCAAAAAGTTCTTTATTTTTAAATTCAGGAATTTTTACCATAATCAATAATATTGCCTAAAACCCCGTTTATAAAAGCGGGACTTGTATCTCCTCCGTATTCCTTTGCCAGCTCTACGGCTTCGTCTACAATTACTTTGGGCGGATTTATTTTCTCAATCAATAGTTCGTAAACGGCAAGCCGTAAAATTGCCAAATCGACTCTATTTATTTTTTCTATCGGAAACTCCGGAGCAGATTTTTCAATACTTTTGTCGATAAAGTCCTTATTTTCAATAATAAGCTTTGTTTCGTTTGAAACTCTTTGCCTATGAAATTCGACTTTAAAAAGGTCCTCTACTAATTTTTGCCTCTTTTTGTGTCGCGGGTCAAGAGGATTTTTCATGCCGTATTCTCTTCAGATTTTATTTTCTCTTTTTTATCTCTCCTTTTTGTCATGTTGATTACCTCTTTTCCTTTATAGAATCCGCAATTTCTGCAGATTGTATGAGGTAAAACAGGAGTTCCGCAATTTGAGCAAAGCACGGTTTCTCTCACAGATAGTCGTATTGCGGCTCTTCTTTTCCCCTGCCTTGCTCTTGAATGACGTTTTTTAGGTTCTTGTGGCATAATTCAGTTCTTGGTTCCTTCTAATCAGGAAACAAAGAACGTTAACTCCTATATTTTACTTTATTTAGCCTTTGCTTGCAATACTTTTTAGTCGGGTGATATGTGTTTTGAGGATTCAGCTTCAATTTTTTCATTAAGAATCGGATACTTATCAAGATTTTCAAACATATCTTTTGCCTCATTTCTGGCTTTTTCTATAAGTGAAATATCCGAAAAATCGGCAATCTTAAGACTATATCTTCCGTGCTGGTTTGTTCCGGTTATTTCTCCGGGTCCCCGCAGTTTCAGGTCCAGCTCTGCAAGCTCTGCTCCTATGAATATTGTTTCCATCGACTTGAGTCTTCTTATGGTTTTTTCGTTCTTTGCCTCTGTAAATAGCAAGCAATAAGACTGTTTTTCTCCTCTCCCGACCCTCCCTCTTAACTGATGAAGCTGGGCAAGTCCGAATCTCTCCGAGGCTTCTATCATTATTATCGTTGCGTTAGGAAAATCTATTCCGACCTCTACAACAGGAGTAGCTACAAGAATATCCACCTTTTTATCTTCGAAATCTTTCAGAATTTTTTCTTTTTCGTCTTTCTTCATCTTTCCATGCAAAAGACCCAGATTAAGACTTCCAAATATTTCTTTAAGTCTTTCAAATTCTTTTGTTGCCGCTTTAACGGTTGTCATATTTTCCGATTCCTCTATAAAAGGGCAGATTATAAAAGCTTGGCTGTTGTTTAGTTTTATTTCTTTTTCTATCCATCCGTAGGCTCCGTCCCGTTTTTGGGGAGGCACGAGCCAGGTTTTTACTTTTTTTCTTCCCACAGGCATTTCATCCAAAAGAGTAAGGTCTAAATCTCCGTAAACGGTAAGGGCAACAGTTCTTGGAATCGGGGTTGCGGTCATGGATAAAAGATGGGGATTTTTTCCTTTGTTTCTTATTGCACTTCTCTGCTCAACTCCGAATCTTTGCTGCTCGTCTATTACAACCAGCCCAAGATTTTTGAATTTTATTTTAGGAGAAATTATGGCATGAGTCCCAATCAATAAATCTGTATTCCATTTTCCATTTTCGCTTGATCTAGTTGAGGAAGTTACTAATCCTATTTTGAGTCCCAGCGGCGAAAGAAGCTTCGAGAGTGTTTTGTAGTGTTGTTGTGCAAGAATCTCTGTAGGGGCCATGAACGCCGATTGATAACCGTTAAGATAGGTAAGGTAAATTGCTGCCGCTGCTACAACAGTCTTACCGCTTCCTACTTCCCCCTCCAAAAGCCTGTTCATTGCTTTTCCGCAGGACATATCACCGAAAATTTCTTTTATGGCTTTTTTCTGCGCATTTGTCAACTCAAAAGGCAATGATTTTATAAAGTTCTCCATCGCCGTTCTATGTTTTTCGGCTTCGAACTTATTTCCCGGACCTGTTTCTTCCCATTCCCGTCTTTTTTTAAGGGTTGTCAGTTGGAGCAGAAAAAGTTCATCAAAAGATAATCTTCTTCGCGCATTCTCTGCCTGCTCTATAGAATCAGGAAAATGTATCTTATCTATTGCTTCTTCAAGGTCCATAAGATTTTCCCGTTTCCGAATCTCTTCCGGCAAGAATTCTTCAAACTGTCCTTTTTTTTCTTCAAGAATTTTATATACCTGACGCCTTAGCCATTTTGAAGAAACACCTCTTGTTTCCGGGTAAACAGGCACAAGCCTTCCAGTATGAATCGTTTTGTTTTGGAAGACTATTTCATAATCCGGGGAAATGAGAGTAAGTTTATTTCCGAAAAAATCCGCTTTTCCGGATAAAGAAACTTCATCTCCTTTTTTAATAGTATTTAGTATAAAGGGCTGATTAAACCATATTGCATTTATTTCACCCGTGTCGTCTCCTATTTTTGCTTTTTGAATTCTTTTCCTGTTTCTTGTATATTCGTTTTTGATATCCAAAACCTCACCTCTTACCGTTACTTTTTCACCTGCCTGAACAACTCCTATTTTAGAGACGAGTGAATAGTCATCGTATCTGAAGGGTACGTGGAATAAAAAATCTTCTATTTTATAGATTTCAAGATTTTCAAGCCTTGAAGCATACATTTTGTAAGACCTTGAGGCCTCTCTTATCGGTGTTTGTAAATTCATATTTTTATTTTATTGCGGAGTAGGAAGAAAAGCGAGAACAGATGTTGCAATAAGGGCCAAAGAAGCTACGATTACTATTACTTTCCAAATCCACTGATGTTTTCTAAACAAATCCATAAATTTATTTTATTATTTTGAAGTTATTTTGACAACCCTTCTTTTACCTACTTTTAAGAAGAGTACTTTATCGAGTTTAATAAAATCGGCTGAATTTTCTATGAGTTTGTCGTTAATGCTGACTCCCCCCTGTTCTATCAATCTTTTAGCATGGGAATTGCTATTTGCCATTTTCGTTTTTGTTAAAAGTTCTATTATCGGAAGTTCGCTTATATCAAAAGTAAAAAGCTCCGACTCTTGAGGTGTTTCTTTATTTTGTACGGTTCTTTCAAACTTACCCTGTGCTTCATTTGCATCTTTTTCAGAATACAACTCTTTTACTATTTCAAATGCGAGGATTTTCTTTATATTAATCGGGTTTTCGTTTTTCAGTCTTTCTTCGTATTCCTCTATTTTTCCTGCAGGAACATAGGTTACCAGGAGAAAATAAGTAATTATTAATCTGTCTTCAATGGCCATAACTTTTGCGTAAATATCATCGGGTGTATCCTCCAGCCAAATCGCGTTTCCGTATGATTTGCTCATTTTCCTCCCGTCCGGGCCTTCAAGGATAGGTGTTGTAAGAACAAATGACTCTTTATTCCGCAGGTCTTTTTGAAGAGTTCTCCCTGCCTGCATATTAAAGGTCTGGTCTGTTCCGCCCACTTGGATGTCGGTATCCATAAAATAGCTGTCGTATCCCTGCATAACCGGATACATAAATTCGTGAAGTCCAACTTTTTTTCCTTCACTAAGCCTTTTTTTAACAAGTTCTCTGCTTGTAAAATCTCCGGCAGAGAAATGCTGTGTGAGTTTTACTATATCTTCAAAAGAAAGTTTTTTAAGCCACTCGCTGTTAAACTTTACTTGTACCTTTGAAAAATCCAAAATTTTTTCCGCCTGTTTTCTATATGTTCTAAAGTTTTCTTCTATTTCTTCTTTGCTCAAGCTTGGCCTTTCGGAATCCTTGTCGGAAGTGTCTCCGATTAATGCGGTAAAATCGCCTATTAGAAATGTTACGTTATGGCCTGATTTTGCAAATTCGCCGAGTTTCCTAAGCCCTACGGTATGTCCCAGGTGAATTTTTGTGGCTGTAGGGTCGATCCCCATGTAGATGTTGAGTTTTTTTCCAGATTCGAGAAGTTTTTCAAGGGCAACCTTTTGAGGAATAATGTTTGCCACCCCTCTTGTAACAAGTTCTTCGATATCGTGCATAAACCGAGTATAACATACAGAATTTCTAATTTCTAATTTTTAAAAATTGAAAGGATTTGTTATACTTAGTAGGTTATGGACTACGGTAGACGCAGAAGCAGGCGCCAAAGGTATTCTTTGGATGCAAAACGGATGCTTCTCTTAAGTAAACTTACCAAATACGCATTCTTCGGCCTCATAGCTTTCATAATTATAACTGCAGTTCTTTTCGTATGGTACGGAAGGGATCTTCCGGCTCCGGGTCAGCTTATTGCCGCACAAAAATCCGATTCGACAAGAATCTATGACAAAAACGGAGTCCTTCTTTATTCTTTATACCAAGATCAGAACAGGATTTACGTAAAGCTTGACGGAATTCCCAAATATCTTCAGGAGGCAACGATCTCCGTAGAAGACAAGAATTTTTATAATAATTCGGGCTTTTCCGTTACGGGTTATTTAAGGGCTTTTAGAGACCTCATTCTTTACAGAAGAATTACCGGAGGAGGTTCGACTCTTACCCAGCAGCTCGTAAAAAATGTGCTTTTGGGGAACCAGCAGACAATTCCAAGAAAAATAAAAGAACTTATACTTTCTATTCAGGTAGATAAAAAATATTCCAAGAATCAGATTTTGGAAATGTATTTAAACGATGTTCCCTATGGCGGTTCCGCGGTAGGCGTAGAGGCGGCCTCGGAGCAGTACTTTAATGAGAATGTAAAAGACCTCGATTTGGCTCAATGCGCACTTTTAGCAGGTTTGCCTCAAAGTCCTACAGCATATTCACCTTTTTCGGGAAATAAATATTATATAGCACGTTCCCAGGAGGTTTTGGATGCAATGGTAAGAGACGGAGATATTACTCAGGCCCAGGAGGACTCTGCCATTAAAGAGATTAAATTTATGCAGTTTTCTCAAAATACCGCAGGGATAAAAGCTCCCCATTTTGTATTTTACGTGAAACAATTATTAGTAAATCAGTTTGGCGAGCAAATGGTTGATAACGGGGGACTCCAGGTTAAGACGACACTTGATTATAATATCGAACAGAAAGCGGAACAGGTGGTAAAAGCTGAAGTTGATAAAGACAAAAGCGAATTCCATCTTACTAACGGTGCGGCTATGGTTACGGACCCGAAAACGGGGGCAATTCTTGCCATGGTCGGTAGCGAAGATTATTTTGATACTCAAAACGACGGAAATTTTAATGCGGCACTTGCTTTCCGTCAACCGGGCTCTTCGTTAAAGCCTATTACTTATGCAGTCGGACTATCGAGGGGTTATACGGCATCGAGTTTGTTTATGGATGTTCCTATAAATTTTAAAGCCAACGATCAGGAAAAGGACTATATACCGGTAAATTATGACGGTAAATACAGAGGACCTATTCAAATGAGATTTGCTCTTGCAAATTCCATAAATGTTCCTGCTGTAGAAATGCTTGCTGACGTAGGGATTAAAAATGTGATGCAACAAGCATATAATATGGGGATTGAAAACTGGCAGCCTACGCAAGCCAATATAAACGATGTGGGGTATTCACTGGTTTTGGGAGGAAGGGACGTAAGACTTATTGACGAAATGCAGGCCTACGGAGTCTTTGCAAACGAGGGCCTCAAACAGCCACTTTACTCAATTTCCGAGGTAGACGATGCGAACGGAAAGGTTCTGTACAAATATAATCCGCCTTCTCCCCAAAGAGAGCTTTCGGCCGAGGTTTCTTTTATAATTTCCCATATACTTTTGGATAATAATGCAAGGTCAATGGAATTTGGCCCGTATTCCCAGTTGGTGGTAGCAGGACATCCCAGCGTATCAGTGAAAACGGGTACGACAAACGACATAAGGGATAACTGGACGGTCGGATATACGCCTTCTTATGTCGTGGGAGTATGGGTCGGAAATAACGATAACTCTCCCATGGCAAAAGTTTCCTCGGGAATTACGGGAGCTGCTCCAATTTGGAATCAGATAATGAGCTATGTATTAAAGGGAAAGCCGGATGAACCGCCTCAAAAACCGGATGATGTAATAGCAATGCAAATAGACGCTTACGGAGGAGGTCTTCCTGTTCCCGGCCAACCGACGAGGAGCGAATATTACATACAGGGAACACAACCTACGGGACCCTCACCTATTTATCAGAATCTTAAGATTTCAAAGCATCAGCCGGATAAGCTTGCAAACTCCAACGAAATAGCCGCAGGAGACTATACCACAAAAAGTTATATTGTATTTAAAATGAACGATCCTATCTCTACAGATGGAAAGAACAGATGGCAGGATGGAATAAATGCATGGATACAAAAAACTTATGCCGCCGACCACCCCGAGTACTACCCGCCCACTCAGGTTTCCGATTATTCTTATGGAGGTTCGAATAATAATCCTTCCCCTACTCCAGCACAAAGCCCAAGCGCCTCAATGACACCTCTTCCTTCTGGAGTCCTTAATCCCTGAGTATTTAGTATTAGTTATTAAGCCCCATGAAATTATTAGCAGCTATTTTATTGTGGCTTTGAATTTTTCCCTGAGACTGGTAAGTATTTTTTTTCTTACCGAAGATACCTCATTTGAACTTAAATTTTTTTCTGGATTCAGATAAGTTATCCTGAACGATCTGGAGTTTTCAAACTGGTCAAATAAATATACGTCTGCAACAAGAACGCTTTGTGCTTTTATTTCATTTATTATATTTTCCGTTTTTACTTCATTGCCTGCAACTAAAGATATATCCTCCACAACGGGCGGATATTTGCTAATGGGTTTATAGGTTTTTTTTAAATTTGCGTATTTGAGGATAATAGTGAAGTCTATTTCAAAATCTACAAGGTCTGTGTTTAAGACCTCTATTTCACCCAGATATTCTTTTCCGATATAAAGCGATGACCCTAACCCTCCCCTTTCGGATTCTTTAAAATTCAGATCTGATATCCCGAAATCTTTAATTAATTGTTCAACTATTCCCTTAATTTCATAAAAAGAGGCATTTTGTTTTTTAATTATACCCGCCAACATAAGCTTTTCTTCCGGCAGCCTGTTTTCTTTCTTAAGATATACTTTGGAAAGCTCAAAAATTTTAATTTCCTGTCTTTTTTTATTTTCCGATGCGACTTTCAAAAGACTCGGAACAAGGGTTCTTCTCATAAAAACAAACTCTTCCGATAGTGGATTTTCTATTTCTACGGCCCCCTCTTCGGGCCCTTCCAAAAGATCTCCCGGAACCATAGAGTATGTATAGCATTCCGTAAATCCCCAATACTTCATTGCTTTCCTTGCTCTTTTTTCCCAATAGAATTCGTTTATATACGACTTAGGTCCAAAATTATTGGGAAGAGGCGGCAAAAGTTGGGGAATATTTCCATAGCCGTAAATTCTTGCCACTTCTTCGGCAATATCTTCCCCTACTTCGATATCGCCGGACCGAAACGACGGAACGTTCACTTTAAGAATGTTATTTTCTACAATGTTCTCAAAACCTAAGCCTTTAAGTATTTCCGAAGATTTTTTAGCAGGTATCTCTACGCCTATTATCTTATTAATTTTTTCTTGGGAAACAGTTACGGTTTTTTCTTTTAATTTATTGGGATATATGTCTATAATTTCCGATAGAACTGTTCCCTGCGCAAATTCTTTATAAAGTTTTATTCCGTATAGAAGTGCCTCATAAGACAGTTCACTGTCAAGACCTTTTTCATTTAAAACTGCGGCTTCGGTCCGTATTCCAAGAGACATAGAGGCTTTCCGTATATGATTTTTTTCATTGTTATCTATGAAGAATAGTATTCTTTTTGTATTTCCATTAACTACGCTGTTTTCAAGACCCATTATCCCCAATAGATCAACTATCGTATTTTTATCGTTAACCGCAACAATTTCTCCCCCCTGAAGCATATGCTCTTTATTATCGAGTGTCCGTATTTCCTCACCTTTTTGAGCCTCCCTTATTATAAGAAGTTTTGTAGAAAGACGGTCGTAATCGAAAATATGTGAAGGGTGGCCCAGGGTTCTCATGACATAGTTTGTAATGTCGATAAGATTGTTGAGGCTCCTGATTCCCGAATTTTCAAGCCTTTCTTTAATAAAATTAGGTGAGTCTTTTATTCTTACATCCATTACAACGGCGCATATTCTGTTTACCAACCGGGGGTCATTTTTAATTGTTATAAAATCCGCTTTTTGTCCTTTTTCTGCCTGTAATTTTAGTGGAATAAACCGGGCCTCTACTCCCCGTTGGTTTAGCACTGTCGAAGCTTCTCGTGCCAAGCCGGTTACAGACATCAAATCGGGTCTGTTGGTTGTTACTTCTATATCGTAAATAAAATCATCTTTATATTTTTCAAGCCGTTCCACCGAAACGCTTGTTTCGGATAATACTTCCTCAATTTTTTGAGGAGTGGCTTTAGTTTTGAGATAATCCCTAAGCCAGCTGTCTAAAATTTTTATATTCATACAAACTACTAACTCTTAACACTTAGAATTGTTCAAGAAAATCCAGATTATTTGAATACAGGAGTCTAAGATCGTCAATTTCTAAGCCTTCCCTCATCATAAGTACTCTTTCTACTCCCCATCCCGATGCAAAGCCTCTATATTTTTCTGGGTCTATTCCGGACATTTTTAAAACGTTCGGATGCACCATTCCTGCTCCCCCCATTTCAAGCCAGCCTTCTTTACAAAGCTTACAGCCCTTGCCGTTGCATACACCGCATGTAACGTCTACTTCAAAAGACGGCTCGGTAAATTGAAAATGATAGGGTCTTATCCTGGTTTTCCGGTTTTGTCCAAAATAAGATTTGGCAAAATAATCGAGGACGCCCTTAAGATGCGAAATAGAAATATTTTTATCTATTACAAGAGTTTCAAATTGATGAAACATAGGAGTGTGTGAAATATCCGATTGCCTCCTGTAGCATTTAGCAACATTAAGCATCCTGATCGAGACTTCTTCGCCTTTATTTTCAGTTATTAGTGCTTTTTGCATTTCTCTTATCTGACCGGAAGAAGTGTGTGGCGTTAAAAGCATGGCTCCTTTTTGAGGATCCTTCTCTCCCTTAATAAAAAACGTTTCCCAGTCATCTCTTGCCGGATGTCCTTGTGGAAAATTTAAAGCTTCAAATGCAAACCAGTCCCATTCCACTTCTGGATACGTTACTCTTGTAAATCCAATTTTTTCAAAAATTCCGCTTATCTCCTCTATAGCTTGGGTTACAAGATGTTCGTGTCCTAGGGGTGGTAAAATTCCCGGGTTTGTAACATCTATTTTTTGCCTTAATACAGTTTTTGTTTTATGTTTTAAGTTTTCCTGGCGCAGTTTTATGGCGTCTTCTATCGCATCTTTAACTTCATTTGCCAGCATTCCTACTTCTTTTCTCTTTTCCGGAGGCACTTTTGTTATTTCTTTTATCAAGAGTGTTAATTTCCCGCTTTTTCCTAAGAATTGAAGTTTTATCTCTTCGAGATTTTTTAAATCTTCGGCTTCCAGTATAAAAGAAAGCGCTGTATTTTTAATGCTTATCAGTTCTTCTTCCATATGTTTTAAGGATAGCATAACTTGCCTCAATTTTCATCTTATATCTTGTTATTTTCTTACACTAATTTATTTGCTTTTATACATACAAAGACAATAATATAGGATTGAATTATGGAAAAAGAACCGAGGATAGAAAAACTTTCCCGAAACGGTAAAAAGTTTTATTTCGGAAGCCAAATATGGAATGCGACCTGGGAGCCCACGGGGCCTAAACCTAATTGGAGAGTTAAAGAAGAGCCAGGATCCCAAAAAGAAACAACAAAAACCGGAAAAACTCAGAAAAAGTGGAAGCCCACACTCGAAGTCGATATAAAAGGACCTTTAGTTGAAGATATATTTTTTCTGAAAGAAGATGCGCAAGAACCTCCGAAACAAGAAACTCGAGTTCGTCAAAGACCGCGGAAACCGGAAAGACAAGAGACAATTATACATAAACTTCAAGAAGAGGAAGCAGTAAAGCCGGGCGTAAAACCTCGCAAGACTGGTGTGGCTTTGGAGAAAAAAACTACTTCGAAGCCAATTATTACTCCAAGAACGGTATTTGCTCTCGGTCCGGATAACGGCTTAAAGACAGTGCAAAAAGTTCTTCCAATGGCTGATGCTAAAGCGGTAACAAATCCTCAGGCATTACTTGTTGGGGTTGTTGAAGAAAAGGTACGATTAAGTTCGGAGGCCAAAAGAATCGCTCTTGCCGCAGCAGAACTTTATATAAACAAAAAAACAGAAAAAATCCGCTTTTCTGCAAAGGACCCATTAGAAGCCTTAGAAATGAAAAAGTTTTTAAGAATTTTTCATCCCGATTCGCAGATACCGGATTCAGCAATAGAAATTGTAGAAAAGCCGGAAGGTCTTAATAATGAAGAATCTATAAAACAAGCGGTAAAGGCAATTGAGGGAGAAACGGAGTTTTTAGTTCTAAGAAATCAAGTAGCTAGGGCAGAATTAGTTTCAGACATTTCCGGAGAAAATAATCTTGTATCTGCAGCAGAAGATATTCTTCAGTACAGAGTAAGAAGAAAAAAAGAAGAAATGTTGTATGAGATGAATGTAAATTATTTAAGATTGAACAGCGATTATACTTGGTCTTTGCGAAATTGGTGGAGCTATATTAAAGAATGGCAGAAAAAAGTAAGACTTGATACAAGAATGAATAAGACTGAGATCAGTTTTTCCAGAGCAAGTAAATGGATAAAAAGAGGAATTAAACATATAAGACTTTAATTAAGCTTCTTCTCATGTTAAATTGGTAATATATGCCAATGTCTGCAAAACACTCACTCGATTCGGTAGTAGCTCTAGGAAAAAACTGGGAATTCCCCGTTTACGGTAAGAGAATTTCATTGAGTCTTGAATCTAAAATAACTGCTTTGGCCGCAGCAGAACTTTTTATACGGGGAGATACTAATTCTATAATCTTTTCGGGAGGAAAAACTGCCGGAGATGACGCAAAAGGGGTGCCCTATCCTTCAGAGGCCGAGGAGATGAAAAGATTTATGAGAATTTTTTTTCATAAAAACGAAATTTCCGACAAAGCTATTATCCTGGAAGAATTCTCGATAGATACCGCGGGAAATGCCGAAGAGGTATTTAAAATAGTTAATAACAAAAAGCTTAAAAAAATCGGTCTTCTGACCGTCGGCTTTCATCTCCCGAGAGCAAAAGAGATATTTAAAAATCACGGAGTTAAAATACAAAAATTTTTTTCATCCGAGGAAATACTAAAAAACAAGAATCCTTACTATGACAGGCTTTTATCCGATTATTACTGGTCATCCAAATATTTTACGGAAGTCTTAAAAGAAACAGTAGGACTGGGTCTTGTCCACACAATAGATCCCAAAGGCCAGATTGTAAGAAAAATAACGGAGAAAACAAGAGGTTAAGCTTTTACGTTTTTTACGATTTTTTGGAAGGTTTCAGGGTCGTTGAGAATAATATCTGCAAGAATTTTTCTGTCCAGTTCTATTTTTGATTTTTTGAATCCGTTGATTAATTTACCGTATGAAGTTCCTTCTTTTTTAGCTGCTTCGCCTATTCTTGTTATCCAAAGAGCTCTTATGTCTCTTTTTCTCAATTTTCTGCCATGAAAAGCGTAGGCGTCTGCGTGTAGAGATGCTTCTTTAGCTACCTTTACAAGTTTTGATTTTGTAGCCCTGTATCCTTTTGTTCTCGATAAAAGTTTATTGTGTTTCCTTTTGGAAACTACGCCTCTTTTTACTCTTGCCATTATATTTCTCCTAACATATGTTTAATTTTTTTTGCGAATTGTCCTTCCAAAGTCCCCTCCACTTTTTGTCTTCTTAATCTTGATTTTGATTTATTCATCTTAAGATGGCTTTTATATTGATGAGAAAACAAAACCTTTCCGGTTTTTGTAACCTTAAATCTTTTTGCTACCGATTTCTTAATCTTTTGCTTTGGCATACTTTGTAATTTATAATTTACTATTGATTATTTATTATTTATTCAGGTTCGCTCTTTACTTCCCTGTGTTTTTCCGGAGAGATTAAACATATAAGCTTTCTTCCCTCCAAGTGCCTTTCCCTTTCTACTTTAGAAACATTTTCCAAATCTTTTAACACCTTATCTAGAATCTGGTGGCCGAATTCCGGATGGGCTATTTGTCTTCCCGAAAAATTTACTACCAGTCTTACCTTATCTCCGTCTTCCAAAAAATCCCGAGCTCTTTTAGTCATGACTCCTAAATCGTTGTCGCTCATAAAAGGCCCGAGTCTTACTTCTTTTGTTTCCGAAACCTTAGCCTTTTTCTTTTCTTCCCGTTTTTTCTTCTCTTCCTGATAAAGGAACTTTTTGAAGTCAATTATTTTTGCAACGGGGGGCTTTGCCATCGGAGCTATTTCTACCAAATCCAAACCCTCTTCCCTTGCTTTATTTATTGCCTCAAATTTGCTTAAAACTCCTATCTGCTTACCCTCGCCATCCAAAACACGCAGAGTTGAAGCAAAGATTCGCTCGTTTGTCCTGTAAAATTTTCTATCGTCTTGTCTTTTCTTAAATTTTTTTATCAATTTCTTGTTTTAATTTATCCAGGAACTTTGAAATTTTAAGCGGTCCTAAATCTTTTCCTTCTCTCGTTCTTACGGAAACAGTTTTATTTTCTATTTCCTTCTTGCCTATTATACCTAAAAACGGCACTTTTTGTAAAGTAGCGTCTCTTATTTTTGCCTGAAGCCTTTCGGATCGGGTGTCCAACTCTGTTCTTATTCCCGAAGATTTAAATTCTGTCAATAGTTTTTGAGCATATTCATTCTGTCCGTCTGTTATCGGAAGTAACACTAATTGAACCGGGCTAAGCCAAAGCGGAAAAGCTCCCTGGAAGTGTTCAATTATCATTCCCAAAAACCTTTCATAAGAACCGAATGTTGCCCGATGAAGCATTATGGGTCTTACTTTTTCGCCTTTTTCATTTATATAAGAAAGGTTAAACCTTTCCGGCAGATTAAAATCGACCTGAATAGTCGATAGCTGCCATTCCTTACCAAGCGAATCTTTAACCATTAAGTCCATCTTCGGACCGTAAAAAGCGGCTTCTCCCTCTACTTTTTTATATTCTATTTTTAATTCCTTAAGGATCTCCTCCATTAAAGTCTGCATTTTTTCCCAGGTCTTTGCATCCCCCAAATACTTTTCTTTATTCTTTGGATCCCATGCAGAAAGCCTTATCCAATACTTAAGCCCAAAGTCCTTAATCATCTGCCTGTTTACCTCCAAAGCCCTTCGAAATTCGTCTTTAACCTGATCCGGTCTTGCAAAAACATGCGAATCGTCCAGAGTAAGTCCTAAAACCCTTGTGAGTCCTTCCAGTTCTCCCGATTGCTCTGAGCGATATTGGGTCGTGCTTTCGGCGTACCTTTGGGGCATATCTTTATACGAGAATTGTTTTCTGGCAAATAACTGTGTGTGATGGGGACAATTTGCAGGTTTTAGAATGTATTCCCTGCCCTTCGCTTTCATAACCGGGAACATATCATTTGAAAATTTCTCCAAGTGTCCGGATTTTTCATAAAGTTCTTTTCTGGCAATATGAGGGATGGTTACAAATTCGTATCCCTGTTTTTCAAGAAGGTCTTCTATGTATCTTTGCAAAGTTCTTCTTAAAACGGTCCCTTTAGGAGTCAATAGCGGAAGACCCGAACCTACCAAGTCCGAAAATGTAAATAAGTCTTGTTCTTGCCCGATTTCCTGATGGCTTTTAATTTGCTTGTCCATTTAGCTTATTGTAGCAAGTTTACTGTCAATTTGAAAGTTAGTTATGCGGCTCTTCTTTCCTGCTTTACGGAAATTCCCTGGTTTTTTTGAGGATTAATTTCGTGAATTGGCAAATTTGGAAATATCTCATGCATGATATGGGCGTGTATATCTGCTTCTCTTTGAGCAGGCGTTCTTTTTTCCAGTTCTTCAATTCGCTTTAGTCTTGCTTTAAAATCTCTTTCCGCATACCGTTCCGAATCCACCTCGGACAAATAATATTGCTCGTTGGGTAGTTCGTTGTCTACCGTCCATGTGGCAAATTCTTTTAATTCTTTGTACCTTTGTGCATGGTTTACAGGGCATGAAAGAGCGGAATCCGAAGTTTCTTTTATTGTTATCCCATGGTCTTTAATATAATTTTCAAGTTCTATCATTACTTAATTATTAAATTAGGATTTTTGGCAAGTACAAATGAAAGTACATTGGAAACAAAATTCCCTACATAAGGGACTAAATTAATGTTTTTTATTATTATTCCGAGGATGGTTACTACTATTGCGAGGCCTACCGTTGCTCCGAGGGCCCAGGATACCCCTCCTATGAAGTTATTTATTATCAAATCCTTTTTACTCTCCTCAACCTTCTTATACTTTTCCACTGTATATGAAAATATTATGTAAAAAAAATCACACTGTCAATACTTTTTTTATAGTCCTAGACTACTGCTTATTGCCTGCATTGCCTCCAGGCATACAGATATAAAATCTTTTAGCGGAATGTTCAGTTTTGTTTCACATGTCCTTATCTGCGCTCTACTTGCGCCCCTTGCAAAGGAAGGTTCATTGAATCTGTTCATTACAAAATCTACGTTTACGGACGAAAGTTTTTTGTCGGGGTGTATCAATGTTGCCGCAATTATGAGTCCCGTTAGTTCGTCGCATGAATATATGCTCCAGTCCATTAATGATTTTGGCTCTACTCCGTTGTTTTGCCAATTATGTGATTTAATTGCGTACATAACTTCCGGCAAAAGTTTGCTCCCCAACTTTTGTTCCAGAATAAGAGTATGTTTTTCCGGAGAACCTTTACTAAGCTCATAATCCGCATCGTGCAAAAGTCCTACCATTCCCCATTTTTCCTCATCCCACTGGTTTTGAAGATTTTGTGGCGTTAACTTTCTATAGAGAGCTTTCATGCAGATTTCGCAGGCAAGGTGGTGTTTTATAAGATTCTCGTTTTTTACGAGTTTTTTTAATTCGCTAAAAGCTTCGTCCCGAGTCATGTTTACCATATTCTTATTTTAAACTTATTCTTTGGTAAAAGAAAGCGAAAGAGTGCGTTCTCTGGGCCCGTCAAACTCGATAAGAACTATCCTTTGCCATGTTCCGAGTATGAGCTTCCCGTTATCTGTCTGAACTGTAAGCGCAGTGCCTATAAGAGTAGACAAGAAATGGTCGGGAAAATGGGAAGGGTCATGGGGATGGTTATAACTAATCTTCGGAGAAATGGATTCCAATGCTCTTAAATAATCTTTTGAGGTTCGGGGGTCAAGGTCTGCCGTGGTAATCGCGCAAGTTGTATGCAAGGTATTAATAAAAAGAATTCCCCTGCCCTTTTCTTCAACAAAGTTTTGAAGTTCTTCAGTAATATCAATTACTTCTTTTTTTTGTTTAGTTGATACGGTAATTTTTTTCATGTTTTTATGGGGAAAAATCGGTAGTCAGTAAAAATGTGGGCCCGAGAAGAGTCGAACTTCTGACCTTTGCAATGTCAATGCAACGCTCTAACCAACTGAGCTACGAGCCCGAGAAAGAGTGAGCCAAATAATAAACGAGGCTCCCTCAAGCCTCGTTTATTTTATCAGAATAAATGCATAATGACAATTAAACCCTTTGGAATGTTCTAAACCCGTTTATTCTCGCTACGCCAGGTACATGTAATCCGCCGGGAAAACCGTTTTCGCTGTCATTGGTGGTCATATTACTATGTGCTACTTTTTCAGGAGGCGATGGTTCACGACTTTGCCCCCGTTCGGAAAGACCGACTTCATGTTGATGGGTTTTTCTGTCTCTTGCTATTCTGTTTGCCATGTCTGCTTCGGTTGCCGATATCATGAAATCACCTCCTTCTATGCAATTGGTAAGCTAGATTCGGAAGCATTTCTGTTTCCCTTGTTTGAGATACCTGTCTGAAATATTCCGGAAGTTCAATAGCCCGCAATCCCAAAGGTAAGGAGAGAGGATTAAATTTTTTTCTACTGGTCCTGTCATTGAATCTGCTAACTGCGAATAAGGCTTCCTCCTTTAAAGTTACTTCCAATTCCTTGGAGTCTTTATTCCATGCTTGCGCTAATTGATTAATATCTACTGCTATACCCGGTACAATACTGACCCCAATCAATGGACTATATCTTGCTCTTTTGTGTCCGTCAATAACCACCAATATGGCCTCATTACTTGCAGGAACGATAACTGTTTGAATAGGCTTTTTCTTTAAAAATTCACTCCCCATGGAATGAAGAAGAGATTTGATTCTGTATTCCGAACTTCTTGAATAGCCTTGGTTTGGGGTTTGACGTCCCCAAAGATAATTTCTGGGAATATTTACGTCGACTCCGTATAGTACATAGCATTCCTGGGTCCTTTTATCTCTCACCGGACTGATAAGTCCTGTTTCTGGGTGCAATCTGATTGAATCTAATTCCTTAGGCATATTTAAATTTTTTTACTTACTTTTACTCTCAATAATCCCAGGAAATCGTCCATTAGTTTTGTTCTCAATACTTGCTTAAGTGTTTCATTCTCCTGACTGTTAGCTGTTTCATGGCTCACACCGTTAAAATACCAATCTCTCATTTTTTTTAGTTCTTCCTCTGCCGACATCTTATGATTTCTGCAATCGGCCTTTTCTACGGCAAGTTCTGCCCTGCTTATTTCTTCAACTGCAAAATGCTGTTGAATTTTTTTTACCTGATCGAAAATATCGTATACGGGTATTTTGCCGGCAGGTAAAAGTTTAACTTCGTTATTAATTTGGTCGAACCCCAGCCCTATTTTTTCTACACCCATATAAATTAAGCATAAAAAAATCTCCCTGGTTTGGGAGATTAGTTTTTAATTCTTGGTTTGCTTTTAAAGCTATCTCTCTCCCAAACCGGTTACGCCCTTAATAAGGGACATAATAATGGTTTGGATAAAGAGATTTCTATACATTAATCTTATTGTAATGTGATGTAGATTACAATGTCAAGAGGAGATTTAGCCTGTCTGGGTGGCCACAACTCTTTCCCCGGACAAGCCGAATGATGTTCCCGCTTTTTTAAACATAGACCAGTAGTCTTTTTTCCCTTTTTTGGATGCAAAGACATTGGCCCAGTTTGCCGAATCTTCTACTCTCAGTCTTGCCGTTCTTATTGTTGATAATACCCATTCAAAAAAATTAAGATGGTATTTCCCTGCGCTTACGGGTCTGTCTTCTATAGATATATCCCTGAATGCAACTTCCATTTCTTTTGAGGATTTTGTAAGCTTTTTTAGCTCTATAAGTATTTCTTCTATTTTTATATTCAGCTGTCTGTTTTCGGATTGTCTTACGTTTCTTTCCGCATGGATTATTTCCGACGAATAATCTAATGCAGCTTCAACGTGTGTTTTTACTTCTTTTTTTGGTGATTCGGCAGTCTTTTTTTTGCCAAGGGCAATTTCCTGACCCTCGGCCATCTGTCCCGAGGTCTTTTCTTCGTTTCTTTTTCCGATTTCTGTTCCGAGCATCTGGTCCCATAAATCCGTCATTAAAGCTTTATTAAGCTCGTCTACCGCATTATCAACGACAGGCTCAACAGCAGAAGCTGTTAGATCGCGTATTGCTTCAATAGGGTTTTTATCTATGGAATGGGATTTGAATTTGTGAGTAGCCATAATTGGCCCTGTTATATCACAGGTTCCTTAGGAAATCAAGCGTTTTCTGTTGCCTTAAAATACTGGCAAGGAGGTATTTGTTTGTCCTTAAATTTTCTTTTTCCTCTTCGGATTTTCCCTGTGCTATAGCTTCTTCGACTTCTTTGTCTTCTACTCTTATATTCTCTTCGTCCGCTATCTTTTGAAGTACAAACTCGAGCTTAACATCGTTTTCCGCTTTTTCTCTGTATTCTTTTCTCAAATCTTCAGCAGTCCTTCCCGTAGAGCCCAGATACTGGTCCAGGGTCATTCCCAATCTTCTTACTTCGTCAAGCGTTTGCGACAAAAGCCTGTCTACTTCCTGTTCCGTTATTACGGAAGGAATTTTTGTTTTTATGCTTGAAAGAAGTTCTTTTACAATCTCGTCAAAATTTACCTGCTGCTGTTCTTTTCCGGGAACAACTATTTTAGACTTCGCAGTAATTTTTTTTATGTTTTCCTTGTAGTTTCCAAGATCTATCTGGGGAGCCTCTGCCGTTAAAGCAATAAATTGCCAGTCTTTTCCTTCTTCGAATTTTTCTACGTGGATTCTCGGAGCCATAACGGGATTTATTTTGTGCTCGTTAATGGCTTGAAGGTAAAACTGAGGGAGTAACTTTTTGAGAATATCTTCCTTTAGCCTATCTTGATCTACCTGTTCCTCAATTATTTTTTTAGGAGCCTTTCCTTTTCTAAAGCCCGAAACTTGCGCGGTTTTTGTATAGTTCTCAAGAACTTCCTCCCTTATCTTTTTTATATCTTCAAAGGGTATGTTAACCGTAAGGTTAATTGTCCCATCTTCCTGTCTTTGTATAGCTGATATCATATTTTAATCAGGCTTGCGGTGCCAAGGAGAGGAATCGAACCTCCATGCCTTATAAGGGCACATGGTCCTAAACCATGCGTGTCTACCGTTTCACCACCTTGGCTCGGCAAGAGCCAGGGAAATTATACAGGATTTATATGCTTAAATCCAGAGCAAACCTAACCTTAGAAAGAAAGAGTAAGGGTATCCTGAGGGCTTCTTAAAGCAAAATCCTGAATACTGTTTAAATAATATTCTACGTGTCCCGCCCAGGCAGGAGAAGCAGCATACATAGAGCCTATTTGGTATATATTCTGTCCTCCCCACTGGTCCATATACCTTTCCCTAAGGCCCTGGGAAACAGTGCCAATTCCTTCTTTCCAAGAATTAAATCTTATTACATGGTCTCCGTATACTCCCCAACCCCATGCATTATAGGAAGAAGAAGGAATTTCCTGACCGAAAGTGGACTCAACTCCCGATATGGCAGCAACCAATCTCCAGTCAAGATTGTATTTGTCTGCATTTTCCACGAAATCAGCGGCATAAGGAGCAAGGGGTGAGTTATGTTGTGTAAGGTAATCCCTTAGGATTTTCACCCTGTAATCCTCTACCACAGGAGTCTTGGAAATAATAATATTTGCAGAAGAAGCCGAAGCCCTATCTTGGGCAACAGCCTTTTGGGCACTTAGTGCCGTTAAAAAGAAGATAAAAATTATTGCTAATATTTTCTTCATAATATAAGACAAAAATAAATTTTGCCCAAAAAAAATCCTAACGTATGCATTTGGAAGGGCATACCTTAGGATCTGTGTGAGAGTATAACATAGAACTATAGGTTTGTCAAGCCCCTAACTATAGGTTAATCTGAAGCTGATTCATGAAGTGGGTAACAGAATTGGCCCAGGAACCGTTGCTTGAGGGTGTGTATCTGGCCATTATTTCCTGTGGAGTTTCAAGGCCGTTATTTTTGTATTGCGTTGCAAGTGTTTTCGTCACGGTGTCTATAGCCTGGGAATAGCCGGAAAACTTTGTCACTTTTTTACCGTATATCCCGAATCCCCAGCAGTTATAGGAGTCTTTCGGAGCTTTTTTGCAAAGGTTTGATTCCTGCATGGCAATAGCAGGAATCAGCCTGTAATCCAAATTGTATTTGTCTGCGTCTGCTACTACAGTCTGGGCGTATGGTAACAGAGGTGAATTATATTTACGAAAAAAATCCGCAACTATAGCTACCCTTGCATCTTTAGGTGCTACTCCGTCGGTTATTACGTTCTGATTGTCCGGAAGCGCAGCGTAGGACACAGTATTGGCGCCAAGAACAGATGCAAAAGGCCCCTTACTTGCGAAGTTAAGGAAGGATAAATAGATAATGCAAAAAGTGAGAAAAACCGGTGTGAGGGTAAAAAATCCTGTGAGCAGGAATACCTTTTTCATCGATATATTAGCTTTGCATATTTTAGGTGCTTTTGTCAAGTTCATACCACTAAATATCAGCTTCGCGGAAACATAATTTTTGGAAATTTAATATGATAAACCAGTGCTTAAAATACTATTGCAGTCTTGCATACAATTGTAATATAGTAGAATGTATGAAATCTGTGTTTAATCACAGAAATTCAAGGCTTCTTTTGCTTTTTACGCTGATTTTATCCGCGGTGTTTTTGTTTAAAATAGGAAATATTCTCGCTGCAGACCTAAGCGCCAATTTTGTAGTAGGACAGACCGGGTTTAACCTATCTTCCGCAGATGAGGGCGGGGTTATCTCGGCAAACGGATTTGACTATGTGACGAGTGTCGTGAGCGATGGAACTCATTTTTTGGTCGCAGATCAAAATAATAACCGCGTTTTGGTATATAACTCAATTCCTACATCTTCCAATCCTACGGCGGACTATGTTATAGGACAGACGGCAATGAACCTGGGTTCCGCAAACCAGGGCGCCACCGTATCAGCAATGACCTTGAATGCTCCTCAACAGATCGCTACAGCAGGAGGCAAATTGCTTATAGCTGATGGTTTTAACG
Organism: bacterium; assembly: GCA_021813145.1. Classification (GTDB taxonomy): domain Bacteria; phylum Patescibacteriota; class Microgenomatia; order Levybacterales; family UBA12049; genus JAKALS01. The sequence continues at coordinate 215,253 of JAKALS010000001.1, forward strand.
GAAGGGTTTTGATATATAACTCTATTCCAAACTCAAATAATGTTTCGGCAAACGTTGTAATCGGAGAGCCAAATATGACTACAACTTATACGGCTATATCCGCCAACTCGTTAGAGGATCCGTATGGAGTGTTTTATGACCAGATATCGGGCAAGTTATTTATAACTGATACTCTTGACAATAGGGTGCTTATATATAATTCTATACCAACCACAAACGGCGCCGCGGCTGACGTTGTAGTGGGACAAAACAGTATGTCTGCCAAAGTATCGGGTCACACTGCAAATACATTAAGTTTGCCGGTCAGAGCATTGGTCGCGGACGGAAAACTTCTGATTGCGGATGGAAGCAATAATAGAGTTTTGATATATAATTCTATTCCGACTTCCAATAATGCCTCGGCAGATGTAGTAATAGGACAACCTGATATGGCCAGTAACTCGGCGAATCAAAACCTTTCTGCTCCCACCGCGTACACTCTTAGCGATCCGACCAATTTATATTGGGACGGAACGCATCTTTTTATCGCGGATGACGGTAATAACAGGATTTTGCAATATAACGGAATACCTACTTCAAGCGACGCCAGCGCAAATGATGTAATCGGCCAAGCGGATTTTGTAACTGCAACTGCCGGAAACGGAGCAAGCAAGTTAAGTGATCCAGAAGGAGATATGGTGTTGGTTAACGGTACATTTTTTGTTGGAGATTCATCGAACAACAGAGTTCTTGCATACACAAATTTTGTTGGAGCAGCTACCCCCACTCCCACCCCCACACCTACGCCTACCCCCACCCCCACCCCCACACCTACGCCTACCCCCACCCCCACCCCCACACCTACGCCTACCCCCACCCCCACGCCGATTGCAACTTCCGATTGGACGGCAACAACTGTAATAGGGCAACCCGACTTAAATTCGGGAAACATTGATGGTGGGAATGCTTCGGTGGGTCCGTTTGGATACGATTACCAATGGGGACTCGCAACTGACGGTACGCACGTTTTTGTTTCGGATAACGGAAATAATAGAGTTTTAATATATAATTCTGTTCCTACATCAAATAATGCATCTCCGTCCGCTGTTATCGGTCAACCTGATATGTATGGCAGCGGCACAAATCAGGGAAATGCAAGTCCATCGGCCAATACACTTAATAGTCCTGCATATATCGACACTGATGGGACACATGTATTTATAGCGGATTATTACAATAATAGAGTTTTAATTTACAATCATATTCCGACCACTAATGATGCACCCGCAGATGTTGTAATAGGTCAGCCGGACATGTCAAGTTCAACTGCGAATCAGGGGTTGACTTCTCCCGGGGCCAATACATTATATAAGCCGATAGGAGTTTCTTATGATAAAACTACCGGAAAGCTATTAATCATGGATTACGGAAATAATAGAGTTTTAATTTACAATCATATTCCGACCACTAATGATGCACCCGCAGATGTTGTAATAGGTCAGCCGGACATGAGCCATGGCTCAGCCAATCAGGGATTAGCAAATCCGACTTCACAAACCATAAATGGTCCGTTTAACGGCAGAATAATTAATAATAAATTAATTATTGCCGATCAAAATAATCATAGAGTTTTAATTTATAATTCAATTCCAGCTTCAAATGATGCATCGGCTAATATCGAGATAGGTCAGCCGGACATGAGCGGCAAGGCGTGTAATCAGGGATTAGCAAATCCCGGACCAGATACGCTTTGTTATCCGGAGGATATACTTTGGGATGGAAGTCATCTACTTGTTCAAGATGATAGCAATACACGCGTACTTATATTTAATGGGATTCCTAATTCAAATGATGCATCAGCCATCGATGCTTTAGGACAACCTTCATTAAGTAGTAGTGTTTATGGTGTTTCCGCCACTACATTTAATGACCCGGAAGGTCAACTTGCCCTTGCTGGTACCACGCTCCTTGTAGGAGATTCTTCTAATAATAGGGTTGTTATGTTTAGCAATTTTGTAAAAACACAGTCTGTTGTTGTTCAGGCCAATAGTAATTCTACTCCAGCGGGAGCCGTACAAGCCTCGGGATGTACCCAGGCAAGGCCTTCTTCTTCCCCCGATTTGTTCCAGGTAAATACGACTCCCAGTAGTGCAATTCTTTATTTTGCCCCCGCAGGAACGCCTTATTCAGGTTATTTCGTGAGTTATGGTTTGACTCCGTCTGCGGAAGGGTATGGAGTAGAATTTGGAATGTCACAAACAGGAGGCGCTATATCTTATACCGTAAATTCTCTTTCTCCTTATACTTACTATTATTTTAAAGTTAGAGCATCAAACGGATGCGCAACAGGAGACTGGAGTAAAGTATTAAGAATATATACAGGGGGCAACGTCCAATACGAATCAGATAATTTATTGCAGCTTTCATCTAATAACCTGCCAGCTCCTGCAAATATTTTGAATGCAGCCAACCCTTCTACCGTCAATTCTGTTAACAACTTAAACAATAACGTTCTGCAAAACTCAAACACGGGTACTCCCCTTCCCAAGCCTGTTAACGTTGTTAAGTCAAATAAGGGGCAGAACCAGAGTATTTTTGGAAAAATCGTTAATACTATTTTATCTTTTTTTCACCTTTAATTTATTGTGAAGCTTTCCTTTCATATATCCCCGTAAGCTTAGCCGTAGCTAAAATATGGTTCTGAATGCTGTTTTCCAAATCTGCTTTCTTTGAATCAGAAGGCAAATTCAGATAAGTATCAAGAGCGTAAAGAGTAAATACATAATGATGAATTCCTATAAGAGGGCAGGGGCCACCATAGCCGGGATTACCAAAGTCGTTTGGTATCGTCCCCGAATCCTTGGGAAGGCTATTTTCGGGTGTATTATTTTCAAGTGGACTTATGTTGTACAAAATCCAGTGAGTAAAAGTTCCCGATGAGGAATCAGGATCTGTAACTATTAGTACAAGGCTTTTTGTAAACGGAGGAATAGCGTAAAAGTTTAAAGGCGGATTTACGTTTTGTCCGTCACAGGTATATCTTGAGGGTATCATCGCTCCTTCCGAAAAAGCGGAACTTTTAATTGTCATATTTTGCTTAGGCATGAACGGTAATTGGAAACTTCCTCTTATAGGGCTTGCCATGTAGGCTTGATATCCGAAATAGAGCAAAAGAACTACAATGACTACTAAAATTGATTTTGTGACCACAATTCTACTATTTTATATTTAAAAGGAAAAGTCAAGCTCACATGATTTTACCCCTCCCAAAAAAACATTAGTGAAGCTGATTTTTAGCGGGATAAAGAGGTATAATAAAACCGTTATGACAAGGAAAAGAACAGGTTCGGGACTGCTTAGAAAAATCAGGTTTGCCGGATTTATTTTCGTTTTTTACCTTTTTCTCCTTAGCATGGTTACCTATAAACTTGAATCTTTAAAAAATCCGACTTACACAGTTCCCCTACCCTCACCGGGTTCAAAAAACGCAAGCATAAGAAATATAAACGCAAATTCTTATTCAGATACCGTTTACCAGGAGCAAGTTCCGAAGATAACACCTATCCCCACAAGTAGTGCTCCCTGGGGCGTAGCTACACAAATAGATGCTCATACTTGGACTATGAAAGTGGGTTCGGATAGCCGTATGGCAACCCCAAAGGAGATACTGGATGCTCTTAACCATTACCGAAGTGTCCACGGCTCCGGTTATCTCGCTTGGGATAACAATCTTGCCGCTTTCGCCCAACAGAGAGCAGATTACTTTAATCAAATTAAGGGAACCGACGAACATGCCGGCTTTAACTCATACCTTGATAATCCGGAGAACGTAAGGCAGCTTAATTTTTATACACTTGGAGAAAATTCCAGCTATGGGTTTCAACTATTGGGAGTTCATATTATAGAATGGCTTTATGCGGGTGATGCGGCTCATAACAGTAATCAGCTTAATCCTATGTGGACGCATGTTGGTATAGGAGTTTCCGGAACAGCTACCGATTTAATCTTCGGAAAATAAGTCATCTTGCAAGGTATATTATCCAACCTGAGACAAAGGTAATAAATAGAAGATAAAACAGAATAACTCTCATAAGAATAATTTAGAGGATTTTTCTGAGAATAAGATGAAAAGGAAAGTCAGATTTGCCAACGTCGTCCTCCTCCAAAAAGAAGACGGACTCCTTGAGCGGATGGCCGGATTCGAACCGGTGACCTTCTCCTTGGCAAGGAGACGTTCTACCACTGAACTACATCCGCGAGCAATCTTCTCATCGAGAAGCATGCTCAATTATAGAGCACGTTTTTAAAGCGCGCAACTATTACTATGGCTTTGCCACGAACCAGATTCCCTGCACTCCCTGCCCCAGCGTATCTCCCGGAGCTTTATCTTTATTGTAATAATAAAGAGGCATGCCTTTATAGGCATATTGCAGACTTTTATCCGGCCTTGTAATTACGGCTACATTTGCAGGAAGAGTTCCTCCGGCAGACGATGCCGTATAAGCAGGCCATATTGTAAGACATACTCCCGTACAGTTACTTACTCCCGGTTTATCTTTTGTAAAAGTATAAAGAGTCATGCCTTTCATATCGGTCAGATAGCTCCCGAGTTTTGCGTTTGTTGCCGTTTTATATACATTATTTGCAACCGGGGTCGCGGTTGGCTTAGTGGTAGAAGTAACTTGCGCAACGGGCGCCGGTGCAGAAACTCTTTTAAAATGTTTATAGAGTCTGTATCCTCCGTATCCGCCCACCAAAACAACAAGAATTACTACGATTGCTATAACAACTTGCTTGTTCACTTAAATCACCTCCTTCTGCCTACACTATATTTATAGAAGATGAATAGCAGATGAACCGAATTTAAGTGATGTGGAAACCACAATAAAATCCAGAAGAAGCCCGGCGCAATAAGAGAATAAAATATTATTTTTATATATCTTATGGGTCTCCATTTTTAGGGTTTTGTCCAGGGCCACGTCTCTTATTTTTTTCTTACATAATACACAACTTTTTTTGAAGATAAAGATTTAATCTTGCTATCATGAATAGAACTTTATTCACGGTTGTTGTGGTAGTAATTCTGCTTATTTTAGTAGGAATTGTTTCTTACAGGCTGGGAGACAGTCATACCTTGGGTAATTTGGCGCTGAATAATACAGATAATTCTCTCTCCGCTTCACCCTCCTCCTCCGACAGATTAATTTCCCCAACCGCTTCTGCTTCGGCTTCTCCTGTTGCCTCAACGCCTTCACAGGCCGTAATTTCTTTTTACGACTGGTTTTCAACTTGCTCAAGGCAGGCAGGGACAAATTGCAGCTATAATAACTTAAGTTATGTGGACGCCCCAAAGCTTATATCGAATCTTGCGCCTAAGGTAACCAAAGGGATAAATCCGGTATTTTGTTCTCAAAATATTCCTGTCAGTGTTTCCGTGTCAAGAGCGACAACCCCCGTAAACAATACTGCAACTGTCTATCTTACGGAATCTTTTACAAGTGTCGCGTCGGTGTCGGTAATAGTTGATACGCAGCTTGAGAATAATCAATGGAAAATAATTAATGTCACATGCCCCGTTAAATAGCTGACAAGTTTCCCTTCTTTTGCTATAATAATTCCGCTGCTGAGGTAGCCAAGGTGGTCAAGGCACCTGTCTGAAGAACAGGCTATGTCAGTTCGACTCTGACCCTCAGCACACATCCGACTCGCTAAAGCCAGCCTCAGTGCAAACCTTCGGAAAATTTCAATAAAATTATAAGAGGAGAAGTGGAAGCGAATGTTTCCCAGAGGTTAGTTTATAAGTTTTTTGACTTTTCCTATTAGAGCATCAATATTAAAGGGTTTGGATAAAAAATCTTCCGCTTTGCAATCTCTTGCTGTTTGTTCAACAGATGAATGAGCGGATAAAAGCAGTACGGGAATATTTCTTGTAAGCTCGTTTGTTTTTAATTCTTTACATATTTCGCTTCCGTTTACGCCCGACAGTAATACGTCCAATATTATAAGGTCGGGTTTATATTTTTTAATAATTTCGAATGTTTCAGATGCATCCGAAATAGATTCGGAGTCAAAATCAAATTCTTCAAAGACCATTTTTAAGGCGCCGAGAATACTTTTATCGTCGTCTATAATAAGTATCTTATTTTTCATTAGTGCTATTATACTTAATTATTTGCCAAAGGCAAAGTAAAATAAAAAGTTGAGCCTTTTCCTGTTTCGCTTTCCACCCACATTTTTCCTTTGTTTCTTTTTACTATCTGTTTTGAAATATATAGCCCCAAACCAAGACCAGGGTAGGTTGAGGATTTTCCTTCAACCTGGTAGAGTCTGTCGAAAATTTTGTCCTGCTGATCTTTTTCAATTCCTATTCCAAAATCCTGTACACTTACCAAAGCATAATTCTTTTCTTTTTTAACCGATATTATTATGTCTCCTCCTGCCGGCGAATATTTTATGGCATTTGTAACAAGATTAGTCATTACCTGATACGTCCTGTATCTGTCTGCTGTTACAGTTGCCGGTGTTTTTTTAAGTATCAATTTATGTTTTGCGGTTGTCCGTTTAAGAACTTCCAGTGCATCCTCTATCATAGAATCCAGCCGGAAGTCGGTCGTATTTATGGCTAATTTTCCGGTCTGGATTCTGGATACGTCCAAAAGGTCTATGACAAGAGTACCGAGTCTGTCTATTTGCTCTTGAAGTTCTGAAACTATTTTTACGGATTTTTTTTCATTTGTGTTTCTTATCTGCTTCTCCAGGACATCCATATATAGTTTAAGGCTGGTTATAGGAGTTTTAAGTTCGTGAGAAGCCAGGTTAATAAATTCGTCTTTCCTGTTTTCCAATTGCTTCCTTTCGGTAATATCCATTACTGCCGAAACCCAAGCTATTACTTTATTTTTTTTATCTTTGATTGGAGCAGCATCTATTCTTACAAATGCGATTTTTTTGTCCGGTCTTACGAACTCCATTTCAAAATTTTTAACAGCTTTGCCTCTTCTTATAGTAACTTTTAAATTAGAATACTGAGGAGGAATTCTAAAATCTTCCAATTCCATGGAATTCTTTAATTTTCTCCCTATGATTGTTTCCATCATCCTATTTGCTTTAATGTTTCTGGCATTCTTATCGGCAACAAGTACGCCGATAGGCAGTTGGTTTAGAATTGATGCAAGCTGTCTGTTTTCTTCTTCGGCAAGCTCCTTGGCCGCTATTTCTCTTGCTATCGCATTATCAATAAGATTTCTAAGCCAACCGATTACGGTCGCCATTAAAAGAAGTAAAACCGAAAATAACAGCATTCCCCTTTCATTTGTGACATTAAACTGGATGAAAGTTCCCTTACTTCCTACATAATCACCGTAGAGTATGCCTATAACTGCGCTAAGCAGTCCGCGCTTCAGGCCGTATGCTACAGAGGTATAAATTACTGCCAAAATAACGGTGATAAAAACAACATAATCAAAAAAACTTAGGTCTTTTATGAAAGCGTAATTTAAAATTTCGAGTATTACACAGGTGAGGATTATAGGGGTTTGACTCCTTATTAAATTTTTTCTTCTGGTCCTTAATAATTTAATAAGTTTAAACTGCATCTTTTTTGTGGATGTTGATTCTAACAGATTAAACGAATATTTTAAAGAACCGTTACAGTAGTGTGTGGACCCCAGAGGATTCGAACCTCTGACCTCCTCGGTGTAAACGAGGCGCTCTAACCAACTGAGCTAGGAGTCCATAAATTCACCTTAATTATAGTTTATTTGAGGCTTTATTTAAAGAGCTATGGTGTATATCCTCTAGATTCGGCGGCACGCAGAGTTCCGGAGATGTTTCCGCCGTAAGCTATCAGGCCCTGCATTATAGATCCGTGTTTTTGCAAAAAATTGGCTGCGGTGTAAATTGCATCGGAAGCATTGTTTATATCGGGAGTTCCTCCTGTTGCCGAAACAGCATATTCGTTAAAAGTTCCCGGCATAAATTGCATTGGGCCTTCGGCTCCGCTCCCCTGATGGTTAAATATTGCTCCATTACCCAAGCCGGTTTCGGTTAAATGTATTCCGTAGAGAATTTGCCAAGGTACTCCGAATTTTGCACCTGCTGCCTTATAAATGCTGTCATAGGGTGTGGAAATAGGATATGGAGAAGAGTGAGTAAAAGTTGAAGATCGGGTTGAAGAAACGGAAAAAGCATACCGGTAACGGGGTGTGGTCTTTGGAAAAACCGGAGAGTAATCGGTATTAATATAGTTGACTTTTCCAACGGAAAAAGAAACCTTTTTCTCCTGGTATTGTGAATTTGGTTTAATCTGTCGGGCAGGCAGATTGTGCAGCGGGAGGAATGTTAAAGCGAGAGCTATTATTCCTGCCGTAAATTGTAGTCCCATAAGTGCGCAATTTTGCGCAAACCCGGGAAGTCTACCAAAATGTTAAAGCTATGTCAAATGAGGATAATAAAATCGCGCTGAGCGGGCAAAGCGCGTCAAATGTGCGGATGAGAGGACTCGAACCTCCACGCTTTTTACGGCACAGCCACCTCAAGGCTGCGTGTATACCAGTTTCACCACATCCGCATTAAAGAACTAGGAAATTATATCAATTCTTAATTCTTAATTCTAGATTCCAGATTCCAGATTCTTAACTCCTTTTGGTGCTCTGGGGGAGATTTGAACTCCCACGCCATTGCTGGCACTAGCTCCTGAAGCTAGCCTGTCTGCCGATTCCAGCACCAGAGCTTGAAATTTATTATATCAGAAGATAGTCCTAAAGTTCAGTTGTTACCCTATTGTTTAAACTCTATTTATTAAATTAGGTCTAAGTTAGATTTCTTGTTCAGCGGATTGGAGGGAGCGGAGGAAGAACAAGGAGACCGTTTGAGATTAGAACATATGCTAAAACCCCGGCGAGTATAAAAAGCGTTAAAAGAGTAACCATAAGCCTTCCGAGGGAACTTTTTCCGAATAACATTTGTACACCCAAAAGAACAATTAATAAAGGCCAAAATTTCCATAACTGGTTCCAAACGTCCGAAGAAAGTAGGCCGAGATTACTCAAAAGTAACACCAGTCCGATGAAAATAAAAAAGAAAGCTCCTAAATGAGAACTATGCTTCCTATAATGAAATTCATAGACCGGTTCAGTTTCTTCTATTTTTTCTTCTTTCGCCATTATTTTTCCCTCGTTAATAAAAATATTCCAAATACTATTAGTATCAAAGGCCAGAATAATCCAAATCTTAAGAAACCTAAATTATCTGTAAGGAATAAAATCCCGACTACCACTATTATTATACCTAGCCAGTTAGTCTCCCTGTTTGCGCCCTTAAATTCTTTTGCAAATGTTTTTGCTTTATCGCTCATTTCTTTTGCATTGGCTTTTATTGTGTAATCAGATGTTTTTCCAAGGTGACCTTCGGATGGTATTAAAATCCAGAGTGCGAGATAGATTAGAATTCCAGAGCCGCCAAATACTGTTAAGAGGACAAATATTATTCTCAGTAACGTAGAATCTACCTCGAAATACTCCCCGAGCCCTCCCGCAACTCCCCCAAGTATTTTGTCTGTTTCCGATCTATATAGTTTTCTCGTTTCGGTTTTTCTAGCAGCCATGGTTAAATTATAGCAATACTCTTTGTCGGTTACAAATCATTAAATATCAAAACAATTCTGTAATCATCGGTTATCTATTCCTATAGCCTCTGCGATATTTTTGTATCCGTCATTTTTTAAAAGCCCAATTAGCTCAAGATTAATTTGTGCTGCCAATTGCGGGCCTTCAAAGATCATTCCCGTTATAAACTGGACAAGTGTTGCCCCAAGTCTTATTTTTTTATATGCGTCTTTGCCGTTAAATATACCTCCGCACCCTATTATTATTAATTTTTTCCCATACTTTTTATAAGCAAGTTTTATAAGTTCATTCGAACGTTTCTCCGTAGGTTTTCCACTAAAAAATCCTATTTTATATTTATTTAGTTCCTCCCTATCAAGGCTTGGATCTTTCCTGTCCTTTTGCAGATTACCGAATATTACTCCTACTACCTGAAATTTAGTTATCACATCAAGCATTTGAATTATCTCTTTATCTGTTTTTTCTATCGGCATTTTTATAAAAACGGGCCTTTTCAGTTTTAAATTAGCTAACGCCTTTAGGAGATTTTCGAGATTTTCGGGAGGATAAAAGCTTATATCTCCGTACAGATTCGGGCAGCTGATGTTAAGTTCATAGTAAGAGAATTTAATTCTTGATTTTTCCGCCTTGATAAATGTATCCGTTATGTCCTTAACTGCCTCATTCTGGGTCATGTGCTTTGTTGTATTGGTTTTTCCTATGCTGATTCCGACAGGAATAGAAAACTTTGATTTTTTCAGTTTCTTCAGGATTTTTTCAATTCCGGGATTCTTAAAACCTTTATTAACCATAAGAGCTCTCGATTTAACAAGTCTGCCGAGCCTTGGGCCGGGGTTTCCTTCGTAAGGCTTATTTGTTATGGTGCCTATCGTTTCAAACCCAAATCCGAGCGACGAAGTAACTTTTGTGAGTTTTCCATTATAATCAAAACCGGCTGCAAGTCCTACCGGATTTTTAAATTCTATTCCTATCACGTTCTGTTCAAGACTCTTATCTTCTATTTTTATTAATTTGGAAATTAAGAAGTTAAAGAAATAAACGGTTCCTAATAATTCACCGAATGCTGTTAAGCCTTCATGTATAAATTCGGAATTAGTAAGAAATAAAATTCTTTTAAAAATCTGTTTATATAAAAAATGATTAAGTCCTATAAAGATTTTGCTCATTTTACCCGCCAAATTGCATTTTAGCAAAGAATAACTGGCTTTTCCAGACATATTTCTTACAACTTTTTTACAGAATTTTAATAATTCCTGCTAAAAAGGGTTGACAGATTTTAGTACCCGTGTTAAATTGTGCCCTCTGCCATGATAAAGACAGAAGCTAAAAGGCTTTTAACCATACCAATTTTAGCAATTATTTTTCTTTTAACTCAAAATCTTTTTCTCTCTAAGGTATTCGCTTCCTATCCCTTGTCAGTTACTTCTTCCCAAAACTCCGATTCATCTTATAATCTAATTGTAAATTTTCAAAACCAAGTTCCATCGGGAAATATAATTGATCTTGAACTATATAATCAACAGAACCAAAGAGTATGGCAATACTATACATCCCAGGGGGGAAACACGGTTACCGCAAAAACGATTTCTCTTAACTCTGGGAGTTATTCCTTATCTATAGGGTTATTTACTCCATTTTGGGGATCTAACTACGAGTGGTATTCAAATGCATATACTATAATTGCAGTTCCGCAAGCCCCCTCGGTTGCGATTACAAACAATTCCCAGAGTTCTTTTATAATTTCTCTTAACTTTTCACAAAATGTACCTTCTGGAAATATAATAGATATGGAAATAGAAGACTCATCCGGCAATAAGGTTTGGCAAAGTTTTACAGCAAATGGAGGAAACAGCTATACGGCTACGACTCCTTCTCTTCCAAACGGTCAATATACTATGAGCGCAGGAATTTTTACTCCATTTTGGGCTTCAAATTTAGCCTGGTATCCGGCGCTTCAAGCATTAAGCGTACCCGCTAATACAACCTTAAACCAGTCCGTTCCTTCTGTGTCTCCTGTCCCTGCGCCTATGCCTTCCCCAACTCCCGTACCGAGCCCGTCTCCTACGCCCGCGCCGGCTTCCTCCACGCCCGGCCCGACCCCTTCACCGGCTCCAAGTCCATCTTCTTTACCGACTCAGTCCAACGGTTCTGTTACGGTTACGCCTGCTTCTAATTCCGAATATAATATAAACGTTAATCTTTCAACCACCGTTCCATCGGGAAATATAATTGACTTGGAGCTTTATAATTCGTCTAATCAGAAAGTTTGGCAGACTTTTACAAACACGGGAGGAAATTCAATAAGCGGAAAGACTTCTCCTCTTTCTTCCGGAAATTACACTTTAAAACTTGGTCTTTTTACCCCCGGCTGGGCTTCAAATTATTCATGGAACAATAATTTATTTACTTTTACTGCTGGTTCTTCGGCCTTGCCCGTGTCTTCCTCCAATCCGACGCCTTCCCCTACTCCAACTCCAACTTCTGTCTCTTCCGTACCGTCCTCTCAGGCTCCGACCCCTTCGCAAAATAATGTAAACTCTGCCGTTGAATCCCAGGCTCTCTCTTTTTATAATTCATGGAAATCAAATTATGTACAGAGTGCCGGAGGAAACATGCTTAGAGTCGTCAGGCCTCAGAACAATAACGATACGGTCTCGGAGGGAATAGGATACGGAATGCTTCTGAGCTATTTTGCAGGCGATCAGCAGACTTTCCAAGGTCTTTGGAATTACGGAAAAAACTATTTGGACTCAAAAGGTCTTATGAACTGGCAGATAAATTCTTCAGGAAGTGTAATAGGCCAGGGCTCTGCGACTGATGCAGATGAGGATATGGCATACGCACTTTTAAGAGCTCATTCAAAATGGCCGGGTAACAGATACGGCCTCGCTGCGAACGGATTAATTTCGGCTATGATGAATACCGAAGTTCAATCGTCAAATTTAATAAATCCAGGAGATAATTGGGGAACTACGCAAATAATGAATCCTTCCTATCTTGCGCCTGCCTATTACAGAGCGTTTGCAAATTTTACCGGAAACTCCAAATGGAATGATGTAGCTAATGCCAATCTCTCCTGGCTTCAAAATGCGGCAAATCAGTCGACAGGTCTTGTTCCAGACTGGCTAAATGCGGACTATTCACAGCCTTCTATCTCATGGGATCAGTATCCTGACGGATTCTATTACGATGCCGTAAGAAATCCCATAAGGATGCTTATGGATTATAAATGGAACAACAGCCAGGGATCTTTAAATATTTTGAACAAACAATACGGTTTTGTATCGGGAGTAGGCGTAGCAAATCTTAAGAGCGGGTATTCCCTTTCAGGCTCTCCACTTACAAGTTATATAGATGCCACATTTCTTGCTGCTTATGCAGCCATTGGTCAGGCAAATCCTTCGTCTTCTTACGCAAACTCATCAATAAATGCCCTAACCCAGCAAGGTTCAGGAGGCTATTTCGGGGACTCTTTGAGAGCAATATCGCTATTTGTTATTGCCGGTGCCCAATAATTCGGAGTAAATCACCAACCTGTCGGAATATATCTTTTTGTAGGGATCCCATGACCCGTCGCAGGTAATCAAATTCAACATAGGTTTATCGGTAGCTCCAAATACTTCATTAATAGGAAAATTGTTATAGGGATAAGCAGCTTTTCTTGTAACAATAAAAGTTAAAGTCTTTCCGTTCGCGTCGGTTACCTGAATTTTATCCCCGGGAATTAACTTACTTAAGTTCCAAAAAACGGCAGGAGCAGTTGCCGAATCGAGATGTCCGTCAATTACGGCATTTCCCGTCTGGCCCGGGTAATAACCTGTCTTAAGCCAGGCCACATCTCCCCAGGTACTTGGAACTCCCATTCTTTTTTGTGAGTCCAGGCCCACGGCCTCTACATTTGCGTTAACCCCTATAGAGCTTATTTTAAGAGTTTTTGGAGGAGAATAAACGACCGGGACAGGATTCCCCGAACCTAACGGGCGAAAGGGCACGCTATAAGTTCTATTAAAATGAAAGACATATAAAAGACCTAAAAAAAGGCCCGCAACAAGAGATAAGAAAAACAATCTTCTCATATTACTGAATATCAGAAAACAGGCGCTTTCGCGCCCGTTTTACTGTAAGAAGTTACTTTAGATAACCCCCTCCCGTGTTAGGTGCGCCTTGGACTCCTGAAGCGGGCGTTGAACTTGGGCTAGGGCTTGGGCTAGGACTTTGAGCCATTGCAACACCTATCGTAACGAGAAAAGCAAATCCGATTGCTGCCAGTGATAATAAAACGCTTTTCAATTTTTTTCACCTCCTGCACGATTGTAGCGATCCAATTTAAGATTGAAACAAAAAAGATGTAAATAATGGGTAAGAAAAATTAGCGGCTTCTGTCTTTGATTTCCATAAAAAGAATTGGCAGTACAAGGACGAGGGTTATGGCATTTGCTGCTAAAATTGCTATATCTTTAAGCATAAATCCATACAAAGTCCAGCAGAATACACCACTTCCATAAATAAGATACATGGGAAGCGAAAGCCCTTTTGTTTTTCTAGTCTTCCAAAGTTTATAAACCTGAGGAATAAAAGAAGCCGTAGTTAAGACCGCTGCGGTATAGCCGATATAACTTATGAACATAATTTATTATAAATAAAGTTTTAAAAAAATTTCAATATCCGCCAAGGCTTTGATATTGGTTTAGTGATGAATTTAGTCCTTGAGTAAGACCATTCATAAAGCCCATAAAGAGCCATATAGTAATGATTGTAGCAAGTACCGTAAGTCCCACGGCAATCCACCCTACTCTTCTTGTTTTCGCATTCCCGCTTAATATATATCTTATACCCGGCCATAAGCCTAAGGGAGGAAGCAATACGCTTAGAAGATAAATTCCTATCTCTTTTGCAGCAGTCATTGGGGGATCTTTTAATTTTTTTCCACAATTAGGGCAAAAATAATAGTCGTCTTTAAGTGCTATGTGGCAAAACGGGCATACCTTATCCGTAATAAGCGCTTGCGGAACTTCTGTTTGAAGTGAAGTTGGAGATATAGGTGCTTGAGGTACGGGCTCCATTATTTTAGCTTCTCATAAAGTTTAGCTAAGGTCAAGAAGGAAGGACCCGTTAGTAAATAGTATATGGTCGGCTATTTTAAGTATTTATTAAAAAAGTTTAATGAACGTTGCATTGCGAGATCAAATCCCTGTGATATGTTATGGTCAGAACCGGGATATTCGTAGAACTCAACATTCTTGTTCATGGATTTAAGTTTTTGATAAAGACTTTGGGAAAAGGCAACAGGAACTTCCTGGTCTGCGCCTCCTACGTCTAACTGCACAGGAGCAGTAATTGAAGAAAGGTGTGCGGTTGGGTCTATGGAATTCCAAAACGTAGGGTTTTGGGAAAGCGTTCCGTATTCGGATAAAAGCTTCTGTCTGCCCATATTCCGGTTGGCAAGCTCCTTTGTGGAGGGAACATACGGAACGCTTCTTCTCCAGTGATAAATAATGTCATTATAATCGCCCACTACCCCGCCCCAGATTACCACAGCTTTTATGTCTTTAGGATCTACGGCAAGTGCTCTTATAGTAATATTTCCGCCCATAGAATGTCCCCACATTCCAATTTTATTCTGATTAACATAGCTAAGTTTTTTGACAGATGCAATAGCATTCAAGACATCGGTTGCATAAGCCGGAGAAAAATATGCGCTTTCCGGATTACCCTGCGAATTCCCGTTTCCCCTATAATCCGATTTAAATACTACGTAACCGTTTTCAGCGAAAGCGGCAACATATGCAACATATCTTTGGGTAGTTACGTATTGCTCGGGTGGTATATAGCCGTGATTAAAAATAATAGCAGGCCAACCTCCCTTTGGCGGCTGACCCATGGGGACAGTCAACAGTCCGTATATTGTGAGTCCATCCGACTGGTAGGAGGCAATATATTGGTTATAATTACTGCCCGGGGAAAGAGTTTGCACAATTTTAATATCGCTTCCCGGATAAGATTTTTCTCTCATTGCCGAAATAGAAAGCGGATTAAGTGAGGTATTGAC
Source organism: bacterium (assembly GCA_021813145.1). Taxonomy (GTDB): domain Bacteria; phylum Patescibacteriota; class Microgenomatia; order Levybacterales; family UBA12049; genus JAKALS01. Next base: position 230,907 of record JAKALS010000001.1, read on the forward strand.
CGCCAAAGCAGAAGGCGTAGCTTTTAAAACTTGGGGATTTTGAGAAGTTTTGACAACGGTTTTGTCTGCAACTAACACCAAAAGAATCAGTATAAAAATCAAAGAAATTAATAGTAAAATTCTTCTTTGCACAAAGTTATTATATTAATTTTTATTGAAGAATAACTGAAGATTATTCAAAGGCTTTAACGTCACGGTTATACTCTCTATAGGAATAATAAATAGTATAAAAAGAAGAAAAAATAACCGGTAAAAAAATAAAAAGTAAGGCGAGCTGAGGCATAAGAGTCCCTCCGAGAGAAAGGACGGCGCTGAATTGAAATAAATCCCCTCCAAGTGTATTTGTTTTATCCCATACCTTTTTGTTTCCGATTGTCCAGGGAGTTCTAACACCTATGAACCAATTCTGTTTTGAATTTTTCATAAGGATTCCCGTTGCAAATAGCATTACTGCAAATCCGGGCGAAATTAGCCTCATAAAGTTAAAAATAAATCCGAGATTTCTAATTATCTGAAGTAAATAAATGTAAAAAAGAAAAAGCAATACGCCAGACACAAATTCGTTAAAATATTTGCCGAATTTTTTTATGTTTGTTCTTATGGGGTCTATCTGGGGAATAATAATAAAAACAATAAACAAAACGGAAGAAAGAGAAGGTATCGTAAAAAGCACCCAAAATTTCGGAAGATATCCGTTTATATCTCCTTGAGAATTCCAATGCGCAGACATTAGAGCGGGCATCTTCGGATAAAAGAAAGCACCCAGCATAAAGGAAAAAAGGATTATTAAAAAGGAGAATACTTGGGCGTAGCTTAACTTCACCGGGCCATTATAGCACCGAATAATTGTATGAAAAGAGGCAATATTACTAAAGGTCTTTTATTTGCGGAATTATTTCTTTTCCGAATTTTTCAAGCGCATCAATATCTTCTTCTTTTCGTATAGAAAAAAAGACTTTATCTATTCCTTTTTCGGCCAAGCCTTTGCAAGTCTCTATTATTTCTTCCGTAGGTTGTGTCATAGAAACAGGTGCAATTACTGTTTTTTCTATTTCTTTATAATTTCTCCCCACGTCTCTGCAATGCTGCTTTAGTACTTCAAGCTTATGTTCCAATTCTGGAGTGGGAAAAAGATTGCAGGCATTTGCATATTTTGCTACAAGAAGCAACGTCTTTTTCTCTCCTCCGCCCCCGATAAGAATTGAGGGATGGGGTTTTGAAACGGGAAGAGGATGATTCATCGGCTCCGGAAGCTCGTACTGCTTTCCATTAAAGGGTTTTGTATCGTCTCTCCACATCTGCATCGCAAGATTCAGCACGTCCTCGAGCATCTCAAACCTTTGTTTTAATGGAGGAAACTTAAACCCCAGGGCATTTGATTCTTCTTCATTCCATGCAGCTCCTATTCCTAAAAACGCCCTTCCGTTAGATAAGACATCAAGGGTATTTATCTGTTTTAGAAGAAAAGCAGGCTCTCTGTAAATTACTCCCGTAACAAGAGTGCCAAGTTTAACTTTTTTTGTTACACCTGCTATAAATCCTAAAGTTGTATATGCTTCTAGCATCGGCTCTTCGGGCACTCCGACATTGCGTATTTGAAAATAGTGATCCATTACTGCTATGGCATCAAATCCTGCACTTTCTGCCGTCTGCACGATCTTAATAAGTTTGTCCCTCAAGGGTTCATAGTTAAAAATGGGAATCTGAACAGCTGCCTTCATGTTTCGATTATAACATCACATAATAAAATATTTGTAAGAGTAAGGTAAAGCGAATATAATGTAATTCATGGTTAAAAACCCGAAAGCATCGCTTAGTATTCTTCTTTTATCCAGAATTAGTAGAAGTTTATCGGCCGGAATGCTTGCTATAGCATTTCCCTATTTGGTTCTTAACGAGCTACATCAAACTGCCTTATTTTTGGGAAGTATTTTTGCAGTGGCCACTTTTTTTACTGCTATTTTCGGACTTTTTTTTGGTACCATTACGGACATTTGGGGAAGAAAAAACACTTTAATTCTTGCAACATTGTTACTTCCTTTAGGAAGTCTTCTTCTTTGGACTTCTACCTCTAGTTCTACATTATTTATCGCAGCAATCCTGGGCGGATTTTCCGCTACGGGGTCTATGGCGGGCGGTGGAATAGGCGGAAGCGTTCAACCTATTCAGAATACCGTCTTGGCAGATCTTGCCCCTTCGGAGAAAAGAACTTTTTATTATTCAAGCTTCGCTTTCATCAATGGAATTACTGCAGCAATAGGTACAATATTTGTAAGATTTTTTCCCACAAGGGAAATATTTTTATTGGCAGGGGTGATCTCTTTGATAGGAACAGTCATTCTGTTTTTTATGGAGGCACCAAAAATAAAAGGGGAAATAAGAAAGCTAAAGAGTAAAATAACTATCGGAAAATTTACCATAACAGGTTTATTAAACGGTGTATCACAAGGCCTTATAACTCCTTTCCTCATACCTTTTTTTATTATTGTTTATAGGGTACCCGAAACAAGCATGTCTTTCTATGCGCTTATAAGCGGAACAATAGCAGCTACTTCACTTTTAGTAGCGCCTTATCTTGACAGAAAATTCGGTTTTGTAAAAAGTATTACATACTCAAGGGCAGTAAGCGTTATTCTGCTGATTGCTTTGCCGCTCGTTAAATTTTTACCCTTTGCCCTTTTAGTTTACATATTCACTCCGGCATTAAGAGTCATGGCAGTTCCCATTCAGCAAACAGCGATAACATCGCTTGTCGAAGAATCGGAAAGAGGCAGGGCTTTGGGAATAAATCAAGTAATACGTTTAGGCGGCTCCTCTATCGCTACAGAAGTTTCAGCAGGTTTATTTTCCTCTATGTCTTATATCGCAATTCCTTTTTATATGTACGGAGTCGTAATGGCAGCAAATATTTATTTATACAAGAGATTTTTCTTAAGAGAGGAAAAGCTTAAAACTCCTTAACCTGTTTTGTGATTACAATCACAATTTCCTATTGACAATTCTCAAGTTCCATTTTTATACTTAAGAAAATGAGTACGGGCCTTATTGTATCGGTTGCCACAGCGGTAATTACTCTTGCCGTTTGCGGTGTTATAGTTTGGGTTATGTTTTCCAACATGAGGAAACAGGCGTGGAAAGGAATAGTGATTTCAAAGAGTTCAAAGGAAATAGAAGGTGCGAGCGATTTTTCAAGTACCTCTTATTTTATTCTTGTAAAATTGGATAACGGTACTCAAAAAAACATAAGGGTAGGTAGAAAAATTTGGGAACAATTTAAGGCCGGAGACAGAATTGTAAAAGATGCAGGAAAATTAAATCCTCAAAAACCCGTTTAATTTGGAAACCGTTTAGCCTTGTACTTGCAGCCTATAGAAATTTCTGATAATATCCTTTAGCAATTTTTCAGTTAGGACACATCGCGTCCAAAACTGTGATTTTACAATTCTTTGTTCTTTGAAAAGTCGATGAAGGATAGAGCTATTGTTGATAGCGCCCTGTACAGTAATTGAATTATTGTCCGGAGCGCTATCAATTGATAGTTTTATTTAGAAGAAAGGAGTAAGGAGATCGGAAATCTCACCTAAACCGTCACTCAAGCGAGGGGAAAGGAAGAGATGATCCGAAAATCATTCGTAGGAGTCTTTACCGCAGTACTTGTTCTTCTGCTTGCGTTTTCGGGTATTGCCCTTGCCAAGAATGACCATTCCAACAACGGCCAGGCCAAGGGACACGACAAGAATCCGACCACTCAGGCAGACAACTCGTCAGGCAGCAACTCGGGAAACACGAACGCCAGCGGAAACAGCTCAAACAGCCTTCAAGTTCAGGTCGTACCCGGCAACAACGGCGACGTGAAGATCAATGCAGCTCCAGGCGACATTTACGGCGGACCTGAAAATGATCCTCACGTCTGCAAGTTTTTTGTTTCGGGAACCAACTTCGATTCTGGACAGCAGCAGACTTGGTGGATTGAAGGTTGGGATCCGACATACCCGGCTCATCCCGTAGTGAAGGGTCCTTTTACCTACACCGCCAACTCTCAAGGCTATTGGCAGAGTCCTGTATACGGTTTGCCAAACGGGCATTACAGGCTGGACTGGAATGGACGCAATGATCAGAACGTCAAGCACAAGATGTTCTGGGTAAGTTGCCCCCTTCCAACTCCAACACCTACGCCGACAGTCACTCCGACTCCGACACCAACGGCAACAATCACACCGCCGCCGGTAGTCACTTTTGTAAAGTGTCTTACGTCTTCGGAGTACCAGGGCTACTACGATATCACGCTCAACGTCTACCTTCAGGGGCCGGAAAATAGCTACAGCTATGACTGGCAGTTCGCAACAAGCGAAGCAAACCTGAGGTCTGACGGTTGGACAACTGTTTCAGGAGTTGAAGGCAACAACACTCTTGTTGTCATCGTAAGTCCAGCAGCGCTTGCTACAGGCTCGATCTTTGTCCGATGGTCTTCTGACCAATCGAGCATTGGGAGCATTAAGCTCAATTCGGGCCTTTGTGCACCGAGACCTACGCCGACGCCTGTTCCGACACCAACACCAACAACGCCGCCTGCGACACCGAGTCCGACTCCCTCTCCGACGAGTACACCAGGCCCTACGCCGACGCCCGTCGCTACACCGACACCGGTATCAACACCGACTCCAGTTGTAACGCCGACGCCTAAGCACACTCCGACAGGAACCCTGCCTCCGACAACGACGGTTACCAATTCTTCCAATGGAGGAAACGGTGATCCCGCCTTGCCGATCGCAGTATTTCTGCTTTCAGGTGCTTTTGGCTTGATCTTGATAACCAGGAGGACGGTTACAGCCAGGAGCTAATCTTCTAGGAGAACAGCCATAAGGCGGTTATTCTATTAACCAATAGCGGTTAATAAGATGACCACCAAAATGGCCTGAGCTCTTCTTCCCTTCTTCGTGGAAGTTAGTCCCTTTGGGATTTATCTCTGCGGAGACGGTCCAATTGATGTTCAAAGTGGGGGTAGTTTGCTTTATGCAAAAATCTAATCCTTTACGGATTATTTAATTGCATCTGCAACCTGCCCCCTTTTTCTTTTTAAATCAAACATTTTTAATACTTTGTTTTTGCAAAATATATTAACTATTTTTAACCCGAAAAAGACGTAGAGTATTAACTAAAACAAGAACAGACGATACCTCATGGACAAGTGTAGTCTGAATGAGAGTAATAGTTCCCGCAAGTACCAAAATAGCCGCGAGAGCATGAATTACTGTTGCCATAAATACGTCCTGCTTGATAATACGAAAGGTTTTTTTAGATATCGTAATCATTGCTGGAATCGACCAAATGTCATTATTCAATAACACGATATCAGCAGCGTTTAAGGTTAAATCTACGCCACCTCCACCCATTGCAATGCCGACCTGCGCCTTAGCCAGAGCCGGAGCATCGTTAATACCGTCTCCTACCATTACAATATTTTTCCCTTCATGTAATTTTTTATCCACCTCTGCTACTTTACCTTCGGGGGTAACATCCGCTATAAAACGTGCACCTGGCAGATCTTTTGTAATTTCCCTTGCAACTTCTTCTTTGTCCCCTGTAACAATGATAGTTTCGTATCCAAGTTTATCTAAGTTATTAAATAATGGACCTGCTTCCGGTCTCAGTTTATCAAGCAAAAATATTATTCCTATAAGTTTTGCATCTTCACCGATGAATACAGGAGTTGCCCCTTTTCTCTCCCATTTATCAAGAGTATATTTGATTTTATTTGTGAGCTTAACATTTTGTTCTTGTAAAAGTTCATTATTACCAAGAAAAACGCTTGTTTTACCAAGTTTTGCTGTCATTCCCTTGCCTACATGAGTTTTAACATTATTAAGCGGAGAAAGTTTCAGCTTCTCTGCTGTTGCTTTATTAATAATTGGAATTGAAAGCGGATGATTGGAATACTTTTCAATGCTTGCTGCAAGTTGTAGGATATATTCTTTCTTTTTATCAATTTGAAGAATTTCTTCAACTTCCGGTTTCCCCTTTGTAACGGTTCCCGTTTTATCAAAGAGGAAGGTGTTTGTTTTAGTAAGATTTTCCAAGGCCGGGCTATTTTTTACCAAAACTCCAAATTTAGCAAGAATGGTGATTCCAATGGTCGTAGCAACAGGAACAATAATGGCAAAAATAACTGGAACAACTGCAATCCAGAAAGAAAGCGCCTGTAAGATGTTATGCGTTGAAACATAAATGATAATAACTCCCATAAAAGCGAATATAGTAGTCATCCATGCATATCTGCTTACAATATGAGCAAGAGGAGCTTTTTCATTTTGAGCTTCTGAGACCAGATGTTGAATTTGAAGAAGAGTTGAGTTTGCTGCTGTTGAAAAAGCTTTTGCTTCAAAATAATCACCGGCGTTAATAGATCCAGCAAGGATCCTATCTCCTTTATTCTTTTGTATCGGTTTTGATTCACCTGTAACAACAGATTCGTCAAGGGAAGCGTGGTCTGCTAAAAGCACCGCATCGGTTGCAACCCTATCACCGCTTTTTATAACAAGGACATCTCCCGGTTTAATATCCTTAATTTCTACCTCTATTTCTTTTTCCGATTCTTTGATTATGGCCGTTTTCGGAAGCTTGTTAGAGATATCTGTAATTGAAGCTTTAACTTTTTCCAATATAACGGTTTTAAAAAGATGTCCTAAGAGAATAATAACTATAAAAAAAAGTGCAATGTTACCTTTGTTTAAATATAAGAGTAGAAATATAGTGATTATAGGTGGTAGTGACAAATCAAGTTGTTTTTTAATTAAAGCTTGAATAATAGATAAATAATATGGTATTAGAGCAAATATTGTAGCCAGATATGGCATATAAAAAAGGCGGGGATGGATATAGAATAAAATGAGACAGAATAGAGCGAAAATAAGCGAAAATATAGAAATAAGAATATTTTTACTCATTTATTTAGTATACCGTCTTTTATTTTAAATGTCCTATTGTAATTCATTTTGAATAACAGCTTTTATTTAATTGCATCTGCAATCTGCCCCCTTTTTCTTGCTTAGAAAGTTTATAATAAAAAAATGTTCCAGTTAATTCATGGAATTCCGTGGTCCCATACGGTTCCCGCATTTGTTGCACTTCTCTTCGCCTTATTGTATTTAAAAAGCAAAAATGTTTATTTCAGGGTTTTATTTGGCGTTTTGTGGCTTTTGTTTTTCCCAAACACAATTTATATATTTACAGATTTAAGCAGAGTAGCTCTACATTGGAATACAACCGGCAGCTTGGCACATCTATCGCTCGTTATCCAGTATTTTATTCTTGAAGTTATAGGAATTTTGACGTTTATTTTCGGCTTTTTACCTTTTGAAAGTATTATTCATACAAAGCATTTTTCATTTAAAAAACAGATTTATTCGGTTATTCTATTTAATTTTATTATCGGCTTTGGGATGGTGCTTGGACGGGTGGAGCATATAAATTCTTACTTTATATTCACGCAACCTATAAGGGTGCTTAGCGCTGTTTTACATATAATTGCTTCTGTAGATCTTTGGAAATTAACAATACTTTACGGAATTATAGCTAATCTTATTTATTTTTTATTTAGAAAATACTTACTCTGTTTTTCGAAATCACTTCTGATTCCGGCTTAATTTTTTAGATTTACCTAAAGAAGCTGTTAGTGGTATAAATGGTGTTTTCATCGTTTTGCTTATTGGCAACAAGATAAAAGTTGCTAAATACCAATTCTTTAAAGTCCAAAAGTTCGTCAATTACCTTCTGTTGGTTTTTTGTCGGTACAAACCAGACTACTTTTGTGTACCATGTTGCAACCGTGTTTTTATCGCCTGCACGGCCTTTAACAAATTCCACCAGTTCGCCGGTCTGGTCCAGTTCAAACTCAATCGCAATATGTTCTGCTCCTGGCATTGTTACCTCATCTTTAACAAATGCTCTTTTAGCTTTTAGCCTAACAGGTAAAAATTTCTTTAAGTCTTTTAGGAGTTCAAGCTCTTCCCGGATATCGCTTACAGAAGCATCATGAATAAAAGTAAGAGTTAAATGCCTGAAAATATCGTATCCAAGGCTTTTGTTTGGTTTTTTACTGTATTCCGTTTCTAAAGAGTCAAAATAGTCTTCCTGCCCTTTCGAGAGCCTGCCAAATATTCCAAGTGCCTTTATTGTGTTTGATGATAATTCAAGCATCTTCTTTTTTACCTATGTCTAGGCTTGTTAAATCAGCTGAGCATCTCGGTCTAGAACCATTTGAGCCTTATAGTAAAAATGCTATTTTTGAACCGAAAATCCTTTAGCGATAAGCCACACTGCTAAAATCATTTCTTGGAGCGCAATAGGTAATGCTAATATCATCAGTGAGCCTTCGATAGTAAAGTTTTTCTTGGCAAATATTGTTATAAAAATTGCGGTCAGCAGTAAAATTACCCCAAGTATCCCCCAAGCAGACAACCAACGGGGAATAAGGCGAGATCTATAAAAAATAAAATAATATAGTAATCCGCCTACAGAAAACGATGTGGCACCAAAGATAAACCCGGTAATATTACGCGTAACAAGTAATACGTCAACTACACTGTTCGATATAATAACATGCTTGCTTAAATAAACAAGTAAGATAAGAATTATAGCACCAACCGAATAGAATATCCCTTCAATAATTCGAAATCCGACCGAAGCTATCGCCTTCGTTTCGTCATAATGTTTCAGAACCGGATACAACCAAAGCGCAATACTTGCTGAGGTTAGAGCAGCAGTAAAACCTAATAATGCTCCTATAATAACTTGATTTTGGTTTGCAGCAATCTTTACCAGAGGCTCCGATGATTTAATGATAGGATTGGCCACTGCACCACCTGCAATACTAGCAACCGTCGCTATTATGAATAATATTCCTGCTATTCTTGCGTTAGTTTTATAAGAATTCACAGTTTGAATTTTTTACCAAATTATAATTATCCCCATGATTATATTATTTAAATTTCAAGAAAACAATATCAACCAAACAGGGACTACGGTAATATAGGGTGTACGTCGGTAGCTTCAGCGAAAGATTGCTGCCGAGCCTGGACTCGAACCAGAATAAACGGATCCAAAGTCCGTTGTCCTACCATTAGACGACTCGGCAATATGGTAATTATACCCTAACTAGCCTCTTTTCTTCAATAAATAAAGGCTGTAAAATGTCTTTTATGGATAAAAAGGGTAGACTTCTTTTTCTTTTTCTTTTTCTTTTATTTATAATACCTTCCATTTTGATTACACTAAGACCGTTATTTATAGTTAAAGGTGTTAAACCAACAATACTCTCCCCTATCCCCGATTTTTTAAACCTGATTAAAAATAACGAAGTATCAAGCCTAAGCCTCTGGCTACCCGATTTGACTAATACAGTCCACGCTTCTATTAAAGAGCCTCAGGTGGACGGTACTTCTGCTCTCGTTTACGACATGACTACAAAAAAATTTCTTTACCTTAAAAATCCTAAGAAAAGGCTGCCTATGGCTTCGCTCACTAAGATAATGACAGCTATTATTGCGCTTGAAAATCCTAAAAAAGACGATAAATATACGGTAACACAGGCGGATCTTGTAGGAGAAGATTCTATGGGACTCTCGGCGGGAGAAACATTAAGTCTTAAGAATTTACTTTACGGGTTGGTTCTTCATTCGGGAAATGATGCGGCAGAAACAATTGCCGGGGAATACCCAGGAGGAAGAATGGCATTTATAAAAGCCATGAATAATAAAGTAAAAACATTAGGGCTTACCGATACAAATTTTACAAATCCGACAGGGCTTGAAGGTGACGGAGATCAGTATACAACTGCCTACGATCTTCTTGTTATGACAAATTTTGCTCTGACAAATTTTCCCCTGTTCGATCAGGTTGTGTCCACTTTTGACTATCATATTCCCGCAACATCGACACACAAAGAATACTATCTTGAGAACGAAACCAATCTTTTGACAAGTTATCCCGGAGTTAAAGGTGTAAAAACCGGTTATACGCCCGATGCCGGACTTTGTCTTGTCACTTATCTTGAATACGACAACCATAAAATAATAGGAGTACTTCTTGGGAGCGATAACAGGATTAAAGATATGAAAGATTTATTGGATTATGGGCTTCTTTCCGAAGGAATTACTCCCCCTCCGCATTCATAAATAGAATTCTAAATATGATTTATGAATTGCCTCGCAATATGATTTAATGTAAAATATAGTGGCCCGCCGCGGTGGTGGAATGGCAGACACGAGGGCCTTAAGAGCCTTTGTCCGTAAAGGACGTGAGAGTTCGACTCTCTCTCGCGGCACACAAAACTACGGAGTGTAGTTCATCGGTAGAACGCTCGGTTTGGGACCGAGAAGTAGGAGGTCCAATTCCTCTCACTCCGACTTCTTCCCCTACCCCAAGATATTCACCATAAGAGTTTTTGAGCGCAACGGCTGATAAGAGTTTATTGGATCCTGTGACCATGTTACCCAGATATCTTTAGTACCACCGGATGTCCAGCTTCCAACATTTGAAGCCGAATATGTCTGGCCCGGTGCCAGATGAATATTCCATACGCATCCGAAATTACCGTCGCTACTTTGGAAACAAAGATTATTTAATACTTTATCATGCGAAGAAACGTTTTGAATAGTTACATTAAAAGTTATGTAATCGTCTATCTGGGCAGTGTTTCTGCTCTCTGTGAAAGAAACCTCGGAAATGTCGTTTTCCGGTCCTCCCGTATTTGTGGGTAAAGGAGTGTAGCTAAAAGGATTTGGCGGGACATATGGTGTAGGCGTTGGCGCGGTAGATATAGAACCTCCATTACCTCCAAAAGAAGAAGATGATGGAGTCGGACTTGGGGTTGTATTTAACGCGGAAATTATATTTGAGGCTTGTGAATTTTGCGAGCCGACCTTAATAAGTATCAAAATTATTACAAATAGCGAAAGCAGTAAAACTTGCCATAACTTTTTCATTATTCTAATTTACTATTGTTAATTAAAAATAAAGCTAAAAATATGTAAAAAACCAGTAAGCGAATGCTTTTAATAAGCTTAAAAAGTGTGTATACTAAAAAGTGGTATGGATTTTTCCTATAAAGGTTTAACAACGGATGAAGCTATCCAATTACTGAAAAAATACGGACCGAATGAAATCCCCGAAGAAAAGCCTTCCATATTTAAGAAATTACTAAAACAATTTGTTTCTCCAATATCTTTAATGCTTATTGCAGCATCGATTCTTTCACTTTTAAGCGGAAAGGTATTTGATTTTTACTTTATTTTCGTTCTTTTGTTTATCAATATCGGAGTTTCTATCTGGCAGGAGAATAAAGCAGACAACGCAATAAAAAAACTTAACAGTAATTTAAAAAGCATAGTTAAGGTTTTAAGAGACGGCGACTGGAAAGATGTAGACTCTTTTAATATTGTTGAGGGAGATGCAATAAAGCTTACCGTAGGGGATGTAATTCCGGCAGACGGGGTAATTTTAAGCCTTAAAAATTTAAGCATTAACGAATCTGCGCTTACCGGAGAATCGCTTCCCAAAGATAAAAAACTGAACGATAAAGTTTTTTCAGGATCCTTTATAGAAACGGGTCAGGCCGTAATACAAATAACGGCCACCGGAAAAAATACATACTTCGGAAAAACAATATTTTCCGTAGAAAAAACCAGAAAAAAAAGTATCCTGGAGCAGGATATTATAAGGATTTCAAAATTCCTTTCCATATTAAGTATCGGAGGGGTAGTCCTTTTGTCCTTGGTGTTTCTTCTGGAAAAAGTTTCGCTAACAGATCTGTTGAGGCTCGACTTAAGTATTGTAATTGCAGGAATACCCGTAAGTCTTCCGACAGTCATGACTCTTATCATTTCCTTCGGGGTGCTGGAACTGGCAAAGAAAAAAGCGATTGTACGCAGACTTTCCGCCCTGGAGGACCTCGCAAACGTGAATTTGCTTCTTACAGATAAGACAGGCACTCTTACCAAAAACAAAATTACAGTCCAAAATATATTCTCATACGGTGAATTTACTAAAAACAATGTTTTGTCCTACGCTTTTCCGGCGACGATTGTAGAAGAGAAATCACCTATAGATGATGCAATCTCGGAAAAAGCACTCGGGGAGAAAATTTCCAAGGAAAATTACAAAATACTGGATTTTACCCCCGCAGACTCGGTCAGAAAAAGAACTAGCGTTTCTTTTGAGCTGGACGGTAGTAAATTTCTTCTGTCTTTGGGCGCTCCGCAAATTATAAAAGGTCTTTCGAAGGCCGATAAAAAGACCTCTGACAATTTTGATAAAGACGTAGAAGACCTTGCGCAGGGAGGATACAGGTCTCTAGCGGTTGCTATCAGTAAAGGTGCAAAAGAAGAAAATATGGAACTTGTAGGCCTTGTTGCCTTGTCTGACGAGGTAAGAGATGACGCAGCAGACGTAATAGAATTTATGAAACAAAATGGGATTGATGTTGCTATGGTTACGGGAGACAACAAGGCAATAGCAATGGAAGTGTCAAAAAAGCTGAATATTCCAGGAACAAAAGTAATTACAAAAAGCGAACTTGAAAAAATGGGCTGGAATAACATCACAAAAGATTACTATCTTAATACATCGGCTTTTTCGGAAATACTTCCGGACGATAAATATAAACTTGTAAAATACGCCAAGCAATTTTTTATTGTTGCCACTAATGGTGATGGCGTTAATGACCTTCCGGCAATTAAAGAGGCCAATGTCGGAATAGCGGTTAAGAATGCTGTAAGCGCTCTTAGGGCAACGGCAGATATTGTGCTTCTCTCGGACGGAATTTCCGTAATAAAAGACGCTGTTATAGAAGGAAGGAAAATTTTTGCAAGGATTTATTCCTATTCGGTTTATAGGATATCGGAAAGCCTAAGGCTAGTTGTAACTATAGTTGTGCTTGGAATTTTTTACAGAGCATATCCTCTTACTCCTCTTCAACTTATAATAATTGCCCTTTTTAACGATTTGCCTATTATTTCGCTTGCCTTTGACAGAGTTAAAACAGCAACAAGACCGGCCAAAATAAAGGTGGAAGACAGGTTTGTAGTCAGCTCCTCGTATGGTTTAGTCGGAGTCGCAAATAGCCTTATACTTTTTGTAATAATGGCAAACTTTATGCATCTTAGCTGGGGAGTGATACAAACTATGTATTTCCTTAAGCTTACAGTTTCCGGACACATGCTTATTTATGTAGCCAGAACAAAAGAGCGATGGTTTAAATTTTTACCCAGTAAAGAAGTAATAATAGCGACTTCTGTAACACAAGCATTTGCCACTATTCTTACCCTTACCGGTCTTTTTATGCCGTCTAAAGTTCCATTGCCTTTAGTGCTTTTGGTATGGGGATGGGCATTTATGTGGATGCAAATAACTGAGCTGGTAAAATACATAGAGCAAAAGTTTTCTATCGGAAGATAATTGAGCCGGGCAATAAATTTTAGTATAATAGGGCTATTGCGGGTGTAGTTCAATGGCAGAACACAACTTTTCCAAAGTTGATACGAGGGTTCGATTCCCTTCACCCGCTCCAGACGGGGCACCTTGTTCGTCAAAGTGACGAATATATTGATATAACGGGCTAAT